>JAFRZC010000254.1 GCA_017442765.1 Prevotella sp. | reverse complement strand
GGAGAACGGACAGCTGACCTACACCAACCGCAACAATATGCACCTGCGCTTCAACGAGGTGCTCAACGGCAACGCCCTGAGCAAGAGCGACAACTTCCGCATTGAGGGCGGCATGAACAATGTGGTGTTTGGTGAAAGCAAATATCCCGATGTTGCCGTGCAGCTGAACGGCGACCGCATAGGCACCGATGCGCTCTACAACCTGACGAACACCGACTACGCCTTCGACATGTGGTTCTTCCGGCAGGGCGACGGCACCATCATCAGTCTGGGCACCGACAACAACCTGCTGTCGCTCTCCACCCACGACGACGGTATGCTGCAGGCTCGCGTAGGCGACGACGACGATGTCTACGACACCGGCGTGCAGCTGCCTGCCAACAAATGGTTGTACATGGCACTGAACTACAAACGCAAGTCGGATACCGACCCGGAGAACCGCATCACCATGCTCTATGCCACGTCAGAGGACAAAGAACCCAACTACATCGGACAGAACATGCCGGCAAAGGACCTGGACGGTCATGGCAAGCTGAGCATTGGCGGCGACGGCATGCAGGGCATGGTGGCAGAGCTATCGGTATGGAACTCTGACGTGACGGCCAAGCAACTCTACGAGACGCGCACCATGTCGCGTGCTGCCTATACGCCCGGACTGGTGGGCTACTGGGACATGACTGAAGGTCACGGCACGCAGATTACCGACATCGCCCGCTCGCGCCACATGCGTATGCCATCGGAAAGCTGGTACATCAACAACGAGAACCGTGCGACCCGACTCTCAGGCGAAGAAGACGGTGCGCTGAAGATCGACATTACCACCTTCAACCCTGCCAAGACAGACAACTATGCTTACGAAATGTGGTTCCGCGGTAACGACGCCGACAATACCGGACAAGCAACTTTGCTCTCGGTGATGAACGGCACGGTGAAGACTACCGAGAAGGCCGACTCCATCCTTATCGACAACGGGAACGGGGACGATAACGAGAACCGATATCAGTACATTTATAAGCACATAACATCCGAGCAGGAAACGGCTATCGGCTTCGATGACGGTCAACTGAGACTGAAGCTCATTACTCACGAGAAGGTGCTCCAGGACGGTGTCTCCGAACTGACGGAAGAGCGCATTGTCAAGAACGACATCCTGCTCACCGAAAAATACTATCTTGACGGCAACTGGCACCATCTGGCCTTCAACGTCAGACGCGGGACGAGTGCCATCGCCTACGTCGACGGCGAGGCTGTGAAGGTGCTGTCCGAAACGGCTGTTCCAGGCATCAGCTCGCGCTACCTGATGGTGGGCGGTGAACTGACACCGACCTATGGCAGCACCAACCGCTTCAAGGGCGACGTCGACGAGATTCGCATCTGGAACGCTGCGCTCGACGGCAAGCTCATCGGCAACCGCATGTATGAACGCATGACGGCAGGCTATCCCGGACTGGTGGGCTACTTCCCCATGGAAGAAATCCACCGCACGTCGCAAGGCACCGTAGTCACCGAGTTCTCGACCGCTAACTTCGGCGAGAAAGACTCACGGCTGAAGATGGAAGGAACGGCTGAACAGAGCGTGAATGCTCCGGCGCTGAAGCCCGGCTCGACGAAGATGAGGCTCGACGATTCACAATTCAACTTCACCGCTTCGGCCGACGAGATCTATTTCTCCTTCCCCGACAGCGCCCTGCCGCTGATGGACAACAACGACTTTGTTGCTACCGTCAACTATATCAAGGACGAGCACGGCAACAACTCTGAAACCGTGTCGTGGACATTCCACACCGACTTTGCCGCCGTGAAATGGAGAGAATTCACCCTGTTCGACACCGACATCTCGAAGCCCTGGAACGACGTTATCAATTGGACGGAGATCATCTACAACACCACGGGCTCTCCGCAAAGCTACGAAATCAGCGGACTGCCATCGTGGATCACCGTAGACAAACCCGTGGGCACCATCGACGGCGACATGGCTGCGGTGACGTTCACCATCGGCACAGACGTACCCGTAGGCCGCTACACCGAATATGTCTACCTCACCGACCGCCTCGGCATACGCCGCGTGATGCAGATCAACCTCACCGTCATGGGCGAAGAACCCGACTGGAACGTCAACCCCGACCTCTACGAGAGCAACATGCTCATGACCGGACAAATCTACATCGATGACAAAATCAGCGAGTTCACCGACTCGAAGATTGCCGCATTCGACGACATGGGGGTCTGCCGTGGCGTGGCATCGCCCGAATATGTGAGCACGCGCGATGCGTTCTACGTCAACATGATTGTCTACGGCGCATCGGCCACAGAGCTCAGCGACGGCGTGCGCGACCTGACATTCAAAATGTACGACGCTTCCACAGGCAGCACCTACCCCATCGTCAACGTGACGCTGCCCGGCAAAGAGCCGTCGACCATCGTCCGCTATGCGCCCGATGCCATCTACGGATCTTACGACACACCGGTGGTATTTGCTACGAGCGACCTGTTGCAGCAAACCATCACCCTGCCTGCCGGATGGTCGTGGATGTCGATCTACGTGCAACCCACATCGACCGCTATCAGCGACGTGCTGCCCAAGACGACAGCCGACCGCAAGAAGTTCCAGAACATCAAGAGCCACGATGCCATTGCCTCTGTCAAGACCAGTGATGCTTCGGTGCTCGGAAGCCTGAAAGAAATCACCCCCGGAAACATGTATAAGGTGCAGGTATCTGCCAAGGTGAACTACGACCTGGTGGGCTCGCTCATCAACGTCAGAAATACCGAGGCAACCATACACTCTGGCTGGAACTGGATAGGACCGCTCTCCGCCAATGTCATGTCGCTGAAGGATGCCTTTGCCGACCTCAATCCCGAGGCAGGCGACGTGGTGAAGACCCGAACCGCCTTTGCCACCTACAGAGGCGACGGCCGATGGGAAGGCACCCTGCAGAGCATCATCCCTGGCATGGGCTATATCTACAACTCCAAGGCACCCGGCGTGAAGACCTTCCACTATCCGTTCACGTCAAACACTAGCCTCGGCTCTCACAACAAGGCGATGGCCCTCAGAGCTGCTGACGAAAGCCAGCGCACCGTGCACTATAACCCCGTCGACAACCACCTCTATCCCGACAACATGAACATCATTGCCGTGGTCAAGATGGATGGCACATTGATCGAAAATGCCGAGATCGGTGCTTTTGTCAACGGAGAGTGCCGCGGAGCCACCGAATGTGACAATGGTTACTACTTCCTCACCATCCTCGGCTCGTCGGCCGACGACATCGACAACCGCGTCGAGATACGCGTCAGCGTCGAAGGCGAGGAGTACGCCGCCACCAGCCTCTCCTTCGCCAGCGATGCCATCTACGGCACATTGGAAAACCCATACGTGATCGACCTCGACGCAACAGCCATTACCACCGTCGAGGGCTACGCTGGCGATGACGACGACAACAACTGGTACTCGCTGCAAGGATTCAAGCTGCCGCACAAGCCCAAGAAGGCAGGTGTCTACATCCACAACGGCAAAAAAGTAACCATAGCCCCTGCCCCCTAACTTAGGGGGTGGGAGGTCGTCCCTGATAGCTTCTCGCGCAGCCGAGCAAAGACCACAGAGCCATCCGCAGACCCACCCAGCAGACCCACCCCCTGCCCCTCCCTAAAAAGGAGGAGAGCAGAATGTTCTCTTTTCGGCTATTCGATTAGAAAAACTATATGCTCCCCTCCTTTTTAGGGAGGGGCAGGGGGTGGGTCTGCTGGGTGACTCTGCTGGTGCGTCTGCTGGTGGGTCTGGGGAAGGATTCGTTGGGAAGCCGAGAGGAAATATTGTAAAAAAATCTTAATCTTATTGCCGAAACATATATCTCTCAGTGTCGGAAATGTTAAAACGCCATTCCCGATTTAACATTTCATTTAGCCCCCTAAATTAGGGGGTTGAGGGGCTCTATCGTCCCCTCAACTCCCCTTTAACTCCACATTCACTCCCCTTTCACTTCCCTTCAAATGCGAAACATATATGGTTCACCTTCCAAAAGACCGTCTTTTGCACTCCAAAAGCTAAGCTTTCACCACCCGAAAGCTTAGCTTTCAGAAGTGAAACATATATCTTTCGCAAGCAATACCCCCATCCTCCAAATTTATGGGGCTAAAGTGTTCCGAGTTAACCCTTTGTCTGACAGCGTTTTACAAAAACCTCGCTACAATCGACTATCTTCCTCCCTGCGGGCACCAATCCCACTAACCTCATTTCGTGCGCTTACGCGTGTTAAAATCGCGACCGCCCAAACCCGCATTTTAACACATCCATTTCACTCCCCCACCAAAATTTCGGCTTTTTTTAAAGAGCCTTGAACTGAGACACGAGACAGACAATATCTATTAAATTTTAAACAGCACGAGAATTGCTTTTCCCTCATTGATTTTATAAAATTCTCATGATCGAAAGAATAAATACTTTCTTTTTCTTTTCACTTACTCGTTTTTTTCCGTAACTTTGCATCCGGATGATGTCAGGATTATATGTTCATATTCCGTTTTGCGCGAGCCGCTGCTCCTACTGCGGCTTTTACTCCACGACACTCGGGGCTGAGTGGAAAGCACGATACGTGGCTGCGCTGTGCCGCGAACTGATGCTGCGCGATGGCAATCGGGCATGGCAGACGGTCTATCTGGGTGGCGGCACGCCCTCGCAACTACCACCAGCATTGCTGGAGCAGCTGTTCGACGCCATTAATGATAACGGGAACCCTCATCCCTCATCCCCTGCTCCCCTCCCTTGGGGAAGGGCTGGGGGTGGGCTTGAGGTGACGATGGAGGTGAACCCCGACGACGTGGACAAGACTCTGGCCGCAACCCTGCGCCGCCTGCCGGTGAATCGCGTGTCGATGGGCATCCAGACTTTCGACGACAACCGACTGCGCCGACTGCATCGGCGACACACTGCAAGCCAGGCACGCAAGGCGGTGGAGCTGCTGCACGACGTAGATATCGACAACGTGAGCATCGACCTCATGCTGGGATTTCCCGACCAGACGCTGGACGAGTGGAAGGATGATGTGGAAAAGGCCTTGCTGCTCGACGTCCAACACGTTTCTGCCTATAGCCTCGCCATCGAGGAGGGCACGCCGCTCTACCGCGAGATGAAGAAGAACAAGACGGAGCCGATTGACGAGGAGGTGTGGCGCAGAATGTATGAATGGCTGATGGAACGAATGGACAAGGCTGGCTTTGAACACTACGAAATCAGTAACTTCGCCCGCCCGGGCTTCCGCTCGCGGCACAACTCCATCTATTGGAACGGCACGCCTTATGTGGGCATCGGGGCAGCAGCCCACTCATACGACGGCGAGAAACGCTCATGGAACGTGGCTGACGTCAGGACCTACATCGCGGCGATAGAGAACGAAGATCTACCTGAGGAGAAAGAAGTTCTGAATGAAGATACACGCTACAACGACATGGTTGTCACGGCATTACGCACAAGAGAGGGTATTAACCTTTCCGAGGTTGACGAACGTCACAGACACTATCTGCTCGACAATGCCAGGCCACACATAAAGCGTGGAGTACTCCGCATCGACGCGAACCGGCTGCACCTGACAAGGAAGGGCATCTTCGTCAGCGACAACATCATGAGCGACCTGATAATGATATGAAGCATTTTTGGGCAATTACCGTTGGCATCATCGTGCTGGCTGCGGCGAACCTGCTCGTGGGTTCGGCCGACATTCCGGCCAGCGACGTGCTGGCTATCCTCCTCGGCAAACCGGCCGGTCAGGATAGCTGGCGCTTCATCGTCATGGAAAGCCGCCTGCCACAGATGCTCACGGCCTTATTGTGCGGCGCAGCCTTATCGACAAGCGGACTGATGCTCCAGACCGCGTTCCGCAACCCGCTCGCCGGGCCGTCGATCTTCGGCATCACCAACGGAGCCGGGCTGGGCGTGGCCGTCGTCATGCTGGCCACAGAAAGCACGATTACAGCCGGTGCCATGACGGTGAGCGGTTTTCTGGCCATCCTCCTGGCCGCTTTCGCCGGAGCCATGGCCATCACGGCCATCATCCTGCTGTGTTCTACTATCGTCAGGAACAACGTGATGCTGCTCATCGTCGGCATCATGGTGGGCTACCTCAGCTCATCGGCCATCGCACTGCTCAATTTCTCGGCCACAGAGGAAGGCGTAAGGTCATATATGGTTTGGGGAATGGGAAATTTCAGCGGTGTTCCGATGGAACAGATACCCTACTTTTCGGTATCCGTCGTGGCGGGACTTGCCGCTGCGCTGCTCTTGGTGAAACCTCTGAACGCTCTGCTCCTGGGCGAGCAATATGCTGAGAATCTGGGCATCAACACGCTGCGTGTGCGACACATATTGCTTCTCGTCACGGGCCTTCTCACCGCAGTGAGCACAGCCTTCTGCGGCCCCATAGCCTTTATCGGTCTGGCTGTCCCCCATATCACAAGGCTCATGACCGGAACAGAGAATCACCGTCGGCTGCTTCCGCTCACCATGCTCATGGGAAGTGCCGTTGCCCTGGCGTGCAACCTCATCTGCATCGTGCCAGGCGAAAAGGGCATCATCCCCATCAATGCCGTCACGCCACTGGTCGGCGCACCCGTCATCATCTACGTGATATTCTCTCTCTATGCTCCGCCTTCAGCTTCTGCTCGATTTCCCCGGGTGAAGGGCCTCCTGCGATTATTGACTTTATCCAGACGCAGACGACAAAGCAAATAACCGTCGCTACCGCACAGCAAAGCCATTTCAGCAGTTCGCGTTCGAAGGGTATATAGTCGAAAGATATCACACCTGCCACTACGGGGATGGCAAACAACAGCCAGTCGGCACCAGACTTCATCTTGAAGTTTTCCGATGCACGCCGGTATTCCTCGCTCTGGCTGAGCACTTCCTCTCGATGCTCCCGCCAATACTGCTCAAAATCGGATGACGTTTCCATTTACAACACTTCCTCCACTTTTAATTTGCCGGTGTCAATATGCCCGGCTCCGTAAATCTTTTTGTACAGTCTGCGCAGCGTTCCCTCGAGCTCGATATTTCCTACGCCGAGGACGGAGCATCTGGCCGAGCCACTGTTCACAAAACCCACGTCAATGTTGCCGACTCCTTTCAGGATAATGTCCGAACTTTGCGCCGTCAGCTTATCTATATCGGCATTGCCCGCACCCCCTAACTGCAAGGTCAGTCTGTCGCACACCACCTTGTCGAACTCCAGATTGCCCGCGCCATTCATCCTGACATTCAGTGTGTCGGTATCGAGCAGTCCTTTCACGTCAACATTCGAGGCCGACTCCATCGTCAGGCCGATGAGGTCGGGCGAATACACATAGACCTTCACCGGCTTGTAGCCGCCAAAGTCTTTTTTCCAGGAAACTGCCTTGTGGCAGACATGGAGCGTTTCATTCTCAGTCCATAACTTCACACGGTCGATGTCGCGCTGCCTGCCTTTGAGCAATACTCTCGTCGTGTCACTCTGAATGAACTCGATGTTGCAGGCCGCATCGACATTGACACGCTCGAACGAAGAAACCACACACTCCCGCCACACCTTGCCCTTATCGTTTGTATTTCCAGTACGGACACTGACTTTTTTGCACGACATCAAGGCAAGCAAACACGCGGAAAACAAAAAAACTAAAGTTACCTTTTTCATCTTTTCTGACATTTTTACACCTTTTTAGACGTATCAGGAAAGGAAAAAGTTGCACCGTTCAACATTTTTTCGTAACTTCGCGCCGAAATTTACTGAGAAACAAGTATGGGCGAACAGAAACGAACTGCAAGACTCACGGCAACAGTAGAGCAACTCAGCGACAAGAATTCGCTGCGCGGACTCTTCTACCAGCATCGCGACGGCAATCCGCTCCCCTCAGGCACAGCACTCGAAGAGATTATCGAACTGCTCCGCGCAATTCTTTTCCCCGGCTACTATGGCCGCTCCACCGTGCACCTCGGCACCGTGGGCTACCACATCGGCGTGAACCTTGAACGCCTGCACCACCGGCTTACCGACCAGATTCTGGCAAGTCTGTGTTTCGGCAATGCCGACGAAAACTGCAGCTGCCACCAAAGTGCGGAGTTGAAGAAACGAGCACGGCATCTCGCCGCCGACGCCCTCGACCGGCTGCCACAAATCCGCCACACACTCGCCACCGATGTCGAGGCGGCATACAACGGCGACCCGGCCGCCGACAACTATGGTGAGATTATCGCCTGCTACCCTGTCATCAAGGCTCTTACCAATTATCGCTTCGCCCATGAGCTTCACAAGATGGGCATCCCTCTCCTGCCGAGAATGATAACCGAGCTTGCTCACTCCGAGACCGGCATCGACATTCATCCTGCGGCAACCATCGGCCACCATTTCACCATCGACCACGGCACGGGTGTCGTCATCGGTGCCACCTGCATCATCGGCAATAACGTCAAGCTCTATCAGGGTGTCACCCTCGGAGCAAAGAGCTTCCCGCTCGACGAGCAGGGCAACCCCATCAAGGGCATACCGCGCCATCCGATTCTCGAGGACAACGTCATCGTCTATGCCAATGCCACCATTCTCGGGCGCATCACCATCGGCGAGGGCTGTGTCATCGGCGCCAACGCATGGGTGACGAAGGATATGAAGCCGAACACCAAGAAATTCAAGAAAGAACAAGTCAATAGTATAGAAGAAGAATACATCAATGGAACAGGAATTTGAACTCATCGCCAAAACATTCATGGGACTTGAGCAGGTGCTGGCCGACGAACTGGCCGGAATTGGCGCCCACAACATCAAACCCGGCCGGCGGGTAGTCAGCTTCACGGGCGACAAGGGAATGATGTACCGCGCCAATCTCCAGCTGCGCACGGCCATCCGCATACTCAAGCCCATTGCGCACTTCCATGCCCGCTCAGCAGAAGAAATGTACGATGAGGTGAAGCAGATAGACTGGAGTCAATACATCCTACCGGGCAAGACCTTCTCAGTCGATTCCGTGGTCTATTCCGATGAATTTCGCAACTCGCGCTTTGTCACCTACAAGGTGAAGGATGCCATTGCCGACCAGTTCCGCGAGAAATCCGGCACACGCCCCAACGTCAGTGTGTCGAACCCCGACATTCGCCTGCATATCCATATCGCCGAGGACGATGCCACGCTCTCGCTCGACTCCTCGGGCGAGTCGCTCCACCGGCGCGGCTACCGGCAGGAAAACGTGGAGGCACCGCTCAACGAAGTGCTTGCCGCAGGCATCATCCTCATGACCGGATGGCAGGGCGAGACCGATTTCATCGACCCCTTCTGCGGCTCAGGCACATTCCTCGTCGAAGCCGCCCTCATCGCGCACAACATCGCCCCGGGCATCTTCCGCAAGGAATTTGCCTTTGAGAAATGGCCCGACTTCGATGCCGACCTGCTCGACACCATCTACAACGACGACTCGCGCGAACGTCCATTCGAGCACCACGTCTATGGCTACGACAACGACCCCAAGGCCGTGCAGAAAGCCAACAAAAACGTGCGTGGCGCAAGTCTGGTAAAAGACATCACCATACGTCTGCAAGACTTCAAGGACTTTCAAAAACCTGAGCAGCCGGCCATCATCGTCACTAATCCGCCTTACGGCCAACGCATCTCAACACCCGACCTGCTCGCCACCTACAAGATGATAGGCGAACGTCTGAAACACGCCTTCGGGGGTAACACCGCATGGATTCTCAGCTATCGCGACGAGTGTTTCGACCAAATCGGCCTGAAGCCCAGCCTGAAAATTCCGTTATATAACGGCAGCCTCGAATGCGAACTCCGCAAGTATTCCATGTTTGAAGGCCGCATGAAAGTATTTAAGGAGGAAGGCGGCATCGTAAAAACCGAAGAAGAAAAACAAGCCATGGCCGAAATGCGCCGTTTTAAGAAAACCCGCGACTTCAAACGCCGCTTTGACGAAGAAGAGGAAAATGAGGAAGGCGACATCCGCTCGTTCACCTTCCATTCTTTCGAGCGCGACTATCGCGGACATCTGCGCCCACAGGAGCACCCCCGACGCAAAGGCGACTATGGCGAGCGCGACGACCGGCGCAGCGGCAGGAACGCCGATTACGGCCGAAAACCCTACGGACGTGATGACCGCAAAGCGGGAAGAGACGACAAGCGACGCGGCGACCGTCGCGACAAACGATTCAGAAAAGACAGGCGAAATGGGCCCGACCCGTCACAACGCAAGCCCCGACGCTTCGAAAACGAGGATTAAAACCGTTGCAAGTCAACCTTCGGGAAGAAATTCCCTAGGGAATTTCTGGCGAAAGACCAACTTTCAGACCAAATTCCCTAGGGAATTTTTCGTGAAAGACCGACATCTACAATAAAACTCTCGTGAGAATTTCATGCGAAACATAAGCTTTCGCCTTAAATTCTCGTGAAAATTTCCGACGAAACACGAGCTTCCGCACTGTGGTTTATGTCATACCACCATCCCTTTTAATTGTTTTTAACGTGAGAGGTGCATTATTTTTCATGTTTTCATTTGCTGTTGTCATTTTTTTTGTGTTACTTTGCAGGCAACAATCTAAAATCTTTTAAATTATACACAAATATGACGAACTTAGCAGAGACAAACACAGTCAGTGGCTTGAAGAAAGAAGACTTCCAAGCCACAATAAACGGTAAACAAACAGATTTGTACATCTTGAGGAACAGTGTTGGCAACGAAGTCGCCATTACCAACTACGGCGGTGCTATCGTTGCCATTATGGTGCCCGACCGCGAAGGCCGGCTGGCCAACGTCATTCAGGGGCACGACAACATTCAGGATGTCATCAACTCGCCAGAGCCATACTTATCCACGCTCATCGGCCGCTACGGCAACCGTATCGCACGCGGAAAGTTCCAGCTCAACGGCAAGGAGTATCAGCTGGCCATCAACAACGGCCCTAACTGCCTGCACGGCGGCAAGAGTGGATGGAATGCCCGCGTGTGGGATGCCCGCCAGATGAACGACCAGACGCTTGTGCTCGACTACGTCAGCCCCTACGGCGAAGAAGGATTTACGGGTGAAGTGAAAGTTACGGTC
>JAFRZC010000253.1 GCA_017442765.1 Prevotella sp. | reverse complement strand
GTTGTTGTTATAATACTTCAACAAATAGATGCAAATATAATAAATCCTAAAATAGTAGGAAATTCATTAAAAATAAATCCTATACTTGTTATTTTACTTCAGGGTCTCCACAGCCTTGTCGAGCTGGTCGACATGGGCGTATGCGTTGCCTAATGCGCCGAGGGCAGCGGGAGAAATCATCTGGTCGTCCTTGGCATCGAACTTCTCGATGAAGCTGATGGCCTCCTGCCACTTCTCCATCTGGGCGTAGCAGAGTCCGGCATAGAGGTTGGCCAGGTTACCGGCATCGCCACCTAACTCGGAAGCCAGCTTGGCAAAGCCCACGAAACCAGTGCTGTCGCCGTTGAGTGCCTTGTCGAACTGCTCGCTGGCGAAGTACTCCTGACCCTTGGCCAGCGTGGTGTTGGCTTTCTGGGTATTGGGAACCGTCACGTAGTTGTGATACAGGATGCAACCGGCCACGATGACCACGAAAGCCACGACGGCGCCGATAATCTGTTTCTGATACTTGAGGAAGAATGCCTCATGCTTGTTGAGCGTCTCCTCTACGGGAGTCTGTGCGCTCGTCTGATTGTTTTGTTTTGCCATTATTTTTGTTGTTTTTTTGAATGCCATACTTTTTGCGGGTGCAAAGATACTGCTTTAAATTGACAATTGATAATTGGCAATTGACAATTATACTTATTTTAACTTTTTTTTGTTACAAAGAAATGCAAGCACCCCCAATTTTACAATTATCATCGTACTTACCTCTCTACTTTAGGAACCAAGACAACGCGATTGCCCCGGCTCTTCGAAACTTTTTCGGGCAAATCTTGCGCGGTTTGGGAAAAAGTTGTAATTTTGCACACAAAAAGGCGAACGTTATGGATGTAGCATTCATTCTGGATAAATATTTCAAGAGAACGGCAGATGTCTCAATAGACGTGTTCGACGCTCAGACGTTGAATGCGGTCTATCGTGATGTGGTCAACGCCATGACCTCTCACCTTGAAATCGAGGTTAGTGTGCTACAGGCGTTGAGCTACTGTCTGTACGAGATGATGGACAACGTGCACATCCATTCCGGCAAGCCACTGGGCACGGCCATGACGCACTACGACAATAAGTGTAAGGCGCTGCGCATCCTGATTGCCGACGACGGGATGGGCATCAGGGCGTCGCTTGCTGAGAGCGAAAAATACAGGAACATCACCGAGGCCGAAGCACTGAGACTATGCCTGAAGGACACCGTCACCGACGGCAAGGGCATGGGATTCGGGCTTTACACCACGTCAAGGCTCGTCAACAGCATTGGCAAGGAGTTCATCCTACATTCGGGAAGTCACAAACTGATTATCAAAGACGGTAGTACCTCGGTCGTCGAGAATGGTTTCTGGCAGGGCACGCTCATCTATATGGAAATTGGTACGGGCGAAGAGATTGACCCCAACCAAATCGTGGATCATCGGGCCGATGCCGCTGAAGAGTATAACGAGGCATTTGTTGAAACAGGAGAATTGGAATCGCTATGGTAGAATTTAAGTTCATTGAATACGGTACGGATTTCGGAACGCGCGACATGGGGAAGAAACTCCGTGAGAAGCTTTTGCCGCTAATCAACGGCGACGAAAAGGTTGTCCTCGACTTCACGGGCGTCAACGTTGTGTCAAACTCGTTTGCCGACGAATGCATCGCCAAGCTGCTTCTGGAAATGCCGTTGTCGGAGTTGAAGCGCCGCACAACATTCCGCGGTCTGAACCCTCTGGCCGAGCGCAGCGTATTGGTAGCGCTCCAGCGCCGGTATAAGGTACTGTCTAACAGTTAGAGCAAATCCGTGCCATATCTGTCTCCCCGATCAAATTTGTATCATCTTTGCACCATGATTCTCGAAAAGCTGTCGCTCATCAACTACAAGAACATAGAAGAGGCCACCTTGGAACTGTCGCCCAAGATGAACTGCTTCATCGGCCACAACGGAGCCGGCAAGACCAACGTGCTCGATGCGGTCTACTACCTCTCGTTCTGCCACTCGGCGTCCAACCCCGTCGACTCGCAGGTTATACATCACGGCCAGGACTTCATGGTGATAGAAGGCTTCTATGCCGACAATCTGACCATCTACTGCGGCATGAAGCGGGGCACCAAGAAGCACTTCAAGCGCAACAAGAAGGAGTACAAGCGGCTGTCGGAACACATAGGGCTGATACCCATTGTGATGATCTCGCCTGCCGACACCTATTTAATAGAAGGGGGCAGCGAGGAGCGGCGACGGCTGATGGACGTGGTCATAGCACAGATAGACCATCAATACATGGACGCCCTGACACGCTACAACAAGGCACTACAACAGCGCAACACCCTGCTGAAGCAGGACGAGGACCCCGACCCCGACATCATGAGCATCTGGGAGGAACAGATGGCAGCGGCAGGCGAGGACATCTACCACCGCAGAGCGGCTTTCACGGAGGAGCTGACACCCCTGTTCCAGCAGTACTACCAGCGCATATCGGGAGGTCACGAGCAGGTGTCGCTCAGCTACGTGAGCCACTGCCAGCGCGGCCCCTTGTTAGAGGTCATCCAGCGCGACCGCTGGAAGGACCGCGCCATCGGTTACTCGCTGCACGGCGTACACCGCGACGACCTGGAAATCATGCTCGACGGCCATCTGATGAAGCGCGAAGGCTCACAGGGCCAGCAGAAGACTTTTGTCATAGCTTTGAAGCTCGCCCAGTTTGAACT
>JAFRZC010000252.1 GCA_017442765.1 Prevotella sp. | reverse complement strand
TCTAGACAATCTAGACTGTCTAGAAAAACTATGAAAAAACAACTATGCGCCTCATCAAAACATTCTTCTGTCTGATAGCCGGCTATCTGCTCTTTGGAGTGGTGGCCTGTCTGCTTCCCGACAAGCCTGTCCAACGCCACATCAAGCAGACCGTGGACCGTCAAGAGATTGACCGCGACTATCCACGTGCAATATTCAGCGGACACCATGCGATGATGGACAACTTCACCGACGCCCTCATCATATCGCAGGTATGGAACAGCAGCAGCGACAGCATCTGGGAGTCGGTGATGCAGCCCAGCAGGGCGAAATACTGCGAAGAGATGACAACAACGCTGAAGGCGCAGATTGAAGGACACCATACCGAAAATGTCAAATACGGACGCTATTGGCATGGCAGCACCTTCCTGATGCGTTATCTGCTGCTCATCTGGTCGTACGAGAGCATCAGGCTTGTCTTCGGTATCGTCACATCGCTGCTTCTGTTATTCACACTGGTGAGGATCAAGGAACGCATCGGAAGCTGGGCAGCATTCTATTTCATCATTGCAGCATGCTTTGTATATCTGTTCATTACGCAGTTTTCCATACAGTTCGTGCCCGTATTGGTGCTTTCGCTCACAGGGATGTTGGTTATGCTTGACGAGAGAAGAGACCCTCTGCTGTCATGTTTTGTCATAGGGTCGCTGACAGCCTACTTCGACCTGCTGACGACACCCCTGCTGACCATCGGACTACCCCTGACGGTATGGGTCCTGGCACATCGCGACGACGGCAGCAAACTGTTGCAGTCGCTCACCGAGATGCTGAAGATGGGAGTCGTGTGGGGCATAGGCTTTGCAGCCACATGGGGCAGCAAGTGGATTCTGGCCACCCTGACCACCGACAGCAACATCTGGGCCGATGCGATGGAAAACATCGCAATACGCTCGGGCGACACCGCCGACTACACACGGTTTGATGCACTGACGGTCAATCTCGACATGCTATCATTCAGACTTATCGTGCTGGCAGCCATCGTGATGACAGTACTCATGGCAATCCATTTCCGCCGCGAGGGGTGGAAGCCGGCACTTCTCCTGCTGCTCATAGCCACGGTTCCATACCTGTGGTACATTGTTGTCGCCAACCACTCGTATGTGCATTTCTGGTTCACCTACCGACTACAGTTCATCAGTATCCTCGCACTTTTTGCGGCGGCAGGATGCATGACCGACTGGAATAAATTGAAAAATAAAAATTGAAATCACCAATTGTAAAAAAAATATTATTTTTGTTTGTTCTAAACCAACATTTCATCACCTATTAGTATTTAAAAAACAAAACATTATATAACATGAAAGATATTTTCGAACGCATCAAAGAGTCGACCGGCGGTCCGCTGGGACAGTATCGCAAACTGGCCGACGGTTATTTCTATTTTCCGAAACTGGAAGGTGAGCTCGGACCCGAGATGACCTTCAACGGCAAGAAAGTCCTCAACTGGAGCCTAAACAACTATCTGGGTCTGGCCAACAACCCCGAGGTGCGTGCCGCCGACGAGGAGGGTGCCCGCCGCTGGGGTCTCGCCTACCCCATGGGTGCCCGCATGATGAGCGGCCACACCGCCCTGCATGAGGAGGTTGAAGCCATGCTCTGCGAGTATACCCACAAGAAACACGGTTACCTGCTCAACTTCGGCTACCAAGGCCAGATCAGCATCCTCGACACCATCGTCAGCCTTCGCGACGTCATCGTCTATGACAGCGAGGCCCATGCCTGCCTCATCGACGGCTTCCGCGTCACCGGAGCCAAGCGTTTCAAATACCAGCACAACGACATCGAGAGCCTCCGCAAACAGCTCACCCAAGCCACCGCACTGGCAGAGAAGCAGGGGGGCGGCATCCTTGTCGCCACCGAAGGTGTCTACGGCATGGAGGGCGACCTCGGAGCCTTGGACAAAATCGTGGCCCTGAAGAAAGAGTTCAACTTCCGCATCCTCATCGACGATGCCCACGGCATGGGCGTCATGGGTCCCGAGGGCCGCGGCACGCACACCCACTTCAACTGCGAGGACGAGATTGACCTCTACTTCTGCGCTTTCGCCAAGACCATGGCCATCATCGGCGGCTTCATCGGCTGCAACGACGAGGACATCATCACCTACCTGCGTTTCAACATGCGTTCGCAGATCTATGCCAAGAGCCTCCCCATGCCCATCGTGTGGGGCGTCAAACGCCGTCTGGAGATTATCAACCAGCATCCCGAATACCGCGAGAAGCTTTGGGAGCTCTCGACCCACCTGCAGAAGTCGTTCCAGGCCGAAGGCCTCAACACCGGCGTCACCGAGTCGCCCATCACGCCCGTCTTCTTCCCGGGCGACATCAACCAGGGCACCAACGTCGTCGTCGACCTGCGTGAGAACTACGGCATCTTCTGCTCCATCGTGGTCTATCCCGTCGTTCCCAAGGGTCAGATCATGCTCCGCATCATCCCCACGGCAGCACACACCATGGAGCAGGCCAACCGCACCATCGAGGTCTTCCGCGAAGTCAAGAAGAAACTCGACGCCGGCTTCTACAACAAGCCCATGCCCGACATGCATATTATCAAGAAGTGAACTGTGAATAGTGACAAGTGAATGGAACTAGCGCAAGCTTAACCATCACTATTAACCGCTTTCAATTCACAATTCACAATTCACAATTCACTATGAAATACCAACTAAGATGCAAGAAATGTGGCAAGGTCATCGCTGACTTTGCCACATGGTTTAAGCAAGACCAGCAGTGCGAATGCGGCAGCGGCTATGCCGAGGTGGAGTACACCGGCGGCGAGCCGTTCCGTTTCGAGAAGCCTGCAAACAGCTCATACCAAGACTATTATTTCGATATCCTGCCTATCGGGAGACGCGAAGACATCGTCAGCTACGGCGAAGGTCTGATAGCCATGGAACGCTGGGACAACCTCGAAGCCTATGCCCGTGAGAAAGGCATCGACTGCAAGGTGTACGTCTACCGCAACGACCAGAACGAGGGCAGCGGCTCGTTCAAGGACATCAGTGCCGCCCTGGCGGCCACCGTGTTGAAAGAGAACGGCGTGAAGGAGTACTGCCTCGCCTCGACGGGCAATGCCGGCGTGGCCTTTGCGACCTACCTGGCCAAAGCCGGCATCAAGTTCACCGAGTTCGCACCCAACTGCATAGACCCCGCCACAGTGGAAGCCATCCGCAAGGTGGGGCAGCCCGTAGTCATCTCCAAGGGCGGCTATGGCGACGCCAAGGCCGAAGCAGCAGCCTATCACAAAGAGCACCAGGTCCTTATCAGTGGAGGCAACACCGACCCGCTCCGCATCGAGTCGAAGCGACTGCTTGCGTACGAGTGTCTACGCCAGATGGGACAGCTGCCCACAGTGTACATGCAGTCCGTCGCCGGCGGCACCTCGCCCCTGGCTTTCGAGAAAGGCATCCGCGACCTGAAACGCAGCGGCATGATAGAGGGCGACAAGCCCCTGCCACGCATGCTCCTCGTGCAGCAGGACGAGTGCGACCCCATGGTCACCGCCTGGGAGAAAGCCACTGCCGCCGGGTTCCCCGAAGGATGGGAGAAACAGTATGAGGCCAAGAAAGACATCAAGACCCGCATAGGCATCCTCACCGCCGCCAACCCCGGCAACTACCCTCTGGTGGCGCCGCTGGTGCATCGGAGCGGCGGCACTTTCCTGCGTGTAGCCGAAGCCGAACTGCCGCAGTACGGCAAAGAGATGAAGAAAGCACAAGGGACGCTGATGGGACCCGCCTCAATGGTCTGCTACGCCGGATTCTTCCAAGCCGTAGACAGAGGCCTGATAAAGAGCGGCGACACAGTGCTGCTCAACACCGGCGAAGGCAGCGACCGTGCCGCCTGGTTTAAAGAGCTGGTGGAACTAGACTGACTAGAAGCTCTAGACAGTCTAGGCAATCTAGGCAGTCTAGGCAGTCTAGGCAGTCTAGGCAGTCTAGAAAAAAGGAAAAAACTATGCAAAAATTCGCCAACAAAGTAGTCTGGATTACCGGAGCCTCGTCGGGCATCGGGGAGGCAACGGCCTACCGCTTCGCACAGGAGGGTGCGCGCCTCATCGTCACCGCCTTGGAAGCCGACCTGCTGGAGGCCGTTGCAGCCAAATGCAAGGAACTGGGGTCGCCTGATGCTGCCGCCCTGCCTTTCGACCTGTCGGACACGGATGGCTTAGACTCCCTAGCCGATCAGGCCTGGAACCGCTTCGGACATATCGACATCTTCTACAACAATGCCGGCATCAGCCAGCGCGGCACCACCGTCGAGACCGAGATGCGCGTCATACGCAAGGTGATGGACATCGACTACTTTGCCCCTGTGGTGCTGACCAAGAATATCCTGCCCCGCATGATAGAGCGTGGCGGCGGACAGCTCGTCGTCACCACCAGCATCGCCGGACGCTTCGGTTTCCCGCTACGCTGCGCCTACTCGTCGGCAAAGCATGCCCTCTACGGCTTTTTCGAGACCGTCCAGGCCGAGACCTACGACCAGGACATACGCGTCACCATCGTCTGCCCCGGTCGCGTGCAGACCAACATTTCGAAGTATGCCCTCGAAAAGGACGGACGCCAGCACGGCAAGATGGATGCCGGACAGGCAGGTGGCGTCACCCCACAGCAGGCTGCCGACAAGATTGTCAGAGCGATATATAAGCGGAAACGCGAAGTGATGGTGGGTCGCTACGAGCTTCTGATGGCCTACATCAAGCAGTTCTGCCCCAGCCTCGCTGCCCGCCTGGCACGCAAAATAAAACCAATGTAGCATTCCCCTTCGTTATTCAAAATTCTATAACCTATAACCCATAACCCTTTATCCATGGCAAAAGAAATGAACGATGCCGACGCATCGAAACTTGAGAAACTGAAAATCCTGCAGAGCACCCTCGACAAGATTGAGAAGAACTACGGCAAAGGCTCCATCATGAAACTGGGCGACCGCCCAGACGAGACCTACGAAGCCATCTCGACAGGCTCCATCAGCCTCGACACCGCCCTCGGCATCGGCGGTTTCCCCAAGGGAAGAATCATCGAGATCTACGGTCCAGAGTCGTCAGGTAAGACCACCCTGGCCATCCATGCCATCGCCGAGAGCCAGAAGAAAGGCGGCATAGCAGCCTTCATCGATGCCGAACATGCCTTCGACCCCGTCTATGCACGCAAGCTGGGCGTCGACATCGACAACCTCCTCGTCTCGCAACCCGACAACGGCGAGCAAGCCCTCGAAATCGCCGACAACCTGATACGCTCCGGTGCCATCGACATCATCGTCATCGACTCTGTGGCAGCCCTCACCCCTAAGGCCGAAATCGACGGCGAGATGGGCGACTCGAAGGTAGGTCTCCACGCCCGCCTCATGTCGCAGGCCCTGCGCAAGATGACCTCGACCATCAGCAAGACCGGATGCTGCTGCATCTTCATCAACCCGCTACGCGAGAAGATCGGCATCATGTTCGGCAACCCCGAGACCACCACAGGCGGCAACGCACTGAAGTTCTATGCCTCGGTACGCCTCGACATCCGTCGCATCCAAGCCATAAAGGACGGCGACCAGAACATCGGCAACCGTGTGAAAGTCAAAGTAGTGAAGAACAAGGTAGCACCTCCCTTCCGCGTCTGCGAGTTCGACCTCATGTTCGGCGAAGGCATCTCCAAGCTGGGCGAAATCATCGACCTCGGTGTCGAGACAGGCATCATCAAGAAGAGCGGTTCATGGTTCAGCTACGGCGAGACCAAGCTGGCACAAGGCCGTGAAGGTGTCAAAGCCCTGCTGCGCGACAACCCCGAGCTCAGCGAAGAGCTCGAGTCGCAGATACGTCTCGCGCTGCACGAGAAAAACGAGGAATAATGAGTACCGAGCAAATGACGGAGGACCAACAGGTCCAACAGAAATATGACGAACTGATTGCCGCCTGCCGTGCGACACAGATGCTGAGCACCGAAGAGGAGCTCAGCATCTTCCGGGCTTTCAACATTGCGCGCAATGCGCATGCCGACACACGGCGAAAATCGGGCGAGCTCTACATCTTCCACCCCCTCGCTGTGGCGATGATTGCCGTCAGCGAGGTGGGGCTTGGCCCCATAGCAGCGATCTGTGCACTGCTGCACGATGTCGTGGAGGATACCGACGTGACACTCGACAACATCCGAGCCATCTTCGGCGACCGTGCGGCGCGCATTGTCGACGGCGTGACGAAAATCGACAAGGCAACGATGATTGCCGAACAGAACGACGACTTCTCGTCGCAGGCCGAGAACTACCGCAAGATACTGCTCGCCATGTGCGACGATGCCTACGTCATATTCCTCAAGCTCTGCGACCGTCTGCACAACATGCGGACCCTCGGTTCGATGAAGGATACCAAGAAGCTGGCCATCTCGTCAGAGACACAGTATTTCTATATCCCACTGGCCCATCGCCTTGGACTCTACGCCATCAAGACCGAACTCGACGACCTGGTGATGCAGTACACCAATCCCGACAAGTATACCGAAATCAAGGACAGGATAAGCCAGACCGCCGCGACGGGACAGAAACTCAAGGAGTGCTTCACCAAGCCCATCCTCGACATGCTTGATGCCAGCGGACTCAAATACACGGTGAAGACGCGCGTCAAGTCTGTCTATTCCTGCTGGAAGAAGATGCAGAACAAGGGAGTGCCTTTCGAGGAGATCTTCGACCTCTACGCCATGCGCATCATCCTCAACCTGGAGCAGGGAGAGATGACTCCCGAGTCCTTCCACAAAGTCGAGAAAGAAGAATGCTTCAAAGTATACGCCCTCATCACCAGCCTCTTCCGTCCACAGCCGACGCGCTTCCGCGACTGGATTTCGAACCCCAAGAACAACGGCTACGAATCGCTGCACACAACTGTCATGTCGCCCATCGGACGTTGGGTAGAGGTGCAGATACGCACCAAGCGCATGGACCAGATTGCAGAGAAAGGCATGGCAGCGCATTTCCTCTACAAAGAAGCCCATCCCGACGAACCCGTGCAGCAAAGCCCCGTCGAGGAGTGGCTACAGCAGATACGCACCTCGCTCGAAGACCCCAACAAGAACGCCCTCGACCTGGTGGAAGAGTTCAAGGAAAACCTGTATACCAAAGAGATATACATCTTCACACCCAAAGGCAAGACCATCAAGCTGCCCGCACGCAGCACCGTGCTGGACTTTGCCTACGCCATCCATACCGACCTAGGCGACCACTGCATAGGGGCGAAAGTCAATGCCCGCGTAGTGCCCATCGGCTACCGGCTGCATAGCGGCGAGCAGGTACAGGTGCTCACATCGCAGAAAACGACACCCAACGAGTCATGGCTCAAAGAGGTGCAGACCGGGCGTGCCAAGGAGCACATCAAGGACTTCATCCGCAACCAGAAACGCGACCGCCGCGAAGAGGGCGAGCAGAAACTGGCCGGCTTTTTCCGCAAAGAGAAGCTACACAAAACCGCCGACCGCGTGGCACGCCTCAAACGTTTCACTGCCTGCGACAGCGACATTGAGCTGTACTACCGCATCGCCATAGGACAGATCAGCGAGGATGACATGCGCCAGTGCTTCCACCTCTCCAAATCGCAACCGCAGCTGCTCTTCCTTCGCCAGCCCGGAGATCTGGAGACACCGACGACATCGCCTTTCCTCACCGACGGCGCACACCAGAATCTGAAAGCCGAACCCGCCACATGCTGCAAACCCGTACAGGGCGACCGTGTGATAGGCATAGTGCAAGACGACCGCATACTTGTGCACCGCACCAACTGTCCCGCAGCAATCAACGAGATGGCTTCACACGAAGACCGTATTGTCCGCACCCGTTGGCGTCCGGGCGAACGTATTTCGTTCCTCACCGGCGTGACACTCACCGCCATCGACCGCAAAGGGCTGCTCCAGGAGCTGACAGGCATCATCAGCGAAGCCATGGACCTCAACATGCGAGCCATCACCCTCGAAGCATCAGAAGGTGTGGCAAGAGGGCTGATAATGCTTTACGTCCACTCGCTCAACGACCTCGAAGGGCTCATCAGCCAGCTGCGTGCCATCGAAGGCGTGGAGCAAGTGCAAAGGGTATAAGTGGTTATTGGTTATAGAAATAATACCCTATAATCAGGCCGGCTAGACACCCCAAACCACAGAGCTCAACACACCGTTGTCGAAAAAGAAGTCGACATTAGCCTCGCCGAACGACACACGCCGTTCACCCCAGGCCTCGTCGTCGACATCCTCCTGACAATAGTGGTTCTCGACCATAAGACGGACTATCTCGGTCTCGTTACTGTCGAAGATTCGCTTTCCAAACAGCAGGCAGTCATCCATCGAGCTGTCGATACACTGCAGCGTAGGGCTGTCCCCTTCGAAAAAAAGCGTCAGCTCGCCATCAAAATAATGGAGTACTGTGGTCGGCTCGTCGAAGGCGTTTTCCATGCTTTCTACTTCATCTGCCTCGCCAAGGAGCGCTACAATATCCTCTACAGGGGTGCCGAACTGGATGCTGCCAAAACCTTTTTTTAAATTGATGACGTGTTCCATACTGTTGATTGTGGGTTACTGGTTACTTGGGGAAAAGATTTTGCAAAAGTACAAAACAATCTTCAATTCCGCAAATTTTTCTTTCAAGAAACCCACAATTGATGCAGGGAGGCTGCGTTCCGCACTCATTTCGCAAACAACATAAAACATTATCAACAAATAAACTACACCTTCGGAATATCATTTTTTTCAATTTATTTTTGTGAATAAGCAAAATTTGAGTACCTTTGCAAACTCTTTTGAGGGTAGCAATAAGCGTTGACTACGTAGCTCAGCAGGTAGAGCACATCCCTTTTAAGGATGGGGTCCTGGGTTCGAGCCCCAGCGTGGTCACAAAGGAGTCTACGATTTCCGACAAGGGAAAGAGAAGGTTCATCGACTACGTAGCTCAGCAGGTAGAGCACATCCCTTTTAAGGATGGGGTCCTGGGTTCGAGCCCCAGCGTGGTCACAAGCCGACAAAAAACGGCGGACAAGGATGTCCGCCGTTTTTTTATGGAGATTACCATGAAATAGTGTATGGTCCGCTTTGTGTTATCCAGGTCTTCCCCCCGTCGAAAGTGACCAAGATATGGGCATTGACCTCTTTTTCCTGAAGGTTAGAAGCTTTCTGTATTTTCAAGTTGTCGATATAGAACTTGAAGTCGTCGAAAATGGCGTCGTCGCTGGAAGGATTGCCACTGCCATGGCATGTGATCCACTTGCCATCGGCATCGAGCAGTTTGGTCTCGTCGTCAGCATTATAGAATTGTGCATAAACCTGTACACGTTTCCCTTTCTGTTTGCGGACAGCCAACTGTACGTGGAAGACAGTATTATATCTGCCGTATTGATCTCTGAAATTGTGTTGTAGCCGCACATTTTTTATTTCGGCCAAAGGTCTCTCGGCGATGGCAGGTTGAATTGCACCTTTCTGCGAGACATGAATATTCACTGTGTTTCCACCATCCCGGGGACGGATAGTTAAAACCGCCTCACGTGGTGACGATGAGGTATTCTCGTCGACAAAGATGGTCGCAGTTCCCGCTCTTGACACGATCCAGTTAGTATTATTCACCCAATCCATGTCGCCACATACATCGATGGCAAAATCATGGTCGCCTCCCGAGCTGGGGAATGACAAATACTGGTCCTTGATGTCATCGTCGACATATACAGACACCGGAGCCGAAATCACAGTCTGGGAAGAAGAGCCTCCTGAGATGGTTTGGTTTTGATTGTCTGCCTGATATACTTTCAACATTATTTCAAATGACTGTTCTTCATAATTTTGTAATGTCATTGCTCCGAACGGGATGAAAAAAATCTCGCTAAAACCCTCAACAGTATTATTGATACTGTTGACACTCCCTCTTTGTCCCGGCTTTCCTTTCAGATTATATTCGGTACCACTGTATTTAGCTGAGACACTGTTGCTTGTTTTTGGGAAAGCATAGCACTCAGCAAAAACTTTCTTGCCTCTCATGTTTTCGACATAATAAATGGCGGTGACCTCTATTCCCTGCATGCCTTTCTTACACCCTACACGGTAATTCAATGTGATTGAACTTGCCATCGGCTTTTTCACATTTGAAGATGAAGGTTTTTTCTGAGGAGGCTTTTTGTTGTCGTTAGCGTAAGCAGCCTTGCATTTGTCGAGGCCTTCCTTTATTTCGACGTCAGCATGGGGAGTTTTGTCTTGGCATTCCTTTGCAGCCTCAAGCGATGCCTGAGCTTTCCTATAGTTATGTTGTCTGAGAAATTTTGTCGCATTGTCCATGTTATGCCTGTAACAATGCTGAGCAGATGCATTCAGCCCCAAAAATACAAACAAAACAATAATGAGAAATCTTTTCATATTCCTTAAGTTAGTGTTCAAAATTAATTTCACTCTTCACTGGTCACTTATTACACATCCATACATATCGGCCTCCAGACGAACCGCAGGGTCGTCGACAAGCCGCAAAGAAATTGTATAGAAGGCTGACGCTGCCGAGGTGTCATCTAAAGTTTTTATCTGCGTATATGCCGACTCGGCCCAACCGTGCGCCGCCTTTTTGAGTTTGGGTTCCAGCTCACCGCGCAGTTGCGAGGAGCGGCAGTAGACGTCGGGCATCACTTTAGAGTATGCCTGTTCGTACTTGACAATGCTGTCTTCCAGCAGTTGTTTGGCACTGACCAGATCCGACCAGTTGGCGCCGTCACCCTTGGATGTCAGACCGGCACATTCTGTTGTCAATGACTCGTATCTGGAGATGTTTTCGCGGGCCTCTCGCTGCTCGGGAGACTCGTGGAACAAGACAAACAAGGCCACCGCAACAGCGACGACGGCGATGACGACAATGACGACCACCAACAGACGGCTCTTTTTCTTAGCGGGTTTTTCGTCGACGGCTGCGGCTATTGGGGCTTCGGGCTTGGAATCTGGCTTGGCCTCGGCTTTTGGGCTTACGCTTTCTTGTGGCGTGGTATTGTCGACCGCTGTCGCCTCGGCCACGACAGGAGTTTCTATTTTTTGCGAAGGTTTGACATTGCGCAGGTCGTCCATAAACTCGGCTATGCTTTGATGACGGTCTTGCGACTTCAGCTGCATAGCCTTCATTATGGTGCGGTTAGCCTCGTCGGGGAGGTCGGGGTTAAGCTCTTTGGGTTCCGGCATCGTTTCGGTGATACGGGCGGCAGCCTCGTATGGCACTTTGCCTGTAAGGACGAAATAGAGTGTCGCACCTATGGCGTATATGTCGGTATAAGCGCCCTTGCGACTGTTTCGGGTGTACTGCTCTGTGGGGGCATAGCCGTGGGTGACCATAGAGGTCTGTGCCTGGGTCTTGTCCTCCTCGAACTCACGTGCCGAGCCGAAGTCGATGAGTACCGCCTTGTAGTCGGCGGTAATCATGATGTTGTCCGGCTTGATGTCGCGGTGCAGGATGTGACGGTCGTGGATATAGCCCACGGCGTTGGCCACCTGGGCGATATAATTCACAGCCTCGGGGTACGACAGCGGGCCATCCTTCTCCACGATGCTCTGCAGGCTGCGGCCTTCGATGAACGGCATGACCATGTAGGAGGTGTTGTTCTCGTCGAAGATGTCGATCACCTCCACGATGCCCGGATGGTGCAGTGCCGCAAGGGTTTGCGCCTCCTTGACGAAGGCCGCACGGTACTTCTCGAACTTATCCTCGTCGAGTCCTTGCAGGTGTATTGTTTTGGCGTAAGTGTCACGTATGCAGCCGCCAGCGATGAAATATTCCTTGATGCACACAGCACGGTTCAAGCCTGATTGCATGGCGCGGTAGGTGATGCCGAATCCGCCTTCGCCAATCTTCTTCTCTATTACATATTTTCCACCGCACAGCCCTGTGCCAGGTTGCAGTTCTTTATAGATTACAGGATTGTTTTCGTCCATTATATTGATATTTATTATTTTGGAATTACAAGTAATGGAATCCATTAATTGACAAACCGTGCGCCGCATCCGTAAGGGCATTTGCCGTCGGCCTGCAACTTTTTCCAGTGCAGGTCAAGGTTATACTCTTTTCCGCACTTTGGGCAACGGTATAGTTTCTGATACTTGAGTTGTAGGTCCAGAATATCTTCCTGCATTTTTTCTTTCTTGGAACCGCTTCTTCCCATAGTCAAAGTTCCTATCAGACCACTCAGCACAGAGCCCACTGACATTCCGACAATCCTCATTGTCATGTCTGTAGAGACCAGCATGATTACAATACCCAACAACGCCGGAAGCAGCGACAGCAGTACCCTTGGCAGCTGCGCACTGGTATTTGCCTTTTTCGTCAGCTTCGACATGGCCTCATGGTAATCGATGTAAGCCTGCTTGATCTGGGCGAACTCATTGCTGTAGTCGGTACGCTGCGAGTCGGGAACAGCTTCCTGGGGCGGCCTTACGTCCTGGACAGGCCTGTTGTTCTGCTGAGGCATGGATTTGGGAAAAGATGCGAATATTTTCCTCAAATCGAGCTGATAGCAAAAACTGTCGATCCCGATGCCACCCAGCCATACCGTGTCGTTTTCTGTAATGTTTGTCTTGGTGACACGCTGCCCGTTGACAAAAGTGCCGTTGCTCGAACCGTTGTCCTCGATAGTGGCAATGCCATCATGCCACCGTACTGTGGCGTGGTTGCGGCTTACTCTCTTGAACGTCGACGGCACCACGTAAGCCCCGGAGCCAACAACCTCCCTGCCTATTTTTATCTCGATATCCATTTTAAGTGATTAGTGAATAGTGATTTGAGAAAAATCAAGATGTAAAATAGTTATCGATTTTACTTAAAAGTATTTTGACATTAGTCTTTTACACACTGAGCCCATCCCTCTGGCGTTGAAGTACCATCACCAGCCTCACTCCCCAACTTGCCCTTTAATATCCCCAAATCAACTTCTAAACCCGTTGTTATCTTATTATTATTTGGAGTATTGCCTCCCCAACGTACATGAGAGTCATCTTTTGTGGAAGGAATACCATGGTAATTAGGGCCAAACGCTTCTTGGCATCTGATATCAGCTTCAGATAGGCTTTTT
>JAFRZC010000251.1 GCA_017442765.1 Prevotella sp. | reverse complement strand
TGACCATGACAAGCACAACTGCTAGCACAATGGCCAGCAGGAATGCGGGAAGGAGCGAGCCATCAGGCAACTGCGGATAAAGCACGAAGAGCGGCTGAAGGTATATGGGACGCAAGACCACTACCAGCCCGAGAGCGAGAATTAGCGTCAACAGATAAAGTCCTGCGGCAAGCTGGTGGTATGGGCGTGCTACCGACCTCCGCGAATAACCCAGCAACAGCAGCGTCTCGGTCTTGTATCGGTTTTTCTGCATCAGCAGATGAATACTGAGCAACAAGACTAAAAGACTTAGCAAGACGATGAGGACACCCACCGCCACCACTATGGTAGTGAGTAGCTGCAACAAACGAGCTGCCTTGCTCGTTGCCAGCAAGTCATCGTCAGTATCAAGATGGCTGTGCTCCAGCCAATCGGCTATTCGCGTGTCGGCGGGACTGACTGTCTCGACGATGAGGCGTGTGGGAGGGCTCTGCTTGCCAGGGGCAAAGCGGTTGTTGGTGTCGTCAACGAACGACTGTGGAACAAGAAGCGTCGCCGTGCGACTGGAAAAAGCCACCACCCTTCCAACATAATGCTGACTGCTGCCGCTCACCTCAATATCGATTCGGATAGAGGAGGCAAGCCCGTCACTTACGGGAGGAAGGGAGCGAAGGCGGGCAAAACCAAAATTATAAACCGTAAGCCATGCACGCGGAACAACGACGGGAACGATGCTGTCACCTGGAGCATAGTGCCACTCCTCGGCGGAAACCTGCGCGAAATGGTCGGGCACACTCTCGAAAAACATATCTGTATGGAGAACGGTCTCGCCGTTTATGCCCATCGCCAGCGTTGCCTTATACTCGGTTGAGGTAAACGCACCAACTTCTTTGATAAACGGCTGACCAGAAAGCTCGTCCATCTCCGCACGGGTGAAAGCACGCGACTTCGACGAGAAGGCATCGCTTGTGCCAATATGTTTGCTGACTATTAAATGATTAGCCTGCATAAAACCATCGGCCGCCGTAAAGACTGGTCGCACATCATGATAAAACTGAAAACCAAGCAGCACAATAACGATACCAATAAAATTGGCAAGAAAAAAGCCTGTCAGCTGTAAAGGACTGATATGTTGCCGCAAGAGTTTCCACAAAA
Organism: Prevotella sp.; assembly: GCA_017442765.1. The sequence goes on along the minus strand of JAFRZC010000251.1, from coordinate 4,708 downwards.
GCTTATGGTTCATAGTTCTTTTTTAAAGGTAGAAGGACACTAAACACGGATGACACTATCGTAATCGACGGGGAGTTGCTTTCCTATGCTCGTCACGATGAGCGACGCACCCTGAGTTCTCACTTCCTCACTGACAATTTCAGCGACGGCTCTGGCGTTTCGCTCGTCAAGATGACTGACCGGTTCGTCGGCAAGCAGAAAATGAAACGGCTGGCAAAGCGCACGTATGAGAGCGACACGCTGCTGCTGTCCGAACGACATGTGCGCAATTCTAACGCCAGTCTTGTCGGCTATATCAAGCTGTTCAAACCAGTCCTCAATTTGTTTACGACTCTTATGTTTCGTTAGGCTGTTTTTGATTTCCACATTCTCAATAGCTGTAAGCTCAGGAAAGAGACGAAGCTCCTGATAAACACAACTGATTTCACTCTGTCGGATGCGCGACCAGTGTGAAGCCTTGAACGTCCGGATGTCCGTCTCGTCGAATGTAATCGTTCCGCTATAATCACAACGATAGCCAAGAAGATAGCTGCAAAACGTGCTCTTGCCACGTCCGCTATCGGCTTCCAAGAGATAGGTCCTCCCCTGCTCAAACCGAAAGTCTTGTCGCCAGATATCGGATTTATCTGGCGGGGTTCCGGCAAACACCTCTGGAAGAACTGATGAAAAATGGATGCTGTTCATAGTCGGTTATTTAATAACATAAAGCATCGTCTCGACCTTGTCGAAAAGACGGAAAAGGGGGAAAGACGACGATGCGTTCTGATAGGATACCATGCTGGCGACAAGAGCCAACCGGCAACCTCTCATTTTCTCTATAATGTCCTCTGGGAAAGGGGTGTCGGAGGGCAGTGTGGAAGAACGGGCTTCATCAGGGCTGCCTCCGCTATAGAACTGAAGATCGGGGCTCACACCGAAATAGAATGTTGTCTCACCGTTTCTGACAATATAGCCCTCATTGTCCCAATCGACGATTGAGCTACCCGACGGACACGATTGTTTCCAATAGTCCACATCGGCAAGCCACCTGCTATGCGATAATTTCGCGCACATCGACATTTCCTGTCTGCCGTTGACATTCCTCGAAGACACGGCCATGTCGCCGTTGATGCTCCGGATAATATTATCCATGTCGATAGCTGTATTGACGCCTGCCAACAGGGCTTGCATGGGTTTGTCGGCCTGCAGCAGAGGAAGAAAGGACGTTCCCTCGACATTCGTAAGAAGAGCTGTCTGAGTCGTCTGAGGCAGTGTGCGAAGATAGGTGTCGCCAATGGGGCGCAACACCCGCATATTGGCATCAATAAACTGATTGACTCGCGAATTGAAGGAAAAAGGCCGCCCCTCCACATATAGAAGCCTGTCAGCAGTTCGCATCGTCGCCGCGACAAGCACTTGCGATGCATCTGCCTCCTTTGGCGCACCCAACATGAGCGGTGCCGCAAGCTTCTCAGGCAGAGCCTGTACCTGGGCCACCATCGACATCGGGGCCTGTAATGAGTCAAGCTTCTCCCATAGTCTGCTACCAAGTAAACTTTTCTCCTCTTCTTGTGATAAATAAGTGGTTATCTGCTGCTGAACTTGTGCCTGCGACCCTGCGGCAACGGGTCCCATCAACAGAAACGAGGAACTGGAAAAGCCAGCCATCCACGTCCTATCTATAACCGAAAAGCCAAAGCCGCGCCTGTCCGTCACGGCCGATGCCTTTCCCTGACTGTTCATCTCAGAGAGGAAACGCCTGAGCTTCGACTCGTCGTCCACCTTAAGACATAGGCCAAGGTCGCCGTCGGAGGTGGAAAACAGATATGCCTTTTCACTAAAATCAAGACCACAGTTGTCAACCTTCCCTACATGCAGGACGGCTTTCAGTAATGCCTTATTATCAACACCGCTCATCTTCCCGAAGTCAATTGCCACGACAACCTTACAGTCTCCGGGAACAGCGGAGACATAATCCTGACCAGAGCACGATGCCAGCAGCAAAATAAGGAACAAGTGACCAACGAGAGCTAATAGTTTATTTCTTTTCATTCTTCATTTGCATTTTTCATTAGCGAAGCGACAGCCCGGCCATCATCACGGCCGCCAGCCCCGCCGTTTCTGTGCGCAAGCGGCTCTTCCCCAGTGTGACCGAGACAAACCCCTGGCTCATGGCCTCCTTTACCTCATCTAATGAGAAATCACCCTCAGGCCCTATCATCACAACTACCTCCTCGCCAGATTTGGCAGACTGAGACATCAATTCCTCAAAAAGGTCTTTTCGTTCAATCTCCTCATAGCAATGGGCAATAAATTTCCGCCCTTTTACCGGCTTATGAACAAAGTCATCAAACGAAATCATAGGATTCACACGAGGCTTCCAAGCCTTACGGCTCTGCTTCATGGCAGAGACAACAATTCTCTCTATCCTGTCGAGACGAAGAGCTCTGCGCTCAGAATACTTGCAATCCAAGAAGGTCAACTCATCAAAGCCCAGCTCCGTGGCTTTCTCTGCCATCCATTCGATACGGTCAGCCATCTTTGTCGGCGAAATGGCAAGATGAATATGCGAACGCCAGGCTTTCTGTTGAGGAAGCGTCTGCTTGATGCAATAAGACACCTCTCTTCCCTCTCCTCTCTCCACTCTCCTCTCTCCCCTCCCTTCGGGGAGGGATCGGGGGTAGGCCACTATCTCTGCACGAAAGAATGTCCCGTCGCCGTCCATCAGATAAATCTCATCGCCACTACGCAACCTCAACACACGAAGGGCGTGCATGGCCTCATCCTTCGGAAGCTCCGTCTGTAGTGCCGCGTCAGGAACATAGAAAAATCTCATCTCCTTCATCTCGCATCCCTGTCGGACAATCTCCGGCGCTGCTCATCGCGCAGATAAGAGGCCAGCTCATAGTTCTCTTCCTCAACGGCTTTCTCCAAAGCCTTCTCAAGCATCTCACTGCTAATTGTATTAACAGGTATTGCCATGCCTCGGGCCGCCGCATGATAAGGAGAGCTCTGAGTCGCCATTAACCGCTCCTCGATGAAAATCGGCACACGCGCTACCAACGACAACAACACAGCATCGCTTGCCCGAATGGGAAAACGGTCGAACGTCACATCGTTGTAGAGAACTGTTTTATATTGTCCTTCCGCCAAACCGTAGATAACAATATCGAAATTGCCCTCAACCATCTTTGACACCACGCTCCAAAGGGTCTCCGGCAATTCCGTACCTCCGTCAGACAACCTCCGTTGAAACTGCTCCAACGTCATCCGGTCGCAAGTAATGGCAATCTGCCGCAGTTCAGGCTCGTCAACAAGAATAAGCAGACCGACTTCATCGGTGCCGACAATTTCCGTAACGCTCTTCAACTTCAAACGAACCCGTCCCATTTCTCAATTCTTACTTCTTCTCCGGATTAAAAACCAGGGCGAAGGCCACACCCACAACAAGGGCAAAACCGGCAAAGATGAACCAGCACGTCTGCCAGTCACCCATCAGGAAGCCCTGCTCGTTCCACTGGCAGAAGTGATTGACAATCTCACCAGCCGCCAATGTACCGACAGTGGCACCGATGCCGTTCGTCATCAGCATGAACAAGCCCTGAGCCGATGCCTTGATCTTCCCGTCACATTCCTGATCGACAAACATCGCTCCCGAGACATTGAAGAAATCGAAGGCGACACCATAAACAATACACGACAGGATGAACAGTATTACCCCTGGCATGGCCGGATTGCCGATGCCGAAAAAGCCGAAGCGGAACACCCACGCAAACATCGACATGAGCATCACCACCTTGATGCCATAGCGCTTCAGGAAGAACGGAATCATCAGGATGCACAATGCCTCGCTTATCTGCGAAATAGAGGTCAGCAGCGTTGCATTGTTCGCCGCGAACGACGTGGCCACAAGCGGGTCTGCGCTGCCCTTGAAGCTCGTGATAAACGGACCGGCATAGCCGTTCGTCACCTGCAGCGACATACCCAGCATGGCCGAGAAGATGAAGAACAAAGCCATCTTCTTCGTCTTGAAAAGCTTAAAGGCATTAAGACCCAGCATCTCCGCCAACGATGCCGCCGGTTTCGTCTCTAACTCGCATTTCGGCAGCGTGAATGTATAAACGAACAAAACCATGCTCAGCAGACCCGACACAAAGAACTGCATGTGCGTATATTGGAACTTATGCGCACTCTCCGCAAATGTAAACGAGAACGCCCCGTTCTCCCAGACCGCGCAGTTCACAAACCACATCGTGGCAATGAAGCCAATGGTTCCCAGCACACGAATTGGCGGAAAGTCCTTCACCGTATCAAAGCCGTTCTTCTTCAACGCCGAGAACGCCACCGTGTTGGCCAGCGCAATCGTAGGCATGAAGAACGCCACGCTGACAGCATACATCGCAATAAACGCCGACTTGTTTGGCAGCTCGTTTCCGAAACCGGCCGACTCACCCATATACCAGCAACCGAGCATCGCCGCACCGGCTATCAGATGACACAAACCAAGCAGCAACTGCGGCTGTATCTTTCGGTCGGCGATGATGCCCATCAGCGTAGGCATGAAAATAGACACAATGCCCTGCAAGGCATAGAACCAGGAAATCTGAGCACCCAGACCGGCTGATCCCAGATAGTTTCCCATACATGTCAGATAAGCTCCCCAGACAGCAAACTCCAGGAAGTTCATCACAGAAAGTCGAAATTTCAAACTCATACCAATTCTTATAAT
>JAFRZC010000250.1 GCA_017442765.1 Prevotella sp. | reverse complement strand
CGGTCTCCGCGTAACGGTATTGCTTCAGCATGATCTTCGGCTGGACATCGGGGTTGAAGGTCTCGTCGTATTCAATGTTCAGTTCACGGCTCTCGCCTCCGAACAGAGTAAAGTAATTGTCTTCGAGGATGATGGGCAGGATGCGCTTGCCGGTCTTGGCATCAACCAGACGGATGCGGAGGCCGAAAGCCACGGTAGAAGACTCGTTGGTGACTTTCACCTTCAGCGTGTGAAGGCTGCCCTCGCTCTTCTGAGATAGAATCCGGGCTGTCACATTGGCCTTTGCCAGACGGTTCAGGTCGGTATAGACATTCTTTTCGCCCTTTGTGGTCTTCCAATAGAAGTTCTCAGAAACGAGAGTCCCGTCCTGGGCGTAGAGCTTCAGGCGGATGAAGTACATGCCGTTGATTTTCGCTTTTTCCGTTGTGGAGATGGAATAGACGTTCTTCACCATATTTGCGGGAACACTGATGCCGTTCACCTCGGTTGAACACGGTTCATATTTTGTGCCATTGAGGCGGAACACCTCGATACTTGCCGACAGATTGCTCGCATTCTGCGGAGTCGTATTCACCACATCGACCTTATCGTTTGAGCAGTTCCACTGGATGTGCAGCGGTTCACAGGCCTTCTTTGCGCCCCAGTAGGTGCCGGTAGCATCATAATAGTAGTCGTAGGTCTGCCAGATAAAGCAGGGATAGGCCGACTGACTCATCCAGAACAGCAAGCCCGAGGCCGTGTTCCAGAGGTTGTCCTGCCAGCCTTCGTAGAGTGCCTTCATCACCTCGATATTCATGAACTGCGCCTTTTCGCAGAACATTTCCGCGCTATTTGAAGTGCCATAGTTCTTGCTTACGGTATCAAAATAGCCTGTCGCTCCTGCACCGCCGCCGTAGGCAGCCTCGTCGCTGAAGAAATGCTTGTCCCACATCTCGTTTCTGGGCCACCAGTTCTCCTCGGGCATAAACTCCTTGAAGCTCTCAAACGTCGTAAAAGCTCCCATGCCCAACTCCGAGCGGAAGCCCCAGTCCACCTTGTCGCCCTGGTCGCCGCCACCGCCCCAGATGCCTGTGGCAAAATACTCCTCGGGCGGGAAGTTCTTCCACCAGCCACTACCCGACAGCCCGAGTCCCGAGCCGTCGCGGGCCTCATACTTCTTATACGAGGCATAGCCGTTGTGGGAGTTGGGGATATAGACGCGGTCGTCACCGTCGTAGGTCTTGATGACGTTGACGATTTCGGCATTCAGCTCATCGTAGGGCCAGCCCTCGTTACAGCCGCACCACACGGCGATGCAGGGATGATTGCGCAGGCGGATGACTTTGTCGCGGGCATTCGAGACAAACTCCGGACGGTCGTCGGGACCGGTCAGACCAGTCCACATACCTGTCAGCCAGAAGTCGTCCCACACCATGATGCCGTATTTGTCGCAGGCCTCATAGAACTCCTCGTCGGTGACGCAGCCTGTCCATAGACGGATCATGTTGTAGTTCATGTCCTTATGCAGACGGATGCGCATGTCGTATTCTGCACCGTGACACTGGAGCATATAGTCGCTCATGCCCCAGTTGCCGCCTTTGCAATAGACCTTCTTGCCGTTCACATAGACCACCATCGTGGTGTTCTCTTTCTTGTAGGCGTAGCGCTTTACGCCGAAGGTGGTCGTCTTCGTGTCGATAACCTGACCGTCCTTGACCACATCGAACCGGCATGTATAGAGGTTCTGCGGTCCCGAGCCGTTGGGCCACCAGAGCAGCGGGTTGTTAATGGTCATGTCGTCGAGCGACACGTCGATGGAGTCGCCCGCGGAAATATTCACGGTCTTGGTGGTCTTTACGTTGCCCGGCATGATGGTAGCCTGTATCTCCACCTCGGCGTTTTCCGCCGTGAGGTTGACCAGACTGGTCTGGCTCTTTATCTTTGCCTGGGTGTTTGTGGTATTCAGATCCGTGCGCACCCATGGGTCGCGCAGCGTCACGTCGCCCGCCAGCTCCAGATAGATATCGTTCGTGATGCCGCAGTTCAAGCCCGGCACGTAGGGCACCCAGTCCCAACTATGGCTGGCCACGTAGGTCGGCACGACATAGTTGACGAAGCTCTTGTCACGCGCAAGATGATCTGCCGCCGGCATGTCGATCTTCACGACCAGCACGTTGCGGTCTTTCAGTATGTCCGTCACGTCGTATCGGAACATCAGCACATGCCCCTTTATCATGCCCAGCTTCCGTCCGTTCAGATAGACGGTGGCATAGCGGTTCGTGCCTTCCATGACGAGCACCGCCCGCTTCCCCTTTGTATCAGGACGGTCAAAAATGGTACGATACCAGAACGACTGGTTGTACTTCGACTCATCCATGTTGTAAATATTGTCGCCCCATGCGGGATTGTCCTCTCTGCCTGCGGCCACGTATGCGGAAAGAACCGTTCCAGGGACGATGCCGGGCACATAGTCTTTCGGCGTATATTTCTCGTTAATCACATGGGACAGTATGGCACCCTTGACCGGGAATACCTGCCATTCTACTACCCCCCCATTACTATTAAGTGTGATGACCTCGTTGCCTAAGGCAGCAAGAGTCATCACACACGAAGCTAATACCAATATAAACCTGTTCACAATGTATATTATTTTATTTTCTCCAGTATCACATGACGTGTCTGCGGCTTGTTCATCTCGTAGATTCTCTTTACTATCATATCCATCTGATCGGTGTACATGTCGCGGACCTCCTTGTGAATCATCTTGTCGTAGAGGTCGCGCCGCGCACGCACCCATCCGTCGTTTTTCTCACCCTCGCGGAACACCTCGGCGGCATGCTCGTCGTTCACGTCGAGCAGCCCCTTCTTCATGAAAAAGTCATATTGCAGCCACGCATAGTCGCGAAATTTCCGCTCTATCTCCCAGCGGTCCTCGTTGAGTGCCATAATAGCGCAAGCCTGCGCGTATTGCGGAGTATGGCGGTAGGTGGCCAGGTTGATGCCTGCACCGAGCTGTTCTGCGGTCAACGTGTCGATGAGCACGTCGTCGATGAGCAGGCGGTACTGCCCTTTCAGTCCGCGCACGGTCAGATGCTCATCGTTCATCTCCTTCATGAACTCGGGCACCAGCTTCACCACGTCGGCCTGCGGGCGTTTCATACCCCAGCCGTGAGCGATGGTGTCGAGCGGATAGGGCAGCGCCTCGGCCAGATAGTCGAAGCTCACCTCGCCACGGTTGTTCTGCAGGGCGGTCACCTCGCAGTTCTCTGCGGTCAGGACTTTCTTCGACTTTGCGTCCACCACTACGTCAGCAACCTTCTTGCCGGCCATGCCCTGAGCCTTCAGGAAGAGGTAGGCCATCACCATGTGCCCGTCGTTGTCGGGATGCACGCGGTCATTGCCTATCAGCGTAAACTTCGGGTCCTTTGCCTGCTCACGGGCATTGATGTCGACCATGGGCTGGTTGAAGTCCACCATCTCCCAGCCGTTAGCCCGCGCGGCAGAGTCCTGGAAGGCGATGATGCGCTGCATGTAGTTGTTCTTGTTCTTGAAGATGTTATCGTTGAACGTCGAGGTCTGGTCGTAGGGCGAGGTGCCGATCATCACCATCCGCGTGTCGGGCAGTTCCTTCAGCCGTTTTTCAATCTTCAGAAAATTCTCACGCGACTTCGCCACCTGTTTGTTGCCGAAAGCCTCGGGGTTGTCGCCGTTGTACTCGAAGTAGCCCGAGTCGTTCATGCCGAAGGTCAGCGTGATGACGTTGGGCCGCTTGGCAAACACGTCGCCGTCGAGACGTGCGAGTATATTCTCTGCCGTGTCACCGCCGATGCCGCAGTTGGCCATCCACATGCGCTGCATGGGGAAGTGCGTCATATAGTAGAGCCATATATAGGAATGGTAATGGCCACCGTCGGTGATGCTGTTACCTACAAATGCCACACGGTCGCCGGCCTTGAACGGGGCCACCTGCTGGGCAAACGATGCGGAAGCCATGAAAACGGCGGCAAAAAACAAAACTGTCAGCTTTTTCATTGTGTCTTGATTTTTATGTTTAGTGTTTAGCGTTTAGCGAATAGGCGAAACTATCATCTTAACTTCCTAACTCCTTTAACTCCTTAACTCCTAATTACGATACCTTCAGCGACTGGCGGAGCTTTTTCAGGGCAATGGTCATCTGACATTCCACCGTGTTCTGCGAGATGCCCAGACGGGTGGCAATCTCGTTATACCGGAGCCCATCCTTCCTGCTCAGCAGGAAAATCTCGCGGCAGCGGTTAGGCAGCCTACTGATGGCCATATCGACCAACCGCACCATCTCATTGTATTCCGCATACTGCGACGTCGCCGAATGGTTCGACTGCATCTCCATCAGCAGGGCCGAATGCAGGCCCGCCAAGGTGCGGCGACAGTACTCGTGCTTATAGTTCTCGTGCTTCAACCAGTCAAGGCAGCGGTGCTTCACGGAGGAAAAGACATACGACTTCATGTCCTCCACGAAAGCCAATCCCTCGCGACGCTCCCACAATGACGCCAGCACATCCTGCACGACATCCTCGGCATCCTCGCTACCCAGATAGCAACTGGCCATGCGGCTCAACTGTTCGAAATAGGTCTGATAGAATGATACGAAATTCATAAGATTCAGGTTTGGTGATGCAAAGATAGCGACATTCTTTCATAAACGCATATAAAAATCGAACAAAAATAAATTAAAATTGAACCAATTGCGATGAAATGGGCTTTTTCTGACATTTTGAAGAGATTTTTACATCTTTGCAGGGATATACACGCGACCGGCACCGGCAGCGGCCGACTTGTTAATTTGTCTTAAATTCCAAGGCTCGAAAACGCGAAATGTTAAATCTTTCTGTCGGGCTTCCCGACCGTTTTAGCACGCGAAAACACCATTTTTCCGCCCCTTCACTCCCCTTTCACTCCCCCCTCACTCCCCTTTTCTTGCGAAACATATATGTTTCACCTTCCAAAACACGGTCTTTCGCAGGGTAAAAGACGGTCTTTCGCAACCCGAAACATATATGTCTCGCACCTGAGAGATATATGTTTCGCGGCAGGACTTATAAGTGCTTATAGGCCTTATGGGGGCTATAAGCCTAACTATCAGCGATTTGCGAAAAGTCGCCAATACTCGCGTCATTTGCCGTTTCAAAACATTTTTTTCAAAATTTTCGATTCTCCGTGTTAAACGAAAAGGCCGAAGCGTTAAAAAACATTTCGTTTCAACGCTTCGGCCTGCTTTTTGCTGATTTGGCGAACCCCTATCGGCTCATCGTTGCTTTCCCGGCGTATAGACTGCCACACTCACCTTCGAGTCGGCACAGCCATAGTAAAGATACCACTTCCCCTTGAACGGCACGAGCCCCTCGATAAAGACCGTTCCGGCAGGATACTGTCCGCTTTTCTCGAACGAGGCCTCGGGAATGAAGAAAGGCCGGTCGAGCCGGTCGAGCACCTTCGTCGGGTCTTTTTTCGAGAACAGCACCTGACCGGCACAGTAGGAGTTGGCCGTGTAGCGTTTGTCGCCGTCAGCACCGCCGTCGTTCTTACCATTATAGAAGAGGAGAATGCCATGCTTGGTCATGATGGCGGGCGGACCGCACTCGGTCAGCTGACTGTCGAAATAGCCGGCACGAGGCTCGATTACCTTCAAAAAATCGCCCTTTTCATCGAGAATTGGAGTCCAGTTGATGAGGTCGTCCGACGTGGCGACATTCACGAACTGCTCGCCCCAGTACATCCAATACTTGCCCTTAATCTTGGCGATGACCTGACGGCCGCCCTTCATCTTCGTGACGATGGAGGCCGACTTCGAGAACACATGCGCGAACTTGCCACCGTAGGCTTTCTCAAAGGGAGAACCGTATTTGGTCCAGTGGTGCAGGTCGCGCGACGTGGCCACGCCCAGACGTGCCTGCTTGCGGTTCCACTGGGTGTACATCATCACATACAGCCCGTCCTCGGTCATACACACACGCGGGTCTTCGCAACCGCCGGGGATCTCGTTCTCGGCCTCTGCGTCGCCAGCATCGGGGAAAAGCACAGGTGCTCCCTCGCGCGTGAAATGCAGGCCGTCGGCACTCGACGCATAGCCGATGCGCGATGTGCGCGAGCCGATGCCCGTGGCCGAATTGTCCTCGGCACGATAGAGCACCACCACCTTGCCGTCGAAAATGGTCGCGGCAGGGTTAAAAGTGTCACTTTCTTCCCATTTCATCGGGATTTTTTTCATCGGACAGAAAAACTCACTCGCCGCGTCGGGCGAGATAATCGGGTTCACTCCGGCAGGACGTTCCCAGCCCGTCCATGCCCATTTGTACTCTTTTCCAGCCAACGGCTGTGCGCTAACACTGAGCGACAACAGCAGTCCCACTACTGCCATACCTGTCTTCAAATGCAATCTGTTCATATTATTTTTGACTTTTGAAATCTAACTATTCTTTTTTCATTCATTTGACATACTTACGACCATTGACGATGACGATGCCCTTGTAGGACGAACTCACACGCTGGCCTGCCAGGTTATACATGGTGGGTGTCTGCCTGCTGGCGGGCTCTTCAGGAACAGGCTGTACGCCAGTGGTCTGGCGCTGGCTCTCAAAGAGCACTATCAGCTTCACATTGGGTTCATCCGGCCACGCGCTCAGATTCTCACGGGCAGCCATACGGGCCTTCTCCACCTTTTCGGGATCATCGAAATTCTTGCTGTTGCTGACTTCCTTCAGGGTATTCATCGTGTTGACATTGATGGTCAGCCCTCCTACCTCCTCACTGCAGAGCGCGTCCATCATGTGATTGTCCGCCTCGTCGAACCTGACAATTTGGTTCTTGTGCGAGTCATCGGGCGAGCTGTCATCTACAGGTTTGCCAACATAATAGTCACTGGCAGTATAGTTTCCGTCGGCTCTGAGCTTGCTGACGACCCCGACGCAGGTGTAGCCCTCAGCGGGAATCACCTGCAACGTCGCCCAGTAGCGGGTATTGGACTTATAGCTTCCGTCAGAGCCTGTGGTGAACTTAGCCTCGGTCGTCTGAGCCATCTCTGCCCGCAGCATGGGCTCGGGGTCGTCGCTGACCATATAGACCTGACCCGCGCCGCTCGGGTAACACTCGGCACGAGCATAGACATTGGTAAACGCCACATCTGCAGGTCCTGCCGCCGCCGGCAGCGCAACCGCCAGCAACAACAACAACAAAAGGCTACATTTTTTATTATTCATTTTCAATTTTCATTAGCCCGCAGACCGTATTACTCATACGACGGGGGCAGTTCTGCCGTGCCCCATTTGCGGTCAGGACGGGATGACGTGCTGAACCGGAGCGTGGCACCATTTTGCAGACTCTCCCAGGGTATCCATGTGCCGTTGACGGGCTTGCCGTTGAGCGTGAGCTTGGTGGTGTAGATGTTCTTCTCCGACCCTCCCTCGATGGTGATGGCGGCCTTGGGCAGATGGACGACGGCCTTGCTGAAGACAGGTGTGTTCACGGAGAAACCAGCCACGCCGGGAATCTCAGGATAAAGGCCAAGACAAGCGAAGACATACCATGCACCCATCGAGCCGAGGTCGTCGTTGCCCGGCAGACCGTCAATCTTGTCCTTATACTGCTCGTTAAGCGTGCGGTTCACCACCTGCTGCGTCTTCCAGGGCGAGCCGGTCCAGTTATACACCCAGGGGATGCCCCAGCTGGGCTCGTTGCCCGAGGCAAACCACTCGTCACCGTAGCCTGCGTCAAGCCGTTGAAAATACTCATCGAGGCGACGTTCAGCTTCTTCGCAACCGCCGATGATATCGATAATCCCCTTGATGTTATAGGGCACCATCCAGAAATAATCTTTGTAGGTGGCTTCGCGCCAGTCCTCACCCTGATGCTTCCAACTGCCGTCGGGGTTACGCGACTGCAACCAGCCGGTCTCGGGATTAAAGAGGTTTTTCCACGAGCGTGCAAAGTGGAAGTAGCGCCACGAGGCAAACTCGTCGCCGACGGCATGGAGGGCATACTGTCCGATAGCGAAGTCGGCAGAGGTATATTCCAGCTGCATCGAGGCATTCATGTAACCCTTCTCCAGATATTGCTTCAGGTGGGGGCGCGTCTCCTCATCTTGCGACTTGGCTCCGGGCACCTCGGCACCTTTCTTCATAATCTCGAAGAGCGGCTTCGGGTCGTAGTTGCGGGCACCGAAAGCCCAGGCATTGCTGACAAGGATGGCCGACGGGTCGCCCTGCATAATGCCGGTCTCAACATTGGCCAGCACCCAACGCGGGAACGAACCACCCGACTGCAAGGCGAAGTCCTGATGCGACAGCACGATGTCGGAGGCCACGTCGGGCTCCAGCATCGCCAGAAGCTGTATCTGCGTGCGGTAGGTATCCCAGTTGCTGAACTGCGAATACTGCACGGCATTGGTCTTGTGCAGCTGCCAGTCGGCACCGATATACTCACCGTTGACATCGCTGAAGATGCTGGGGTGAATAAAGGCACGATACAGATGCGTATAGAACTGCGTCTGCCTACTGTCGGTACCGCCTGTGACTTCTATCTTCGAGAGATAGTCGTTCCAACGGCCTTCGGCCTGCTGCCTGACAGCATCGAAGCTCCACTGTGGATTCTCGGTCTGAAGGTTCTCGCGGGCATTCTCTACAGAGACGTATGACAGGCCGAACTTATAATGTATGGTTTTCCGCGCGCTGGTGTCGAAGGTGAAATATACACCCGAATACTCTCCTGCCGCAAACGTGGCACCGGGATGGAGCACCGTGCGCTTCCATGTGCCTGTCTCGACGGCATCGGCATCGAACTCAGCGACAAAGTAAACCTTATAGGGTGTGCGGATGCCACAGAAGTAGCCGCCGTCGGCATAGCCCTCGCAACGATTAGGTGCGGTAATGGCTACTGCCGCCTCGGTAATCTTCGTGGCAGCCACACCAGCTCCGATGATGACCGTGCCATAGTCCTCGCCCTGCGGATAGGTATAGCGAGCCATACCCGTGCGGGGTGTGACGGTCAGCTCAGCCTTTATATCGTCCTGCACCATCGCCTCGTAGTAGCCGGCATGGCCTTTTTCCTCCGTGACATTGATGCGTGCGTTGCGAATCTTATCGGGCGAGACCGTCAGCCGGCCCTTCGTCGGGAAGGTCGGGAAGTTACCCATGTGCTCGCAGCCCCCGCCACTGTTCTGGTTGACCACAAAGCCCGCCTGCTTGCAGAAATACGACGGGGTGAACTGCACCATGCCGTGCGGATAGGTGGCACCGGGATAGAGATAGCCCGAGGTGAGACCCGTGCCCTTCGTACCGATGAGCGTGTTGACTTTCTCAGAAAAGTTGGTCTGGGCGTATAACGATACGCCCAAACCAACACCTATGAAGAAAAAAATAACTCTTTTCATATTCTCAAATCTCAATACATTATTCTCTAAGTAAGATTGTCTGTGGTGAGAAGCCCCGAGAGAGGAGAGGCTTGACTTATGCCTCAGCGCCTTCTCCATTCTCTCGACATGGAGAACGGTGCGGCGGCTTTGGTGATGTTGCGCTGTTTGTTGGGCTGGCTGCCCATCTGGAAGATGAGGTGCCCACCGCCCGTAATGTCTTCGTAGGTGATATAGTTCTTGTCGAGCGGCTGTCCGTTGAGCTCACCACTCTGGATATAGACGTTTTCCTTGCTGTTGTCCTTGGCCTCGATGACGAATTTCTTGCCGTCCTCCATCGTGATAGTGGCTTTCTGGAAAATGGGCGAGCCGATGACATACTGGTTCGTGCCCGGTGTGACGGCATAGATACCGAGAGCTGACAGCACATACCACGACGACATACCACCCTGATCCTCGTCGCCCGGGAAGCCGTCGGGCGTGGAGTTGTAGAGGCGTTCCATGATCTGACGCACCCAGTACTGGGTCTTCCAGGGCTGGCCGGCGTAGTTGTAGAGGTAAGGCATGTGCTGAATGGGCTGGTTGCCATGGGCATACTGTCCCATGTTGGCGATTTCCATCTCTACCATCTCATGAATCTTTCCGCCATACCATCCGGGCTTTACGATGGGCGGCTGCGAGAATACGGAATCCATCTTGGCGACGAAAGCCTCGTCGGAGCCAAAGAGGTTGATAAGTCCCTGCACATCGTGGAACACCGACCAGATATAGTGCCATGCATTGCCCTCGGTATAGGGGCCGCCCCACACCAGCGGGTCAAAGGCGTTGCCTTTGAAGGAATCGCTCCACTTGCCGTCAGTTCCGCGTGCACGGAAGAAGCCCGTTGCGGGGTCCCAGAGGTTACGGTAGTTATAGAGATGGTGGCGGAAGACACGCTCGTAGAACTTGTTGCCGCTCTGTCGTGCAAGATTATAGGCGCACCAGTCGTCGTAGGCATATTCGAGTGTCTGCGACACGCTGCCGTGCGACTCAGGGAACGACACGTAGCCAAGTGTGAAGTAGTGCTGCCACCCTGCACGTCCGTTAGCACCGCCGAAGGGTCCTTTGTTGAAAGCCTCGTGGGCATAGCCTTTCAGGATAGAGTCGGCGGGCACGGTGCGGATGCCCTTGGTGTAGGCATCGGCAAAGAGCGAGATGCTGTGGTTGCCAAGCATTCCGCCTGTCTCACCCGGGCACGACCACGAGGGGAACCAGCCGAGCTCTTTCGACTGCACGTTCATCATGGCCTGCATGTAGCGACCCTGCTGCGTGGGATGAAGGATATTGGTTAGGGGAAACTGCGAGCGGAACGTGTCCCAGAAGCCGTTGTCGGTGTACATGTAGCCGTCGTGAATCTTTCCGTCGTAAGGGCTGTAGTAGTAAGGTGTGCCGTCGGCCTTGCGCTCGTAGAACTTGCGCGAGAAGAGGTTGGCACGGAAGAGACACGAGTAGAACGTGCGAATCTGCTCGTCGGTGCCGCCCTCGACCTGCACGCGGTTGAGCAGCTCGTTCCATGTCTTCTGCCCGCGGGCCTTCGTCACCTCCAGTGTCTTGTCATTGCCCAACTCCGTTTTCAGATTGAGCTCGGCCTGCTCGTAGCTGATATATGACGAGGCGGCCTTGGCCTGCACCTTCGCACCACGCTTAAACTTCAGGAAAGCCCCGTAGCCGTCGCCGCTGCCCTCTGTATTACGTGCCTTCACCTCGTTGTGCTTGTTCTCCCAGATGCCATAGTCGTCAAAAGCCTGGTCGAACTGGATGACGAAGTAGCAGCGGAAGTTCTCGGAGTGGTTGACGAAGCGATGGTTGTTGACCCACCCGCGCACCTGCCGCTTTGCGGGGTCAACCTTGATTTCGCTCTTGCCGTTGTAACCGTCAATGACCAGCCACGCATCGTCGCCCTTGGGATAGGAGAAGCGGAAGTGCACGCCGCGCGTGGTGGGTGCGAACTCGGTCTTGATGCCGTTGTTGAACGTCACGGTATAGTAGTGCGGACGACCCGTCTCGTTGTCGTGGCTGAACTTTGCCCCGCGCTTGTTGGGGTCAACCACCAGACTCCCCACCTCAGGGAAGAATGTATAGACGGCATAGTCGCTCACCCAGGGCGAGCACTGATGCGACTGCCCGAAGCCGCGAATCTCGTCGGCATCGTAGAGATACTTGAAGCCCTCGCCGTTGGGACCGGTCTGCGGCGTCCACTCGTGCACAGCGTAGGGCATAGCCGTAGCCGGGAAGGTGTTTCCGTGACTCAACCCGAAATTCGAGTGGGTTCCCTGGAGGGTGTTCACATACTGTGTAAGATCTTTCTGCTGAGCCGAGGCAACAGCGCACACCGCCAGACACAAGGCGGCAATAATCGTTCTACGTTTCATAAGATTGTTTTTTGTGCTATTTTTTCTATAAGAAAAACGATTTCCCCATGCGCCCACACTAAACACCCCGCATATTTTGGAGTTTTTTAAGATAATCCGGCCTTGATGATAAAAAAACAAAAAGGCATACAAGATTTCAATCCTTCAATCGTTTTCTTATTAAATATTAATAATCAAAAACTGAAATTATCGTAAATCGTATGAAGAAGACATTGTTTTCACTATTGCTGTTTGCCTGCGCCGTTGGTGTGCGGGCACAGATTCGTCTGCAACCCATGTTCTCCGACAACATGGTGCTGCAACAGAACACCAAGGCTCCCATCTGGGGCGAGGCAGGCGCAGGCCGCCAAGTTCGCGTCACCACCTCATGGAACAAACGAGTAGCGGAAACCGTTGCCCAGGCCGACGGGAAATGGAAGGTCACCATGGATACGCCCAAAGCCGGAGGTCCCTATGAAATCAAGATCGAGGAGGTCGGCGGCAGCACCGTCACCCTGCGCAACGTACTCATCGGCGAGGTATGGCTTTGCACGGGCCAGTCGAACATGGAGATGCCATTGGCCGCATGGGGATTCATCGACAACTACGAGCAGGAGATTGCCAATGCCGACAACTACCCCCGCATCCGGCTCATCAACATGAAACACGTCATCAGTCCGCTGCCGAAGACCGACATCGCCGCACAGACCGACGGCTGGGAGGTATGCTCGTCGAAGACCGTTCCCGGATTCTCCGCCGCAGGCTATTTCTTCGGAGTGAACTTGCAGAAATCGCTCGGTGTTCCCATTGGCCTCATCGCCACCAACTGGGGCGGCACGCTGGCCGAGTCGTGGACGAGCGAGGAGTCGCTCATGCAGATGCCCTACTTCCGCGACCTGATACAGAAAGTGAAGAGCATGCCCGCCAGTATGGAGGAGCAGCGCCGGCAGTATGAGCAAGACGACCGCGCGTTCTGGGCAACCGTGGCCGAGGGCGAGAAGGGCGTGGAGGGCGGCCAGTATCTCTGGGCTGCTCCCGACCTGAACGATGCCACATGGGGTACCATCGCCCAGCCCGGTAAGGTTGAGGAGAACGGGCTCTCCGGCTTCGACGGTGTGGTATGGATCCGACGCGCCATCGACATCCCCACCGCATGGGAAGGCAAGGCACTCACGCTCAGCCTCGGTCCTGTTGACGACGAGGACATCACCTTCTTCAACGGAGTGGAAATCGGACGCAACGACTTATGGTTTGCCCCGCGTAGCTATACGATACCTGCCGAGCTTGTCAAGGCCGGACGCGCCAGCATCGCCATCCGCATCATGGACACGGGAGCCGACGGCGGCCTGACGGCCGGAGCCGACCAGCTCTACCTGCAGCCTGCAGCCTCCTCCAACCTCCCCCCACTGGGGGAGGCAATCTCGCTGGCTGGCGAGTGGAAATACCGCGTGGCTAACGATCTGCGCAACTATCCGCCACGGCCCGTGAACATGGCCGGCAACCCCAACCTGCCCACCGTGCTCTATAACTCCATGCTCAACCCGCTCGTGGGCTATTCGCTGCGCGGAGCCATCTGGTATCAGGGCGAGTCGAACGTTGACCGCGCCGCACAATACCGCGAGCTGCTGCCCGTGATGATCAACGACTGGCGCACGAAGTGGAACGCGCCGCTCGACTTCTACATCGTGCAGCTGGCCAACTTCATGCGCCAGCAGACCGAGCCCGAGGAATCGACCTGGGCCGAGCTGCGCGAGGCACAGATGCTGACCGCACAGCATCTCGACCACACAGGCATCGCCTGCGCCATCGACATCGGCATGGACAACGACATCCACCCGAAGAACAAGCAGGAGGTGGGCCGACGGCTGGCCCTGGCCGCGCTCGCCCAAACCTACGGCAAGAAGATTGCCTACTCAGGACCCGTCTATAAGTGCTACCGCATAGAGGGCGACAAGATACGTCTCTACTTCGACCATGTGGGCAAGGGATTCCAGATGACTTGGCCAAACGGAGAGAAGAAAGAACTGCGTTTGGACGACCAGCGGCTCAACTCGGCACAAGGCTCGTTGGCAGGCGGTGGCGGACCGTTCACCATTGCCGGAGCCGACAAGAAATTCCACTGGGCAGAGTGGATGGTTGAGGGTGAGACCATCGTCGTGTGGTCACCCGAGGTGAAGTTCCCCGTCAGCGTGCGCTACGGATGGGCCAACAACCCCGACACGAAGTCTGCAATCTACAACACCGACGGCCTGCCTATGTTCCCCTTCCGTACTGACCAGTGGCCGGCCATCACCACCCTCACCGCCCAGTAATGGATGAGAGATGAGGGATGAGAGATGAGCTGAAATGTTCGTTTCGTCAACTAAAATCCGGCAGAATGTTAAAATGGTCTGTCGGATTTTTATTGCTAAAAAATCAGAAAACTGCCCATTTTCCTCCCTTTTATACCCTCTTCCCTCATCGCTCATCCCTCATCCATTGTGAAAGATATATGTTTCGGGTTGCGAAAGACCGTCTTTTAGACCTCGAAAGACGGTCTTTTGGAGTGCAAAAGCTTATCGTTCGAAGCCGAGAGATATATCTTTCGCAAAACATACGAAAAAGCCCCACAAGTCTATCAGACCTATGGGGCTTATTCCCAGCAAGTTAGCAAAACTCGCGATTTTGGGCAAAATTTCGGAAAAACGGGGTCGCAGTAGAAAATATTAAACTCTCACGCGACTTTCCCCGAAGATAATTAACTTAAAATTGTTAATTTCCCTTCTTCAACTTTGGCAAGGCAACGGCCAGACAGCGCACGGCGCAGGCCAGCAGCAGGAAGGCGTGTGCCCAGTCGAGCTGAGGATTGAACGGCATGGTGCAGACGAAGAGCAACACCACGATGCCGAAGCCTGTCCACAAGCGCCAGAACCAACGCTGACGGCGCAGGAACAGCCATGCCAACAGGGGCAGCGGGTTGAAGACGAGCGCATACCAGTTATGGTGAGCCGAGTCGAGCTGCGAGACGAAAGTCATATAGCACACCAGCAGTCCGAGCAGGGTCTGGCTGATGAGCAGCAGCGCATCGAATCCCACACGGACAGGGCGGAGGAACTTTATGCGGATAGCCGTAAGCAATACGGCAATAATCAGTACGACAGCCATGCACGTGGAGGGGTGAGGGATGAGGGATGGGGGAAGAGGGTCGGGATTGTTGACCTGCTGCCCTCTCGGCGACTTGAGCACGGGGCGCGAGCTGCCGTCGGTGCCCTGGAAACGCGCATGGCGGAGTATGTCGATGATGAAGAAGGGACTGATTTTATCGGAGAGGATGCCTTTCTCCTCGCCCTCGCTGCCGAGCAGGGTCTGCCAGAAGAACTCGGACCAGGGGCTCTCCCCGCCCAGCGAGCGCACAAAGTCGCGGTAGGTGCCTGTCACCGACGGCGGCAGCTGGTCATAGACTATCTCCTCGTCGATGAGCGCCGCCTCGAGGGCCTTCATACACATCGACGAGCAATTGGTGTGCAGATAGTCGTAGCGGTAGGCAGTGGGATGGCTCAGCTCGTTGTCGAGCTGCTCCCACAGGAGGCGTATCTCGTCGAGCGTCAGGTTGAGCTCGTACATCGTCACGGTGCGATGCTCCATGCCGTAGGCCTTGATATAGCGGGAGGTGTCCATTACATCGTACGTACCGAAACCCTTGCCCGAGAAGAAGGCTATCTTCTCGTCGTAAGTGTCATCAAGGCCGAAGGTGAAACAGATGTCGAAACCTTTTGAGGGACACTCTAAACGTATGGCACAATGCCCGAACGAGGAGTAGAGGTCGTCGCCCGCGCTCGCGTCGAACAGCGAGGCCTTAATGTCGGTGGGCAACGCGGGCACGGAGTCGGTCTGCACAGAGTCGGCTGTATGCGCTTCGCTAATGAAAAATGAAAAGAGAAGTATGCATAACAAGCAACGGATGAGCACGGATTTACACGGAATATTTTTTCTCATTGTTTTCATTTGTCTCCTTATATCCGTGTTTATCCGTGTTCATCCGTTGCTTATTACTATGCGTCAGAACGACAGCTGCACGCCGAAGTTGACCACGCGCTGGTTCATGTAGGCATCACCGGCCGTGTTCGTAGAAATCTCGGGGTCTTGCTGATACTTGTCGTAGCTGGTCCACGTGAACAGGTTGTAGGCGTTCATGTAGAGACGAAGCGAGTCGGTAAACTTGGGCAGCCACTTCTTCGGGAATTCATACGAGAGGTCGATGGTCTTCAGACGGATGTACCATGCGTCGATGAGCCAGAAGTTCGACATGTAGGCCTGAGCCGAGTTCACCGTCGAGGCGTTCGAGGTAAGGCGCGGGAAGCCGATGTCCTCGCCGGCCTCATACTTCTCCAGCGTCCACCGCTGCCGGTGCAGCGGCTGGAACTGGCTCTTGAACGGCTCGATGCCCGTGCCGACCACCGAGAAGCTGTAGTTGAACGAACCCTGGAAGAGGATGCTCAGCGTGAAGCCCTTGTATGATCCGCCAATGGTCCAGCCCAGCGTGGTGTTCGGCAGGTTGGGCTTGCCGATGGCGGCCTTGTCATAGTCGTTGATGATGCCGTCCTCGTTGATGTCGCGGTACTTCAAGTCACCGGCCTGCACCTGAATGTCGCCGTTGGGAACGGCAGGAGCACTGGGGTCGCCGGCCTCGATGAGCGCGATGTCGTCGGGTGTATAGTAGCCTATCCACTGATAGCCGAACTCCTGGCCGATGGGATGACCGGTGCGAGCCAGCCACGGATAGCGCTGCTGTGCCTCGGCCTGATAGACAATCTTGTTCTTCGCGTAGGAGAACACGAAATTCGTGTTGAACCCGAAGTCGCCCCACTGGTCGCGATAGCCGAGCTGGCCGTCGAAACCTCTGTTCACCGTCTTGGCCACGTTGAGCGGTGAGGAGCCGATACCGAGGATGAGCGGCACGTCGTTGCGTGTGACGAGCTGGTCGTAGCGCTTGTCGTGGAAGTAGTCAACGGTCAGCGACACGCGGTTCCAGAGGTTCATGTCGATACCGATGTCGAACTTCTTGGCCTTCTCCCACGTCACGTTGTCGTTGCCCAGGTCGCCCTCGTAGTAGCCCTGCGAGCCCTCGTTGTTGCGCTCGCCGAACGGATAGCTGATGCCGCCCTGATAGACCTGACGGTAGAGATAGCGGCCACCGGCGGCCACGTCGGAACCGACGATACCATACGATGAGCGGATCTTCAACAGATCGACCCACTCGAAGCGTTTGCGGAACCAAGGCTCCTCGCTGATGGCCCAGCCCACACCCAAAGCGGGGAAGAAGCCGTAGCGGTGGTTGGCGTCGAAGCGGTCGGAACCGTTGTAGGCCGCGTTGAAGTCAACGAGATAGCGGTTCTTGTACTTATAGCCAAGCTTCAGCGTGAAGCCCGTGAACTTGTCGGGCACCTTCTCGCCGGAGCTCTCCGTGGTGGTGCTCTCGCGGTTGTAGAGCAACATCGCGTTCACATCGTGGGCATTGTTGAAGATGCGCGCATAGTTGATGCTGGCCAACAGGTTCAAGTCCTTCTTCGCCTGATTGGTGCCGCCGCCCACCGCATACGTTCCAGCCGTATAGACACCGTCGGGATTGATATTATAGCTGTCGGTCACGGGGTCGTAGTGGTAGGTGGGATAAGCCCCTCTGAACACACGGCGGTACGACTCATCGACCGTTGAATAGGCCAGACGCACACTCGACGATAAGCCCTCGGTCAGCCAGTCCATCTTCCAGTTAGCACTGTAGAGCAGGTTGTTGTCGTTGCGGCGCGTGCGCTGGTAGCCCTCATTGGCCAGCCGCGCGTTCAACGTAGGCCGCGACGACGAGGTGTCGTAGAGGTAGGCGTATGTGCTATTGGGGTTCATCACCGGAGCTGAATAGGGGTGCATCTCCGTGAAGCTGTAAATCTGCCCCGTCGCATTGATGCCGTGCGGTTCGTTGATGTTCATGAAGCGTGACGTGATGTCGAGTCTCATCGAGAGATTGTCGGTCACCTGGAAGTCGAGATTTGAACGATAGTTGAAACGACGATATAGGTAGTTGTTGTTGATGTCGTCGCCGCTTGAGAAGTGGCGCACAAGACCGTTCTGGATGAAATAGCCAGCCGAAACGAAATACTTCAAACGCTGCGAGCCACCGCTCACGTCAATGTTCATATTCGTCTGCATGGCCACCTTCTTAAAGATCTCATCATACCAGTTCACGTCGGGATGGCCGTAGGGGTCGTCGCCCGTGCGGAAATGCTCAAGGTCCTCGTCGTTGAACAAGGCCGGCCGGCCGTCGTTGGCATACGCCTCGTTCACCAGCTGAGCCGTCTCGTAGGAGCCGAGGAACTTCGGCGTGCGCACCGGAGTCTGCAAACCTGTCTCCACACGAACGTTGATTTTCGGCTTACCCTCAACACCGCGGCGCGTTTTCACCACCAACACGCCATTGGCACCCTTGATACCATAGATGGCGGTCGTGGAGGCATCTTTCAGGATAGAGATACTCTCAATCTCGTTCACGTTGATCTGTGAGAGCTGCTCGTAGGAATACTCCACGTCATCGACAATGATAAGCGGTTGGTTGCCTGCGGAGTTCAGCGAGCTCACACCACGGATGAAGAAGTCGGAGGCATCCTTGCCCGGCTGTCCGCTGCGCTGCTGCGAGAAGAAGCCCGGCAACTTACCGGCCAGCGTGTTCTGCACACTGCTCACCGGCACTTTCTGCAACTCCTTACCGTTGATGGCACTCACGGCACCCGTCAGCGTGATACGCTTGGCCGTACCATAACCCACAACGACCACCTCGTTCAGTCCGCTCACGTCGGGAACCAGCTGTACGTCAACCCGCGACCCGCGCACACGGTGCTCCTGATCTACGAATCCCACATACGAGAAGACGAGTGTACTGCCCGACGGTGCCTCGATCGAGTAGTTTCCGTCGATATCCGTAATGACAGCCGTCTTCGTTCCCTTCACCTTCACCGTTACGCCGACCAACGGTTCCGAGTCGTCGGATGAGACCACCGTACCCGTCACATTCGTCTGACCGAAAGCAAAGGCGAACACACACAAATTTATCAATAATAATACAAATCTTTTCATCTCGCTTTTACCAATTAGGATTTTGTACCATGTTGTCATTCTTATTCACCTCCGCATAGGGAATCGGATAGAAATAGCGCTTGTTGTCCCATGTCACGTTCAGCACATCGGCAACAGTATAGGTCACGCCAACTCCATTCGAGGAAATCTGCATGCCCTTGAGCGGCTGCTTGTAGATGTTCTCGGCCTCGCGCCAGCGGCGGATGTCGAAATAGCGATGCTCCTCAAACGCCAGCTCTATACGACGCTCATTGTGGATAACCTCTCGCATCTCTTCCTTCGTCATTCCCGCCTTCAGACCATACATCTTATCGGTGCCGGCCGAGATGCCGCCACGCTTGCGAATGGCGAAGAGCACATCGTAAATCTCCTGGGAAGGCTCGTCAAGTGCCTCGTTTTCCGCCTCAACAAAGTTGAGCAGCACTTCCGTGTAGCGCAAGATAACCCACAGGTGAAGGACTGCACTATAGTCGGAGAACGACTCAAACGCACCCATGAACTTACGCTGGTAGTAGCTGGTCGTGCTGTAGTCCTCACCTGTGTTCGGATTATGTGCACCGCCCTGCCATGTCTGCAACGTTGTTCCCAACCATTTCGAACCGTTGTGCAGTACGGTCTGGTCAAGACGCGGGTCGCGGTTGGCATACGGGTTCTGCGGGTCGTAAGTGAACTTCCCGGGCTCGTCGATGGCCTTGCCGTCCTTCATCGGGAAAGCATCCACCAGATTCTGTGTCGGGTTCGTCCGGCCGCTACCGATGTTGTTACCCGAGAATCCCAACGGACCTATGTTCGACTCCACTCCAGTGCCCGAGCCTCCCTGACGGAAGAAGATAAGCTCTGGATTGGTCGTCCTGTGATAGAAGTTCAGGAAGACATTTCTTGAGCTGGTCGCCAGCTTAAAGGTGGCATCACCCTTGTCTCCCCAGGTCTCCATGAACTCGCGGGCAGCGTCGGCAGCCTTCTTCCAACGGTTCCTGTCATAAGAGGCGTAACCTATCAGCTCGTTGCCGGACTCAATAGGCCGTTCGTTGAACAACGGGCTGGCCGCATAGAGCAGCACGCGACTCTTCAGAGCCACGCAAGCCTGCTTCGTGGGAACGTGGGCATAGAGTCCGGGCTGATCCATCGGAATAGCCCGCAGGTCATCCTGTATCGCGTCAAGTTCGCTCACGATGTAATCGACACACTCGCCGAACGTGTTGCGGGGCAACTCAAGGTTGTCGTTGATATCGTAAACCTTATCGCCAAGCAGGGGAACACCTCCATAGCGCTCCAGCATCTGGAAATAGAACCAGGCGCGGATGAAGCGCGCCTCTGCCTTCAACGTTCGGTTAAGCGGCTGCTGCTCGCCTAAAGCATTGATATATGTCGCCTTGAACGGAACGACATCGATACCGTTGATGAAAATGTTTACCTTGCGGATGAGCGAGTAATAGTCACCCCATTTCATCTCAGAGCCAATACGCGTACGTGCTGTATATTGCCCTAATTGCAGTTTCAGCACATCGGGCTCACCATCCATGTCGATAGGCAGCGCATCGTCGGAAGCCGCGTCAAGATAGTAGCCACCGACGCGGCTATGCCCGCTCTCGAGCGCATCGTAGATGGTACCGAGGAAGCCCAATGCGCGGTCGCCCACCGAGTCGGTCCTCGAGAAGAGGAAATCGTCCGTATATTGATCAACCGGCAGCTCCTCATAGTTGTCCATGCAGGCTGTCGTAGCAAAAAGCGCTGCACTCCAGGCAAAAGCCATTATCAGGTTTCTTTTCATAGTCGTTCGTTTTAGAATTTGAGATTGATACCAGTGATGATGCAACGCTGCAGGGGTGAACTTGTGAAAGTCACTTCAGGATCGACCAAGTCGCAGGCCGAGAAGGTCAGCAAGTTCTGAGCATTTACAAAGAGTTTCACCCTGACACCTCCAAGATAGTTCTTACAGAGTAGTTCGGGAAGGTTATAAGCCAGGCTGATGTTCTTCAGTCTGAGGTAATTTCCTGAATGCATCCACATGGACGAGCCCATTCCTGCGCCCATATTGTAACTATTGCCACCTGCCGACAGGCGCGGATAGGTTGCCGTGGCTGCCGTCTCAGGTGTCCAGCGAGCCAGCATGTTCTCGTAGGCCTGACCGTAGGTGCTTCCCACACCGAGGAATCCTTGCACAAGCGTCTGGTCGTCCACGTAGAGGTCGCGTTTGTAAGCACCCTGCCACAACATGGAGAACTCCAGACCCTTCCATTCGAGTCCGAGGTCAACACCGAAATAGCGCAGAGGTTTATTGCCACCGATGACTACACGGTCGAACTCGTCGATGACGTTGTCGCCGTTCTGGTCAACATACTTCACGTCGCCAGGCTGCACCTCATAACCCGTGATGACAGGATAGCCGTTGGCAATGTCGGCGGCGGAGAGGAATCCGTTAGCCTGCAATCCGTAGGTTACTCCCACAGGGCGACCCGTGAGCCGTAGCCAGTCGTACTCCACTCGCTGCTCGTCCATGTAGAGCAGCTTGCTCTTGGCAAGGCTCCAGTTGGCCGACACGTAGTAGTTGAAGTCACGGATGCGGTCCTGCCACGTCAACTGCAGCTCAACGCCTGTCTGTCGGGTCTTACCAATATTCTCGGTAGGATAGGCCGTTCCGAGCAGTTCGATGCTCTTGCCTCGGTTTTGCAGCAGGTCGTAGTATTTATCGTTATAGTAGTCGATAGCAAAGGAGAGCCTGTCGCGCAGGAATGCGGCATCAAGACCGATATTCAGCTTGTCGGCTTTCTCCCATGTGCGATAGGGATTCGCCAGCTCGTTCTCCCGGGCGAAGATGTTGCCCTGACCCTGAGTCGTACCTTGCGTGTAGTAGCCGTATGGGTCGGAGAATGTCTGACGGTAGGTGTAATAGCCCGAGTTACCGATACCGTTGCCGGTCTTTCCCCAGATGGCACGCAGCTTCAGCTTATCTACCCAGGTAGCTTGCTCCATGAACGCCTCTTGTGCGATGTCCCATCCGAGACCGAAGGCACAGAACGTTCCCCAGCGGTTGCCTGGCGCATAGCGGTTATAATAGCTCTCGGTGACGGCTACCTGTGCAAAATAGCGCTTAGCGTAGTCGTAGGAAATCTTCTCCATGATGTTCGAGGGAATCATGGGCAGGTCGTAGTCGTCGATCTCGTGCCGTGTGTCACCTGTCAGGGCAGCACGCAGGGTGTGTAGCCCGAACTGACGGTCGTAGTTGATACTCATCTGACCGTAGAGCATGTTATACGAAGCTACAGACGTGAAGTCGTTCGTCTGCGGAACCGATGAGCCGTAAAGCGTATAGACGGGCTCGCCCTGATCGTCGAGACTATAGGCATAGACGGGAGCCTGCTTCGTGCGGGTGATCGCGGTGCGGCTGAGCGTTGCCACACTTCCGAGCACGTGTGCCGAAAGACCTTTCACCAGTTTCCCGAAATCGTAGCGCAGCTTGAGGGTAGCCTGTATGTCGCGCTGGTTGTCGGAGATATAGCCCGAGTTGACCGTCTGCGAGCGCAGGTTGTTGGTGAACGACCGGTTGCCGCCCCATGTGCCGTCGGGGTTATAGACGGGATAGGCGTTGTTGGGGGTGGTATAGATGTTTCTCAACAAGTCGCTGTAGCCGCTACCGCTGCCACCAGGCTGGTTGCCTTCGGTGATTCGTCCGAGTGCGGTCAGGGTAGCCTCAAAGTCGTCGGTGATGTTGATGTGAACTTTCGATGAGAGCATGTAGCGGTTCAGATCGAGATTGGTATTGTAGTTGTTCTCCTTGCTGGTACGGAAGGGACCCTCCTCTTTGAGATAACCCAGACTGACGAAGAACTGTGCCACACGACCTCCACCCGACACATTGAGGTTGTAGGACTGCGAGATGCTGTTCTTGCGCAACAGCTCGTCTGCCCAGTTCACGTTCGGATAAAGATAGGGGTTCGTTCCGTTCTGGAAAGCAATATAGTCATCATAGCCGTAGAGAGCCGACTTGCCGTCGTTCTGCAGAGCTTCGTTGAGCAGGTAGGCATACTTGTCGGCTGAGAGCGGATGCAGCTTGTTGACGGCATGGTTCACACCAAGCTTGCCGGTCAGCGAGAGGTGCAGCTTGCCGGCAGTGGGATTCTTTGTCGTGATGATGAGCGCGCCACGCGAGCTCTGCATACCGAGGAACATCGACGAGAGCGCGTCTTTCTGCAGCGATACCGACTCAATGGCCTCGGGGTCGAGCGAGAAGAGCTCGCGCTCGATACCATCGACGATGACGACGGGACCCATGCCTCGCGAGCTGTAGGAGAACTGTGAGTTGTCTCCATAACTACTTATGCCGAAGCCTGCAGGCAGAGTGCCGACGAGCGAGCCCTGACTGTTACTCGTCGTGTTGCGCAGGGCAAAGCCGCGATACTGTGAGATGTTAAAGCCCGCCATGCGCCCTTGCAAGGCAGTCATGATGTTGGGCGAGAGATATTTGTCAAGGTCTTTCGTATAGACCGTCGTCTGAGCACCGAGATACTCATCGGCAGACGTATGGCCGCCGAACGCGTCCACGATGTCCTTGTCCGTATTTACGAACCGTTCGATGAGATGTACGGAATAGGTCTCGTTAACCTTCAGCGAACGAATCTTACCTATTTTCTCCTCTTTGAAGAGGTAGTCGGGATGAGTGAACGTCACCACGTCGCCCGTCTTGAACGTAAAGTCGAACAATCCGTCGTCGGCAGTCGTCACCTTTGCGGTCTCTCCCCTCAGCGCAATCTCCACTCCGGCGACAGGGTTGCCGCGCAGGTCGGTCACGACACCCTTTGTCGGAGCGTAGTTCTGTGCCTGCAGAGAGACAAGGCCAAGCATGAGCATGCCCATGAGTGCGTATAATTTACAATTTAAGTTCTTCATTATTCACTTTTCACTTTTCGTTTTTCATTTTTCATTAGCGGAGCGCATTAACTCCTTTAATTGCACTGGAAGTTATAGACAAAGGGAAGGCGGTTGTCGGGGTCGGGAGCAGGTTTGCCGAGTCCGAGGTGGTCATCCGTGTCTTGTCCGATGACGATGTCGCCGTCTTTGTTGGTGAAGAAGTACTCGATTTTCACAAGTTGCTCTCCCTCAGGAATGTTGAAGAAGCCAGCCGGCCAGAGGGTGATGCTGCACATCTTTGCCAATACGTCCTCAACGGGCATGAGTGTTTTTTCCGTTTTCTCTTTCACTTCATACACTTGGCCTGATGCTCCGTAGGCCTTGCCCTCGAAATAGACGGGCTCATTGGCACGGGTGAGGTCGTTGTCGGCCACACTGCCGATGAAACTGAACGTCAGGAAGTCGTCCTGCAACGAGAGTAGCGGCGAGAGGCGGTTGAGGTGGTTGCTGCAATAGTCGGTGACGGCACCTGAGGCACCCACCACCTCGAAGCAGTCGGAGTATAAGACCTTCTTATGGTCACCACCGCCGGAGAAGCCGTCGTCGGTATGGTTGACGAAGAAGCCCAGGCGGCACTTGAGGTTCTCGTCGCTCATGAGCGTTTTTATCCAGATGGTGTATTTCGGCTTGTCGCCGTTATGGATGTTCCATGCGATATCGGTCTGGAAGACCACCCACTCCATGTCGTCGAGCACATTGGGACCTACGCCGTAGGTCTGATTGAGGCATTCAACCCAGGTCAGTCCGTTGCCGTTCTTGGGCAGCGAATTGGCCGGGACGGGCGACATGGTCATAATCTGGTCGCGGTCCTCAGCCAGGTCGTAACGGTAGGTCACCTTGGCATACCGGGCCACGTTCCACGTCTTCGGCGCGAGGATGGCGACAACGAAATTGGTGTTGCTGACATCGGTCGCACACTCAATATGTCCGTTCACGGTGAATGTGGCCTCTGTGCCTGCGTATGCGTAGTCGCACTCACGTCCGTCGATGATTTGGGTGATTGACACGCTGTCGAGATAGACGCAACCCGTCACGGCCATGCCGATCATGGCAGCCGCGACAAGCATCTTCACGAGATTGTCTTTTATCTTGTTTCTTATTCTTTCCATCGCGTTCGGGTTAATTTGAAGTCCTGGTCATCTG
>JAFRZC010000249.1 GCA_017442765.1 Prevotella sp. | reverse complement strand
GAGGTGGCCAAACGCGAGAACTCCGTCATCTTCCTTGAGAAAGACTATAAGCAGACCTATCAGGGATTCGACGCGAACTCGCCTGAGAGCAATATCATGTTTGAGTTCATACAAGACAACAACCGCGAGCGTAGTGTGGAACTGGCCAAGATGCTCATGCGGTGTGTCTGTCAGGCTACGGGCCGAAACAACATGGGGTCGCATCAAGATAATCTGGCCGTGCTCCGGCTCACATCGATGCCGGCCTGTCTGCTTGAGCTCGGATTCATCTCTACACCCGACGAGGAGGAGTTCATGAATACGAAAGAGGCTCCCGACCTCTATGCAAGGGGTATCTTCAACGCTTTTGTGGAGTATAAGAATAAGTATTACTCAAATCTGCCGCAAGCCTATAAGGTGGATACGCCTGCGCCTCCAAAACCCGCAAAAGCGGAGACACAAGTTAAACCGACTCCCCCGGCAGCTCCGGAGAAATTAGAGAAACCAGTCTCTTCGGCATCTCCGGTAAATCCGGATAAACCGGTAAAGCAGGAGACTCCGGTAAAACCGGAACCGCCGGTAAAGCAGGCAACTCCCGCTAAGCCCGCACCGCAATCCACAACTCCCGCCAAGCCTGTGACACCAGTCTCGACTCCGGCAAAGGCAGGTCAGCCCGTGTTCAAGGTTCAGATTCTGGCCAGTAGCCGGAAGCTGCGTCCCGATGATTCCCACTTCAACGGACTTACCGGTTACGACAGTTATGAGGAAAACAACATGATAAAATATACCTATGGCTCTTCGGCGAACTATAACGAAATAGCGCGGCTGCGCAAGCAGATCCTCGACCGCTTTCCCGAAGCATTCATCATCGCTTTCAAAGATGGTAAGAAGATGGACGTGAATGAAGCCATACAGGAGTTCTTACGTAATAAAGGAAAATAAGTAATAACAGAAAGAACAGGATGACAAAAGAAATTAAAATCGCATTAGTGGCAGCTCTGGCACTGGTAGTGCTTTACTTTGGGCTGAGTTTCCTGAAGGGGTTGAGTATATTCTCTTCAGAAAACACCTATTTCGTGGAGTTCGACAATGTGTCGGGACTGAATAACTCTACTC
Organism: Prevotella sp.; assembly: GCA_017442765.1. The sequence continues at coordinate 7,165 of JAFRZC010000249.1, read as the reverse complement.
CGATTTTCGTCAATGGCTACCCTGTGGGGGCGGTAAGGACCATAGAATACAATTTCGGACAACAGCAACAGCCCATCCGTGTGGAGGTGGGACTGACCAAAGAGTTGCAAGTTCCGGTAGGCACAACGGCAATGATCCAAAGCGACTTAATGGGAAACGTTCAGCTGAATTTAGTCATGGGCGGCAGCACCGCAGTCGTTAAGCCAGGAGGAACGTTTAAAGGAATGATAGACGGTGGAACAACAGGAAAACTTGCGGCGATGGTTCCGGCCATAGAGAAGATGGTGCCAAAGCTCGACTCCATCATGGGCAGCTTGAACATGATATTAGCCGACCCGAGCATTGCGCAGTCTCTCCATAATGTGCAGAATGTTACGTCGCGGCTCATCACTTCGTCAGAGGAACTCAACAGCATTATGGCGGATTTACACAAGACCATGCCTGGACTTCTGCAGAATGCCAATGGGACACTCGACAATGCCCGACATCTGACGGCACGTCTCGACAACCAATTGAATGACATAGACATCGCCAAAACCATGCGACAGGTAGATAACACGCTTGCCAACGTGCAGGCATTCACCGACAATCTCAATGCGGGAAAGGGTTCGCTGGGACTGCTGATGATGGACGAGACTCTTTATAACAACCTCAACACCACCGTACAAAGCCTGAACGCTACCGTCCGTAACGCCGATTCATTGGTTGTCAACCTCAAAGAGCACCCCAAGCGCTATGTGCATTTCTCTGTGTTCGGGAAGAAAGATAAATGAACGATTTAATTAAATTCTGTCTGAATAGCGACCACCAATGTTTCACAAATATAAAAACGTTTTGAATTCGTCTGACGGCAAACAATTAAGCACAAAGGAACAATGTTTCACCCGTTGCGGATGAGATTTCTCACAAAGACATAATTAGTTGAAAACCAAAGCAAATGAATTAGCAAAATCCATTTTTCCATTTTTCTTAAGCGTTATTTGCTAAAGTGTGGAAATAAGGCATTTTAGCCGTTCTCATTTAGGAAAGCGAGAAAAAACAGGTTTGTAGGATTGAAAAAAGTTTTCTAATTTTGCAGTCGCAACGAAACGACAAAATAACAATCTGTCGATACACAAAGAGTATTATTTAAAGTTCATAAATGGAAGTAAGTCCTAATGCTTGTTGGGACAAGTGTCTTGCGCTCATCCGCGACAATGTCTCAGAGCAACAGTATAAAACATGGTTCAAGCCCATTGTCTTCGAGTCGTTCGACGAAACGACGCGGACAGTGCTGCTTCAGGTACCGAGCCCGTTCGTCTATGAGTATCTGGAGGAGAACTATGTGGACTTGCTTCGCAAAGTATTGTGTCGTTGCTTTGATGGGCGTGTGCGCCTGACCTACCGTGTCGTCGTAGTCGGCAAGGGTGGAAACCAAAAGGGAACTTCTGTCGTAGAGGGTGACGAACCTGCTGGAGGCATTGCAGACGTTACACATCGCCCCGCTGCAAACCAGCCGCAGACACTCTTGGAGAAGGCCGTTCCGGAAATAGACTCCCAGTTGAACCCGCGACAGAGCTTTAATAACTTTATCGAGGGCGACAGCAACAAACTGCCACGTTCTGTGGGCATGTCTATCGCCGAGCATCCTACGACCGCACAGTTCAACCCGATGTTCATCTTCGGTCCCTCTGGTTGTGGTAAAACCCACCTCATCAATGCCATCGGCCTGCGCACCAAGCAGCTTTATCCGCAAAATCGTGTGCTTTACGTCTCGGCACGGCTTTTTCAGGTGCAATATTCCAATGCTGTATTGCAGAACAAAACCAACGACTTCATCAATTTCTACCAAACCATCGATATGCTTATCGTCGATGACATACAGGAATGGATGACAGCCGCAAAAACGCAAGACACCTTTTTCCATATTTTCAATCACCTCTTCCGCAATGGTAAGCGCATTATCCTCGCCAGCGACCGTCCGCCTGTTGACTTGCAGGGGATGAACGAACGGCTGCTGACGCGATTTGCCTGTGGTCTGATAGCTGAACTCGAAAAGCCCAACGTGCAGCTTTGCATAGATATCCTCAACAGCAAAATCCGCCACGACGGTCTCTCTATTCCCGAAGACGTGGTGCAGTATATCGCTCATACGGCTAACGGTAGCGTGCGCGATCTTGAGGGCGTCGTCAACTCGCTCATGGCCTATAGTGTAGTTTACAATAGCAACATCGATTTGCGACTGGCCGAGCGGGTAATCAAGCGTGCTGTGAAGGTTGATGACAAGCCGCTTACCGTCGATGAGATTATTGAGACCGTATGCCGTCACTACAGCGTGATGGCTACAGCTGTGAACAGCCGTAGCCGCAAGCGTGAGCTTGTGCTGCCACGACAGGTGTCGATGTATCTGGCACAGAAACTCACAAACATGCCGGCCTCACGCATCGGGAAACTTGTCGGCGGACGCGACCACTCCACCGTTATTCACAGTTGCTCGCAGATAGAGGCACGTCTGAAGACCGATAAGGGATTCTCCAAAGAACTTGCCAAGATAGAGGAGTCTTTTCGGCTGAAGCGTTGAAATTTCACTATTTTTTTGCCGCCGGCAAAATAATATCCCATTAGGACTATGACAGACATGAATTTAACATTGGATCTCGTGCTGCGACTGGTTGTGGCGTCGCTCTTAGGCAGCTTGATCGGACTTGAACGCGCTTATCGGGCCAAGGAGGCCGGGTTGCGTACCCATTTCCTCGTGGCTTTGGGCAGTGCGCTTTTTATGATAGTGTCGCAGTATGGTTTTGAGGGTATGTTCTCTGTGCATCCCAATGTGCGGCTCGATGTGTCGCGCATTGCCGCGCAGGTCGTCTCAGGCATCGGTTTCATCGGTGCGGGTACTATCATTTTTCAGAAACACGCCGTACGCGGACTGACTACCGCCGCCGGACTATGGGTGACGGCAGCCATCGGTCTGGCTTGTGGAGGCGGACTGTACTTGTTAGCAACAGTCTGCACGTTGCTTGTGCTTTTTGGACTTGGTGCGCTTGGCACCCTTCAACGACGGTTCATTGAGCATGAGGACGAAAAGACAAGTTGACGATACATCCCGCCATAAGCCATAGGCCAGGCTGCCTGACACCGCTGAGGTCATAGTAGCGGTGGCCTGTCAGGTTGTCGGCCTGCATATAAATATTGTAGTGCGGAGTTGTCCAACACAACTTCGCATCTATTTTTGTATAAGGGTGGTAGCCATTCATCCGTTGTTGCCATCGTAGTGTCCACGATGCCGACAGGTGCGACCAGACGGGATGTTCCATCTGTGCCGTCAGCTTGTGGCGCAAGTATTCCAGCGCATAGAGCGACCTGTAAATCTGTTCGTTGGTCTCATGGTGTTGGTGGATGAAAGCATAGCCCAGCTTGTAGTGTATTCTTTTGTCAACTTCACTTTGGCTGAGATAGAAGTGACCGCTGGTTTCGATAGAGAATCCCATATTATTCAGTTTGCCGAGGTTCAGAGCTTTGTAGCGTGTACTCTCTGCCGTCTCGTAAACCCAGTCTATCATGTCGCGCCCCCTGCTGTAGAAGGTTGAGGCCATGACATCGGTATTTTTGATGCGGTACAGCCCGCCCAGTTTCAGTGTCGTGTTTCGTTCGGGTTCCAGTCCGATGTCTCCCTGTTGTACGGCATTCTTGATATAAAGGTCGGTGTATGTGGGCATGCGCAGTGCCATGTTCCACGAGGCAAAAACCTTCCAGTGTCTGTTAGGTCGAAAGCTGGCATCAATGCCAGGGTATAGTCGGAATCGGCTGTCGAGGCCAGAGTTGCGGTTGGCCAGCAGGCCAGCTGATAGCGTGAGACCGGCGGCGACGATACTGTGCTCGACATAGAGGCTGGTGTTGGTGCGGCTGGCCTCGTGGTCGTATTGTCTTTCGCTGCCGTGAATGCTTTTCCGCTTGTTCTCCTCAATCAGGTTTCCATAGGCTGTGCTCATGATGTGGTCGTGTTGCAGGTCGAAGCCTAAAGTCGTCGTTCCTGCAGTCCATCTCAGTGACACATCGGTTGAAGCTCCGACGACGTTGAGGCTATGATAGTTCTCGCCTTTCGCTGCGCCTCCTTCGCCGCGTATGAGTTGATAATGGTCGGTAAAACGGTTGTAGTAGATGGCCGGGCGGATGTTCAGACCAGTCGCCAGACCATGTAGGTCGGCCTTGACCGAGGCCAGTTCGTGCTCGGTGCGTTCGTACTGGTTGTCGTATTTTGCCGAATAGAAAGTATTTGCTCCGTAGTTTTTCTTGTTTCCGCCTATCTGCCAGTTCAGATCTGCCAACGATCCGGTGAGTTTTCCATTATAGAAAAGGCGTACCTTCTCGAAGTCACTGTGCAGCGTTCCGCCGTCGGAGCGGGCATAGCCGCCGCTTATTCGATGCTGAATCCTCGTTCCGCTCAGATATATTCCGATACCCGTTTCCATCGTTCCGAACGATCCTGCTGACAATTCTGCCCACGCTCCCACATTCCGTGTTTGTCCGCTACTCAACGCGGCACGCCGCGTCCCTACGCATTCTGTGTCCGTCCGTGTTTCTGCTCGTGTCACAATGTTGATGGCACCGCAGAAGGCCGAGGTGCCGAGTACGCGGCTTGCCGCGCCTTCGAGAATCTCGATGCGTTCGATGTCGTTGAGCGAAATGGGGAAGTCGGCTGCGTTGTGTCCCGTCTGTGGGTTTGAGATGTTGATGCCGTTGAGCAGGAGCGTAATCTGATCGAACGTGCCACCGCCGATGGAGATGTCCGTCTGTACACCAAAGCCACCGCGCTGACGGACATCCACGCCCGTGGCTATCTTTAATACGTCGTTGACCGTAGTCGCCGCCGCACGGTCAATCTCGTCGCGGTTGATGACGCGGACGATAGCCGCCGACTGCAGTTGCGTCAGCGGCGTGCGTGAGCCTGTCACAATCACCTCGTCGAGAGTCCTCTCTTCCCGGCTGAGCGAATCATCGGCCAATGCCGTCTGCGTGCTGATGCCGTCGGCCTTGGCATAGGTCAGCGTTGAAACAGACAATACGCCGATGATCACCTCTTTGCCCAGACACGAGAAGAGCGCGTAGCCCTTGTTGGTGAAGTGCTTGAACAGCAGGCGTTCACGTTTGTTGAATCGTTGTTTTTTCATAAGATGCTGCAAAAGTACATATATTTTTTGACAAATTTCTTTCACCAGATGCAAAAAGTCAAATATTTTATGTACTTTTGCAAACGTCTTTACCCACGCCACAAGGCCGATGGGTGGGACAACGACATATTAAGAAGCGTCATTGATGCTTTGTTTTGGGATGTTTGAACGTCGGAAATTCAAATCCTGTTCTGAGACAAATGCGGAGGTGAATGCTACGGGTGTAGTATATACAGCCCGGAGTGTGCTGCGAGGCTTAATTGCCTCAGCACACTTTTGGGTGTCTTATATACTGACCGGCGTGGGTATTCAGACTTTGCTCGTTCTAACAGGAAGGCTTCCGACGGCCGAAACATCGGGACGGGCAGACGAGGATACCCCGCTTTTTTGTATGTTGTAGGAAGCGGCGCTTCCAAACATCGCAACAAGGAAAAATGTAGAACCCTCTGACACTTGGGTATCAGTCAGAACATTTTGACATACTGTTTATGGCTGAGACCCAGGAAGAATTAGCGATAAGAGTACGCGAACTGCAAAAGGAGGTTGACCGCCTCCACGCACAACTGAAGGAGAAACGTTTCGGCCTGACGTGGATTGACGTGCCAGAAGCCTTTGAACAGGAAAGCGAGAACCGCATACCCGTGCTGGAAGAAGTGCCAGAACTGGCTATTCACAACCATGACGGCAAGCCTACACATATATTGATAGAAGGTGACAACTACCATGCGCTGACGTGCTTGAACTACACGCATCGGGGAAAAGTGGATGTCATCTATATTGATCCTCCATACAATACAGGTAATGACGGTTTCACTTACCGCGACAAACGCTATTTAGAGGAGTACCCTGACGGGACCCCAATAGACAAGCAACATCCTCTCCGCCATAGTGCATGGCTGTCTTTTATTTCAAAAAGGCTTATATTGGCTAAAGATTTACTTTCAGACAAGGGTCTTATTTTTATCTCGATTGACGAGAATGAACTGGCACGACTAAGGCTGCTCGGCGATGATGTCTTCTCCCCTGATAATTTTGTAGGACAATGGAATTGGTTTAAATCAGCAACTCCTCCTGCCTTGTCGAAGAAAATAAAGCGCAATATTGAATATGTGCTTTGTTGGCAAAAAGGACATAACACTGAAACATTTAGGGGCGTTAAAAAGACAAGTTGCAGCAATGATCCTTTTACAAAACCCCAAAATTCGTTCAAGACACTTTCTTTTCCCAAAGGATCTATTACATGCAAATTGGATGATGGGATATATCCAGCTGGGACTTATGGAACAGAAAAGTTTCCTAATGAATTGTTAGATGACTTGATTGTACTTGACGGAAAGAATAAAAATGAAATACGGTTCAAAAATAGGTTTATCTGGCTTCAAGAGACTTTGTTCGAAAACATCAATAAAGGTTTATATATAGAACTCTCAAAAAGAATGGTCTTGTCATATAAACGGACAGACTATGCCCCCGAAATTCCGCCAAATTTGATTGACATGTCTGTTGGGGTTGATACGACGGAAAATGCGGGTCGACAATTGACTGAGTTATTCTCAGGAGAAAAAGTGTTTGATTACCCCAAACCAATCTCATTGTTACAATATATCCTTCATTTTTCACAAAACAAAAATATAACAGTACTTGATTTCTTTGCAGGCTCGGGCACTACTATGCATGCAACTATGCAGTTAAACGCAGAAGATGGAGGTCATCGTCAGTGTATTCTATGCCAAATCAACGAGGCTGACATTTGTAAAGATGTTACCTATGAGCGGAACAGAAGGGTAATACAAGGCTATACTGATAGCAGAGGAAATGACATTCCAGGCCTCGGCAACTCCCTGAAATACTATCGTACGGCTTTCGTGGGCAAGAACCAGCCGAAGGCGGCCACTGACGACGACAAGCTGACGTTGGCCAGGAAAGCGGGCTGCCTGTTGAGCTTGGCAGAAAACACGCTCTACGAGACGGAAACGACAGACTATTATCAGATGTTTACCGACGAAAGAAACCGT
>JAFRZC010000248.1 GCA_017442765.1 Prevotella sp. | reverse complement strand
TCATCAATCTTGAGGACATGAAGGGCATGTACGAGGCTTGGAACGACAAGATGTGGAACGATGCCTCGGCGATTATTATATGGATGAGCCATCCAGCATATCCATCGTTCGTTTGGCAAACTTATGATTGTTACTATGACCCCACTGGTTGCTACTGGGGCGCGCGTCAGGCCTGCGAGCCGCAGCATGTGCAGTGGAATTGCCTGACCAACAGCGTGAAGGTCATCAATGCCACCGCCCGTCCGCTCGAGAACGTCAGTGTCACCGCCCACGTCTATAATATCGGGGGAAAGGAGCTTTACACCGCCTCCACGGACAAGCCGCTCAGCGTTGCGGCATCCAACATCCGTGAGGCATTTGTGATACCCTTCAGCCAGATTGCCGACAGCACCCCCATTCAGTTTATCCGCCTTGAGCTGAAAGATGCCGGCGGCAAGCTGCTTTCTGAGAATTTCTATTGGCGTAATGCCGAGAAAGACCTCGACTACCGCCAGCTGCTCACCCTGCCCGAGGCACGGCTGAGAGCCACGGCCAAAAAACTCAGTGGGGTTTCCCTCCCCCCCGGGGGGCAGCGAGCGGGGCTGTGGCTTTGGGAGGTCACGCTGACCAATCCCGCCAAGACTGTCAGCTTTGCCAACCGTCTGCGCCTTGTCGACAATAAGACCGGTAAGCGCATCCTGCCCGCCATCATGAGCGACGGCTACATCACCCTTCTCCCGGGCGAGAGCCGCACGGTGACCATCGAAGTGCCATCGCCAGAAGCCTTCGCAGGCACCAGCCCCGCGCTCCTCATCAAGCAGTTCGGCAAGAAAGAACGGAAAGCCGCCACGCTCTGATTGGCAGTTGAGTCCGTTTTAACATAAGATTTGTTAAAAAACTAATAGTCGCGTTTTTGAAAGTGGTTCACCATTGCGTTTTTTCGAAAAAACTTTTCCGAAGTTCCAAAAAACGCAATGGTGAGCTACTTTTCATAACAGTTTGACAATCAGGCGTGTAGGTCATATAAGTACTATAAGAATTATACGTTCTTTTGCGAAACATATACCTCTCACCTCTGAGACATATATGTTTCACCTTGCGAAAGACCGTGTTTCGGGTTGCAAAAGACCGTCTTTCGCACTCCGAAACATATATCTTTCACAAAAAACGGGGTGAGAGGTGAGCGATGAAAAATGAAAAATTGCGATGAAATGGGTATTTTTTTAACAATCGGGAGCAAAATCCAGTGCTATTTCTCAAAAAAAACTGACAGAAAACCGGAAGCCGTTTTAACACAAAAAACGTTAAAAAAGTAATAATTTGAAATTTCCTCGTTTTTTTCATATATGTGTTAGTGTATGATGGCGGGTTAATCGTTTCCTTAATATATTATAGACGGTGAGAACGAACTAAATTGAATTATCTAAACCACTATTAACAACATGAAGAATAAAACTTGCATTTTAGCGGGAGTAATGCTCCTTTTCTTAGGGTTTTACTCTTGTGACGACAGCTATCTCGACCAGACCGTCATCACCGACCTGGATGAGAATGCCATCTTCACCGACAGCGCGTATGCGGCAGGCTTTCTCTCGCAGATTTATGCCGAGGTGGGCTACGAGTCGGAGCTCAACCGGTTCGGCAACGGCGGGTTGCAGGTGGCATGCGACGAGGCGGAGTTCAAGCAGTCGTCCGACATTTCGACGGGTATGGCCTTTGCCACCGGCACTGTCAACCCCGTCATCGTGACCAGCGATGCCTGGCAGAAATGCTACAGCAACATTCGCCGGTGTAACAAGTTCCTGCGCAACATCGACCGCGCGCCGATGGTGACCAGCGCAAAGGAACGCTACAAGGCCGAGGCGCGGTTCCTGCGTGCCTGGTACTATGCGTCGCTATTGCGTCACTATGGCGGCGTGCCCCTCATCGGCGACACGTGCTACAACATGGGCGACGAACTGAAGACCACGCGCGACACATACGCCGACTGTGTCGATTACATCGTGGGCGAGTGCCGCGACATCATCAAGTCGAACATGTTGCGCCCGCGCAATACCGGCCGCAACAACGGACGTGCCAGCGAGGCGGCCTGCCGCGGACTCATCGCCCGTGTGCTGCTCACCGCAGCCAGTCCGCTCCACAACGGCAGCGGCTTCGGCACACCCGAGACCCAAGACCTGCTCGGCTATGCGACCTACGACAAGGAGCGCTGGCACGATGCCTATCAGGCCTCGAAGGACGTGATGACCATGAGCGGCGACTACCGGCTCTACTCCGTCCATAAGACCGAGGGCACCGGCGACGACGAGCCGGGTTGGGGTTACTACGCCATGACCTTCCCCGCCGATTTCGTATCGACAACGGCATGGACCGACGCGGCAGGAGTAACCCACGAGCTGCCCTACGGACCTTATCATGAGGTTATCTTCGAGAAGAAGGGAGCCGCCGGAGTAGGCGTGTTCCAGATGCTCGACGCCACCTCGTGCGGCGGCAACGGCAGCGGAGGATACATCTACCTCGACCTGGCCGACAGCTACCCGATGGCCGACGGAAAACCCATCGGACAGGGCAGGTACACCTATGACCCCGTGCATCCGCAGCTGCACCGCGACCCGCGCTATCTGAACACCGTCATCTACGACGGCTGCGTGAAACGCAGCGGTACCACCGCCGACTACGTCGTGCGCACCTGCACCGGCGATGTCGTCACGCAGGACGAGGTGCACAACGGCACTCCCACCGGTCTCTTTATCCGCAAGCACATCAACCGCAACTGTGCAGCCAACTATTTCGTAGGCTCGCCCGAGTGCCGCAACATCATCAGCTTTGCCGAGATTCTGCTCAACTATGCCGAGGCCGCCAACGAATACTACGGCCCCGACTTCACCGAGACCATCGGCGAGCAGCAGATGGGGCCGCTCGAGGCACTGAAGCTCATCCGTGAGCGCGCAGGCATCGAGGCCGGAACCGACGGCATGTACGGACTGCAGGCCGGCATGACACAAGACGAGATGCGCGAGGCCATACGCCTGGAGCGCCGCATAGAGCTGGCCTTCGAGGGCTACCGCTTCTTCGACGTGCGCCGCTGGATGATTGCCGAGCAAACCGAGAACCGGCCCATGCACGGATCGGAAATCACCGTGACGGGTAGCACCAGCACGTTCCGCGAGTTCGTCGTGCGTACACACGTCTTCCGCAAAGGCATGTACTTCTTCCCCATCCCCTACAACGAGACGGTGAAGTCGCCAGACCTTATCCAAAATCCATATTATGACTAAAGGAGCAATGAAACACAAGATTTTTTATGCCGTCATGGTGCTGGCAGGCGGAATCTTCGCCTCGTGCAGCACGTTCAACGACGACACCGACCCCTACGGAGCCGTGGAGGGCGTGAAAGACCTCAGCGGATCATGGAAGATAGAGAGCGTCACACGCAACAACATCGATATCACCCGTGCCGTTGACTTCTCGCAGTTCACCCTGCACCTGCTCGCCGACGGCACCTATCACATCGACAACTACCTGCCCTTCGTGGTCAGGCAGAATGGCACATGGGGTATTGACGACCCGCAATATCCCTTTAACCTCTCGTTCAAAGAAAACGGACAGGATGAGAACATGACCGTAGAGCTGAAATACCCTATCTCGAACGGTGAGCGAAAGCTCCTCATCACCCTCAGCCCGGGCTGCTCAAGCAATAAGTACGTTTACCAGATGACCAGGACTTCAAATTAACCCGAACGCGATGGAAAGAATAAGAAACAAGATAAAAGACAATCTCGTGAAGATGCTTGTCGCGGCTGCCATGATCGGCATGGCCGTGACGGGTTGCGTCTATCTCGACAGCGTGTC
>JAFRZC010000247.1 GCA_017442765.1 Prevotella sp. | reverse complement strand
TCGCGGTTGGAGCCTTCGGTGTTCGAGTAGCTGGCTGTACCCTTGGAAGAGCCGTCGCAGTTCAAATCGCCGTTGGCATAGACTTTTCCGTGTGTGCCGATGAGCGTGGGATGTGTGTCTTTATTCTCACCTTCCAAATTCTGAAGCCACATGCCCGCGTCAACGTTGCCGTTGAGCATATAGGCGAATGCACCCGAAGCCAGGTCGTCGGTATCAATGGCCTGCTCGCCCTGACCGCTGCCGAAGTTGGAGTAGATACGCTCGTATGTGATGCCCGAGTTGTTACGCCACAGCCGCATACCGCTGTCTTCTCCATTCTCCACGACACCCGTGTTCCAGAAGCCGAGATACTTCACCGATCCGTGTCCGCCGGCCCAGCCGGTGATGATGGCGCTATCCCAGCCGCCATAGACGTTACCGGTGTTGTAGCAGTTGGTCAGCTGTGTGGCGGGACCTCCGTTGAAGACCACGCCCATGATGCCGCCTGCATTCTCACGGGAACACTTCACGTATGCCTCGTTGCCGCAGTTTTCCAGATAGAGCCATCCGCTGCCGGCAACAGCTCCGATGAGTCCGCCCACACGGGCCTTGCCCATGATTTTGTTGTTCGGGCCACTGACCAGATTCTTAATGGTCGTGCCGCTTCCGGCTACGCGGCCGAAGATTCCCTGCTCGTCGTAAACGTCGTAGTTGGCCGAGAGGTCGAGGTTGTCGATGACATGTCCCTGACCGTCGAACGTACCGTTGTAGGCATGACCATCACCACCGATGGGAGTATAAGTCTTACCCGTCATGTCGATGTCGTCAGTCAGCACGGCACTTGCCGTGGTCTCGCCACCGTTCACGATTCCGGCAAACTCAATCAGCTCGTCGGCAGTACCAATCTGGTAAACACCATCTACCTGGCTGAGTGCCCATGCGCTGCTGCTTCCAAACATGATGAAGGATAACAGCAAAAAGAATAGATTTTTCTTCATACTTTTGAAATTTTAATTATTAAATTGAGTTTTATGTTCTTTTTGTTTCAAAAAGCGGTGCAAAGTTACGCAATTTTACCTTATTCTTATAAATAAAAAACATTTGTATAAGACAAAAATAACATTACCTTCTTTTAACCAGCTGACATACAACCTGTTACAAGAAAGACAACTGGTCAGGTGTATAACGCGAGTATTTGAGGAACCAGAAGGTTTTCCGGATCGGCCGCCCAAGGTGTCCGATTCGGAAAAATTCCGATGAAATGGCGTTTTTTTGACAAATTACTGTTACTTTGTCAGTTTGTCTCTACCCCTTTTGATGTTTTGTCCATATTTCTTTTGACATTCTGTCTCTATATCGAAAACAAGCCTTCATCGTGCGAAAGATAAAGTTTCACAAAGTAATATATATTATTTTACTCGGTAATATATATTATATTACCCGGTAATATATATTATTTTACTTGGTAATATATATTATATTACTTTGTAAAAGACGGTCTTTCGGATTGAGAAAGCTATTCTTCCGTATTGTCATTCGCTATCGATGGTGCTGACAGGCCGTTTACAGCCTATATCCTATTAAAAAGGAGCAGAAATATATCAGAATTGAACAAAACAACGTTTTTTATGCTGAAAAACGCAGACGAATATCCATTTTTTTCGTAATTTTGCATCTGTGGCTGTTCGACATAAGGACAGATGATATGATAAAGACAGAATGACAAAAGGACATAAGGACATATTAACAGAATAACATAAAAAACATAGAATAAAACTATGAAAAAGAGAACCTATCAAAGCCTTCTTCTGCTGGCACTGTGTGCGACAGCGGTGTCGTGCTATCGCATTTCGCTCATCGTGCAGCCGCATGAGGCCAAGACCAACAGTGTCTTTTCGGGCAAAGTTGTGGTGAAGCGCTCGGGGACAAGCGCACAAGAGAACTGGGTCGATGATGTCCATGGACTATTTGGCATCTGTGTGCCGACAGGCTGGCAGGCTGAAGGTCAGTTTGTGATGACGCAAGTGCCAAAGGAGACGACTGACGTAGGAGACAACACCTACAAAAGCACCATCACCCGGACAATGAAACCAAGCCAGGCATATACCGACCTGCTGAACCGCGACTATCCGAAACAAGGCTACACATGGTTAGGATTCATCACCGAGAAGAACTTCAAAAGCCGGTTCAACGCGAAGGATGAGACACTGGAGGTGGACAGCATCTACGTGGAGTATTCTATCAGGACTAACGATAAGACGGGTACGTTCTACCTCGACTACATAGCAGGACAGGTATATCCCAATGAAATATCAACACTCGGTCAAAAGGAAGAGGGGAAGAACACGAAGGCGGCAACATTCATAGATGACAAAATTGAGTTTAATAGCGACATAGACACGCACATCACGGTCTCGCGCCCCGACCAGACTACCGAGGAGGCCGCCACAGTCTATCCCGAGACACAGCAGAAGACCTGGCAGCTTGAACTGATGGAGCACAGCACGCGCGACGGGGCTGCACGGGCATACAAAGACAAGAAATACAATAAGCTGTTCACCCGCACACGGGGCTGGAACGGCGGCGACGGGGTCTTTACGATAGCCCTGCCCAACGGCGACGTGTTCTGGACGTTCAACGACAGCTTCTATGGCATGGTGAACGGCTCCACCCGCGCCCGTGGCAGCAGCAGCTTCCCCCGCAACAGCGTGATGGTGCAGAAGGCCGTAAACGGTGTGCTGGGCGAGACCGCCCGCAACCAGACGTGGCTGGCCGACTATGTGAACTGGACCAAATCGTCGGAAGACCGCTATTTCCACTGCCGCACACACCTGCGACATCCGGAAGGCGAGCTGTCGGACGCACAGATTGCCGCCGGCGACATCGACCAGACGATGGTCTATTGGTCGGGCGACGGCACGATTGTCGATGGCAAGCTGCAGGTTCTCTGGTTCGGCACACAGAGCCAGGAGCTGCGGGGAACAGACGCCGCCATTGCCACCTACAGCCTTGAGGGGAACATTCCGCAGAACTACTACCTCAAGGCCCTGCCCGACTACCTGCCCCACGAAGGCGACTACCTCTATCTGGAGAAAGTCACGCACTACGTGAACAAGCATGCCGTCTCCTATGGCTCGACACTCTGGGAAGACGAGGACGGACACATCTACCTCTATGCCACAAAGGGCTACACCCCGCTCGTGGCCCGCACCGAGCGGCACGACCTCTACAGCAAGTGGACCTACTACGTGAAAAACGCGAAAGGCGTTTACCAGTGGCAGGAGAGCTACCCGACGGACGAGGAGATGGAACGCTCGTCCATCATGGCAAACGACTATGCAGGCAGCATGCCCTGGGTATTCAAGGAGGGCGACTACTACTATATGACGATGCAGGCACCCTACTTCAGCCGTCATGTCTATATATACCGCAGTGAGAATCCCTGGGGACCGTTCACCGACAAAAAACTGCTCTTTGTCCTGCCGGACCATATCGACAAGAAAGGCGACCAGAACTACCACTGGCTCTACATGGTGAACCTGCACCAGCCCTTGTCGCGCGAGGGTGAGCTAGTGTTCACAACCAACACCGACCCCGACGATTTCTGGAAGAATTTCAGCGACGAAGGCTCCGCCGACTACTACCGTCCCTATTTCTACCGCGTCTATAACTGGAAGAGCCTCTACGGCGGAGAAGAAGAACCAACGGGAATCAATGACGCTTCGCTAATGAATAATGAGCAATGTGTAATGAGTAATGCCGTCTATGACCTGCAAGGCCGCCGCGTGGCTGATAACTATGAACTATGCACTATGAACTATGCACTCCCGAAGGGGGTTTACATTGTGAAAGGGAAAAAGATTGTGATAAAATAGTGTTGGTTTTAGCACCGCGTGTTAAAACTACTTGTCCTCATAATGCCCATAAGCTGTGAGAACAAGTACCAGTACTTTTATATCATAAATTTCATACACCAACCGATGCTTCTTGGTAATACGACGACTCCACTGTCCTTTATGGTTTCCCCTCAGCTGCTCAGGCTTACCAGTGCCTGTCTGTGGATGATCCATAAGCTCCTCCAGCAACTTGCCAAGTTTCTGGAATGCCTTGGGGTCTTCGCGCTTCAAGCGTTGCATGTCCTGCTTCGCCCGATCGGTATAGTCCAGCTTATACATGATTTTCAAAGGCTATTCAGGAACCGGCTTAACTCCTCTTTTGTTTCTATCCGGTGTACTTTTCCCTGACGAGCCTGTTTTTTTGCCTCATCCACACGGGCGAAGAACTCTTCTTTGGTCATCGTCGCAGAACATTCCTTCTGAGTCGCCAACTTCTTGGCATACTTCAGAAGTTTCATCATCAGCCCGTCGTCTTCGGCTATGATGCCCATCGTACGGAATAGCTCTGCATTTACCTGTATTGATGTCATCGTCGTAAAAGTTTTAATTCCTGGCGACAAAATTACAAATAAATCCCGAATAAAAAAAATATAAAGGGATTTGTTTTGCATTGCCCTCGGTTTTCATTACCTTTGCATCTGAATCGGACGCTTAGAAGAAAAGGACTGATACAATGGGAAAAGAGAACATACCACAGGAATGGAGTAAGCTCTTGTTGAAGGATGTGACATTCATGAACCTCATGATGCGGCGCATCTTCAACGTGCTCATCGTGGCCAACCCCTACGATGCCTTCATGCTTGAGGACGACGGCCGCGTGGAGGAGAAAATCTACAACGAGTACATGCAGCTGGGCCTGCGCTATCCGCCCACGTTCACCCAGGTGAGCACCGAGGAGGAGGCCGCAGAGATATTGAAGACCACCAACGTCGATCTGGTCATCTGTATGCCCGGCAATGCCGACAACGACGCGTTCAGCATCGCCCGCGCCATCAAGGCACAGTTTCCCGAGATACACTGCATCGTGCTCACGCCCTTCGCCCACGGACTGACACGCCGCATGGAAGACGAGGACCTGTCGATCTTCGACTATGTGTTCTGCTGGTTAGGCAACACCAACCTCATCCTCTCCATCATCAAGCTGATAGAAGACAAGATGAATCTGGAGCACGATATTGCGGAAGGCGGCGTGCAGATGATCCTGCTGGTGGAAGACAGCATCCGCTTCTACTCGTCCATCCTGCCCAATCTCTACAACTACATCCTCTTGCAGAGCCAGCGGTTCTCCACCGAGGCACTGAACCAGCACACCGCCACGCTGCGTATGCGCGGCCGCCCAAAGGTGGTGCTGGCTCGCAGCTACGACGAGGCCATCGAGATCTACGACAAATACAAGGACAACATCCTCGGCATTATCAGCGACACGCGATTCCCCCTCCACCGCGCCGACAAGCTCTCTGCCGAGAAAGATGCCGAGGCCGGACTAAAACTCTTCCGCACCATCCGTGCCGACAACGAATACGTGCCGCTCATCATGGAAAGCTCGGAGAGCAGCAACCGCGAGAAAGCCGAGGCCGAGGGGTTCCTCTTCGTCGATAAGAACTCGAAGAAGATGAGCATCGACCTGCGCCACATGTTTGAAGAGCACATGGGCTTCGGCGATTTCATCTTCCGCGACCCCAAGACGCGGGCTGAGGTGATGCGCGTGAGAAACCTGAAGGAGCTGCAAGACAATATCTTCAACATTCCGAGCGAGTCGCTGCTCTACCATGTCGAGGGCAACCATATCAGCCGCTGGCTCTCGGCACGCGCCATCTTCCCCGTCTCCGACTTCCTGAAGAATATCACTTGGCACAAGCTACAAGACCTTGACGCCCATCGGAAAATCATCTTCGATGCCATTGTGGAATACCGCAACATGAAGAACATCGGCGTGGTGGCCGTATTCGACCGCATGAAGTTCGACCGCTATGCCCACTTCGCCCGCATCGGCGACGGCTCGTTAGGCGGCAAGGGGCGCGGACTGGCTTTCCTCGACAACGTGGTGAAGCGCCATCCCGAGTTCAGCCGTTTCGAGAACGTGAGCGTGCAGATACCGAAGACCGTAGTGCTCTGCACCGATATCTTCGACCAGTTCATGGAGCAGAACAACCTCTACCAGGTAGCCCTAAGCGACGAGCCCGACGAGGAAATCCTGGCTCACTTCCTCCGCGCACAGCTGCCCGACACACTTATTGCCGACTTCTTCACCTTCTTCGAGGCCGTGAAGCGACCTATCGCCATTCGCTCGTCGTCGCTCCTCGAGGATGCCCACTATCAGCCCTTCGCCGGTGTCTATGCCACCTACATGATACCTTGGGTCGATGACAAATACAAGATGCTCGAAATGCTGGCCAAGGCCATCAAGAGTGTCTATGCCTCGGTCTATTATCGCGACTCGAAGGCTTACATGACCGCCACATCAAACGTCATCGATCAGGAAAAGATGGCCGTCATCCTACAGGAAGTTGTAGGCCAGCAATACGGCGACTACTATTATCCCAACATCTCCGGCGTGCTACGCTCAATTAACTACTATCCCGTAGGCGACGAACAGGCTGACGAAGGTATTGCCAACCTGGCACTCGGACTGGGAAAATATATTGTTGACGGAGGACAGACCCTGCGCGTGTCGCCTTATCACCCACGACAGGTACTCCAGACCAGCGAGATAGAGACAGCCCTGCGTGAGACGCAGACACGCTTCTATGCCCTCGATATGAACTTCGGAGGAGAGAAGAGAGAAGAGAGAGGAGAGAGGTTCACCTCCAATTGGTCCGTGGACGACGGCTTCAACATAGCCAACCGCAAGGTGCGTGAGGCCGACCGCGACGGCTCACTCGCAGGCATCGCCTCGACCTACGACCCTGTGGATCAGATTATCCGCGACGGGCTCTACGAGGGCGGACGCAAGATCATCTCCTTCTGCGGCGTGCTCCAGCAAGGGCTCATTCCCTTCCCTGAAATCATGCAGCTGTCGATGCGATACGGTGCCGAGGCTATGCGCCGCCCCGTGGAAATAGAGTTTGCCTGCAATCTGGAATCTGGGAAAGGGGCTTTCTACCTGTTGCAGATACGTCCCATCGTTGATAGCAAACAAATGCTTGAGGAAGATGTGGCCGCCATCAGCGATGAACTTTGTCTGCTGCGCTCGCACAACTCGCTCGGACATGGCATCGTGGACGACTTGACCGACGTGGTCTATGTAAAGACTGACGATGATTTCACCGCCCAGCACAATCCCGACATCGCCCGTGAGATAGAGGAGGTGAACCGCCAGTTTGTGGAAGAAGGGTGCGGCTACGTGCTCATAGGTCCGGGGCGTTGGGGTTCAAGCGATCCGTGGCTCGGCATCCCGGTAAAATGGCCGCATATCTCCGGTGCGCGTCTTATAGCCGAGGTGGCACTTAAAAACTATCGCGTAGATCCCTCACAGGGCACCCACTTCTTCCAGAACCTCACCTCCTTCGGTGTCGGCTACTTCACCATCGATGCCAACACCAGTCAAGGACTCTTCCGCAAAGACGTGCTCGACCAAATGGAAGCCGTCAGCGAGACCACCCATACCCGCCATGTACGTTTCGACAAGCCTCTGCGCATCCTCATGGACGGAAAGAGTCAGGAAGGTGTGGTACTTCTCCCGGAGTAAAGCCAAAAGACCGACTCCTCCCAATGGGAAAAGAAAAAACTGCGGTGCATACCCATCACGGGAAGCACCGCAGTAATCGCTATATATAAACCTATTGAAGTTATCAGAATTCTTATTCCTCAGCCTCAAGCCCCGTCACCTCGATAGTGGCCTGCACAGTGCTGCCAGTGGGTTCGAGACTTGTGGGCTGGGACGGGTCAATGGGTGTGCCCGTCACATTAAGCAAGATGGTATAGGTTTCTGCCTCTTCCAGACTGGCCTGCTCAAGGTAGGTCTTTATCTGAGTGTAGAGGATTTCCATGGAGAGCACATTGAGCTCACCTGCTGTCACGGTATTGGTGATTGGCATGGTGACATCGTTCTCGTTGTTAGAGAAGAACACGTTGTAAGTCGCGTTTTTTACGTCAATCCAACGAAGCGTGAATGAGGTTTGCTCTGCATCGGAGAGGTCAACGGCATACTCATTGCTCTCGAGCAGCATCTTCGGGGGAACGGGAACGCCAGGCCCGTCCTCATCAACACATGAGGTCAGCGAGAACCCCAGAACGAGTGCCGCAAACAGAAAAATATATTTCTTCATCATTTTTAATTTACAATTTACGATTTACGATGTATAATTTATTTACCCTGCCGGCTCAAAGGTGATGTGCATATCATCGGCTTTGAGATAAACGGTGAGCGTGTAGCGTCCGCTGACAGAGGGCACCCACTTGAGGTCTCCGCCAGAACCTTCAGTACGATACATGAAGAGGCGGTTGTCGGTGAGCGGGTCAGTGTTGGCCTCGGGCGCGAAGAAGAAGTTGTCGCTCCATCCACTGCCGAGACCTATCTTGAACTCGCCACCGGCGATGAACTCACCCGTCCATGAGTAGATGTAAGGATTGCGCACGTCGCCAGTCATGGTGAAACGACCAGCGGCGGTATTGGTGTTCCAACCCACCGAACATCCGTTACCGGCAATCCAGAGAAGTCCGTCGGTGGGAAGCTTCACGATTTCGAGCACGCGGCAGTCGTTGTAGTCCTCGTTGGTGTCAACGATAATGGTACGCGTACCGACAAGACCACTGTAGGTGAATTCAGAAATATCGCCCTCGGTGATGTAGGTCATCTTCTCACCTTCAGCCTGTCCGTAGGCGGGATAATCCTCGCCCGTTGTCGTGAAGTGATAGGTACAGGGCTGCATGGTCGTTGTGACCTCATAGACTCCCGTGCCGAGCTGACGTTGTTCGAGGCGCTGCGTAGTCATGTTGCCAGTCGCATCATCGGTTATGACCATGTAGAGATATTGCGGATATTTCTCATAGCCCGTTACGGTGAGTTCGACGGTTGAGCTTTCGGGCTTTACGTACTTCGACTCGTTGTTGACGATGGAGAGCACCTGCGCGGTGATACGAACGGGCTGCCCGGGCAGTGCCCAGCGTGCCACGATGGAATTGAGCTCATCGTGGGTGAAGGTAATCTGCTGGTCGGTGCCGCAGTCATAATAGTCGGTATAGTTGTCGCTCTTTGTCGATGAGGCATAGAGGCGGAACTTATAGGTTACCACGTCATCAGCTGAGACTGGGCTGGTGGCCTTGTCCCACGTGAAGGTGACGGCACCCTCGCTGGCTATGCCTTTGTTGAGCGTAATCTCCTCTACCGACGAGCGGATGTGCATCTCGTCGGGGTAGGTCTTGAGCTCAAAGTACTCGGGATCTTCGTTGCAGGCCGCGAACAGCATCGCAATACCGACGAGGCTGAATAATTGAAATATCTTTTTCATATTATTTTATTTTTATGCATTATGAATTAGGCATTAACTTAGTCGAGCCAGAACGGAGCCTCCACAAGGTTCGGGTTTTTCTCGTACTCGTCAACATAGATGGGGAACCAGTAGTACTGCCGCTTCCAGATACGGGTCTGATAGACCGTGCGCTTGAAGAAGTCGTTGGCATTTTTTCCTTGCGAGTTCATACCGTAGTCGTCGCCTACCATCTCGGGCAGATCCTCAGCGATGAGCCAACGGCGGATGTCATACCAGCGGTTGTTCTCACAGCAGAGTTCCACACGACGCTCCATGCGGACAATCTTGCGCACGGCCTCCTGTGTGTTGTCAACATGGATGTAATCGGCGTTATCGACCGCCACATTCTCAAACGTATATTTACGGATGCCTGCACGCTCACGGATTTTATTCACGTAGATGAGCGACTGTGCCCGAGCCGCGGGAGTATCGTATGCCTCGTTGGAAGCCTCGGCATAGTCGAGGTAGGTAAAAGCCAGTCGATAGGTGAAGCCCTGCCGGTCGGTAATGGCACCCGTCAGATAATTATCGGTCACGCACAGTCCCTTACGCACGAGGTAACCGTTCTGGGGTGCATCGTGGGGCGACGACGACTGGATGTTATCGCGACCATTGTAGAAGAAGTTATAAGGGCGATTTCCAACTGCGAGCCATGAGCCATGGAACGACACAGCATTATAGAAACGCGGTTCGCGACCGCAATACATATTGAAGATGCCTCGGTTGGTGACTTCACCCTCCTTACCTGTTCCGTAGTTCCAACTGGTGATATCGGTTCGTTTATCGACGGTTGTGGAGAAGCCTTTTTCACTATAGCCTGAATTGGGGTCGTCTATAGGCAGACCATTGGCCATGAAGAAGGCATCGACCAGTCCCTGATAAACGCCGAGACCATTACCGCCACCATACTCACGGACCGATGCCGTGCGGAGGAAGGTGGCGCGGTAGTCGTTATCTTTCGTCACGGGGAAGGTTATCTCGTGGTTGCCTTCGCTCCATTTCTTGATATGCACGTTGTAGGTTGACCAGAAGGGGTCTATGCCACCGTTGGGTCCGGGCTCGGTATAGAGCGCGTAACCGGCTTTCTCGGCCTCGTCGATGACGAGTTTGCAAGCCTCAACAGCCTTGATCCATTTGTTGTGGTCATAGGTGGGGTTGAAGATTTGCTCGCCCTCATTGTTACGATAGTTCACATACCAGGGATTGCCGTTCACTATGGGGCTGGCGGCAAAGAGCAACATGCGCGAGCGAACGGTCAGTGCCATAATCTTGTTGATGCGCCCATACTTCGACGGGTCTTCATAGACGGCTGGCAGCGCGTTGGCGGCATCGAGCATCTCTTTGTCGCAGTAATCTACCACGTCGTCGAACTTCGACTGTCCGACCATCAGCTCTGAGAGTGTGAAATCGGTGGGTGCGATATAGTCGGGCTTGAAGGGAATGCCGCCATAGTTCTCGGCGAGCTGCCACCACGCGTATGCACAGAGGAACTTCACCTCGTTCTTCATGTTGTCAATTTCCGACTGGGGCAAGTCGTGGTCGGGCATAGCCTTCACCATATTATTAAATATATATCCGTGACGGATGTAGCGCGGCATCATGTGCCAGAGGTTACCACCCCATGTTGAGTTGATGGTCCAGCGGCCGGTAATCTTTCCGATTACCTCGTTCCAGTCCCACTGCTCCCAACGTTTTGAGGGAGTGATGTCGTCGGCCAGCACCTCATAGCCGTCGGCTGTGAGCGACCATTTGTCGGGCTTGTGAATGATGTTATAGACATACGAAAGCCACGAATAGACCTTGTCGCGGTTCTCAAACACCATTTCGGTGGTGAGCTCGGTATCGGGCTCTTTGTCGAGATAGTCGGAGCACGATGTTGCGAGCGGGGCAATCATCAGACCCACTGCAAAATATATTGCTATTTTAATCTTTTTCATATTGCTTGGAGTGTTTTAGAAGTTGACGTCGATACCAAACATAATAGACCTGTTCATCGGATAGCGCAGACCATTGTTTGTTCCCAGCTCGGGGTCCCAGAGTTTGAACGGCGAGAAGCAGAAGAGGTTGTTTCCGCTGACATAGACGCGACAGCTCTTCACATAGATTTTCTCCATCCATGCGGTGGGGAAGGTGTAGCCCAGCTCAATGGTCTTACAACGCACGAAGCTCATGTCTTTCTTCCACCATGTGGATGCACGGTAGTTGTTCTGGTTGGGTCCGTAGCTCAGCCGCGGCCAGAAGGCGTAGGGATTGGGGTTGTCCTCGGTCCAGCGGTCGTCGATATTGGCTGCGTAGGCATTACCCTCGGTTGTGGTACCGCCTCCGGGGAGGAAATAAACCTCGCCACCGATGATGCGGTGTGTGTCGGCTGCGCCCTGGAAGAAGAAGTTGAGGTCAACATTCTTATAGGCTACAACTCCGCCGAAGCCATAGACGATGCGCGGGTCAACGGTTCCGCCGATGAAGCCTTCGTCCTCCTCGGTAACCTTTCCGTCGCCGTTCATGTCAACATATTTGATGTCGCCCGGGCGCAGGTTGGCCGAGCCTACCTCCTGCTGGGGAATACCGAACTTAAGGTTTCCATCTTCATCGAAGTCGTCGGCAGTAAAGAGGCGCTCGGCCGTCAGACCCCAGAGCTCGTTGAGCGAGCGACCGGTCTGTGCACGGTGCGTGCCTTTCTTCACTTCAGCCTCGTCGTATTCAATTACGCGGTTCTTGGCATAGGTGAAGTTGCCGTAGGCCGACGTGAAGAAATCCTTGTTCCATTGTTTGTGCAGGTTGAGGGTGATTTCCATACCGCCATTGTCCACCTTACCGAAGTTAGCATAAGGAGCCTGAACGAATCCCGACTGCGTGGGCACGATGCTACGGCGCATAAAGATGTTCTTACGCTGCTCGCGGAAGAAGTCGAGGTTGAAGTCAACGACATTCCACAGTCCGAGCTCAAGACCGATATTCTTCTTGGTCACGGTCTCCCATGTCAGGTTCGACACGCCGATCTCACCTTCGGTGATACCGCTGTACGAGCGTTGTCCGGTCGTACCCCACTTGTAGCCCTCCTGGCCGGTGTAGAGCGTGGTCAGATAAGCGAAGCGGCGACCGCCGATGTTGTCGTCGCCGGCCTGACCGATGCTGGCACGGAATTTAATTTTATTAAAGATGTCGTGATATTTCTGCATGAAAGGCTCCTCGCTGAGCAGCCATCCGATGGCAAACGAGGGGAAGAAGCCGAAGCGCTGCCCCTTGGCGAAGTTCTCTGAGCCGTTGTAGCCGAAGTTGAACTCAGCCACGTAGCGGTTGTCGTAGGTGTAGGACAGACGTCCTGCGATACCCTGCTTGCGGAAGTCCTGAATGTCGCCGCTGTCGTAGGCCTGCTGGTTATAGAGGAAGAGCGCGTCAACATCGTGCTTGCCGAAACGGCGGTTGTACATCAGGTCGGCCTCGAAATAGACGCTCGAGTTACCATACTCGCTCGAGTTGTAGCTGCCCATCGACTCGTCGCCCGTCTCATATTGCGTATAGATGAGGTTGCCCTCCTCGTCGCGCCCCGTAGCGGGGAGCACCGTGCCCGGGTTGGCCGTGCGGCCGCGCGAGCTGCGGTTCCAGCGGTCGAAGCTGAAGAGTGCCTTTGCCTTCAGACCCTTCGTAATCTGGCGCAAGTCCTGCTCCACGGAGAAGAGTGTCTGAATCTTCGACGAGGTGATGAAGTCGTAGCCCTGCTGTGTGACAGTGCGCCAGGGGTTGGCACGGTTCGAAATCACAGGGATGGCACCGTCGCTATAGCGTGGCGGGTGTACGAAGGGCAGCGTGCGGAAAGCCTCGCCGAAGGCGCCGTCGGTATCGCAGCGCTGCTTCTTAAAGCGGTTCAGATAACCACCGATGTTCACGCGGAGCAACGTGGTCTTCGTCACGTTCATATCAATATTCGAACGCAGGTTGAACTGTTGGTTGTTCGTCGCGTTGTCGAGAATAAGGTTCTTGTCCTGTTCCAGGATACCCGTCTCGCGGAAGTAGCTGGCCACCACCGAGTAGCGCAGGAAGTCGCTACCACCGTTGATGTCCACGTTGGCCCGCGTCGTATAGGCGTAGTCCTTCGTGATGGCATCCACCCAGTTCACGTTCGGATAAAGGTCGGGGTCATAACCGCTGCGCGTGCGGTCAATCTGCTCCTGCGTGAAGGGGAGCACCGTGCCGTCCTGCGCCGCCAGCTCGTTGAGCAGCGTCATGTAGTCGGGTGCATCAAGGAACTTCGGGAATTTTGTAGGCTCGTTGATGGCATGCTCCACATGGAACTTCACCGACGGCGCGCCAATCTTACCGCGCTTTGTCGTGATGACAATCACACCGTTAGCACCGCGCACACCATACATGGCCGAGGCCGACGCGTCTTTCAGCACGGAGAACGACTCGATTTCCGACACATCGACATTGTTCAGGTCGCGGGCCACACCGTCGATGAGGATAAGCGGTGAGTTGCTGCCCGAGAAGGTAGAGATACCGCGAATCCAGAAGTTGGAGTCGTCGTAGCCAGGCTCACCCGAACGCTGAATGCCAATCACACCGCTCAGCTTACCGGCAAGGTTGTTGGAGAGCGTGCGCGTGGTACCGAACTTCAGCTCCTCGGGACGGATGGTCTCGATAGAGCCGATGACCGAAGCCTTCTTCTGCGAGGCATAGCCCGTCACGATGACCTCGTCCAGGTCAGTCCGGTCCTCGTCGAGTGCCACGTTCACCAGCTTCTGCCCGTTAAGCTTCACCACCTTCGTCTTGTAGCCGATGTAGGAGAACTCCAGGGAGGCATTCCTGTTGGCCACGTTGATGCGGAAGATACCGTCAACGTCGGTGATGGCACCCGTAGAGGCATCACCGCCGACCACCTTCACCGACACGCCGATAAGCGGCTCGTTGTTCTGGTCGGTGACCAGACCGGTCACCTCATTGCCCGATTGCAGCTGCTCAGTCACACCCGGACTGCCTGCAGCCGCCGATGCTATCAGCAGCAGACCCATGAGCAGAGCCGCCGACACGCGACACGCGCCAACCGGCAGCCAACTGCCCAGCCGCAACCCACAGCAAAACTTAAAAACGTTTGTTTTCATCATAAAATTTTTAGTATTATCTGATTTTTCAATGATTCAGGTCTAACCGAAAGGCGGTGCAAGCCGAACGAAATCAGAGCTTAATCTGAATTGCTGAGGCGCAGCTCGCCTTATCGAAAGGCGGTGCAAGCCGAACGAAATCAGAGCTTAATCTGAATTGCTGAGGCGCAGCTCGCCTTATCGAATGCAAAGTTAAACTTTTTTCCCCACTCACGCAAAAGAAAATAGATAAAGTATAAGTTGTTAAAACTACCATCAAATCCTATTCAGCTGAAAAACAGTTATTTGCGATTTCAATTCTTTTGAATTTGTATAAATGAAATATTGTATCAGACTGCCCACAATTCGAGGCTGACTGTCTGTTAAAATGCAAAAGACAAGCCCCCACGATGCAAAAGACCGTCTTTCACAAAGTAATATATATTATATTACTCGGTAATAGTATATATATTACTCAGTAAAATAATATATATTACTCGGTAATATAATATATATTACTTTGT
>JAFRZC010000246.1 GCA_017442765.1 Prevotella sp. | reverse complement strand
GAGAATATCGTCGTCGCAGACGCTACACCCATCGACGATAGCGATGCGATGGATACGATGATCGCTACGGAAGAGACGGAAGAGGCTGACGCCTCGCTGTCCGTTCGCAATAACATCGGACCGTTGCTCAGGCAGCATTGCGAGGAGCCGCAGCTCTATCTGCAGTACGACCTCACCCTCACGCAGCTGGCGCAGGCCCTGGGCACCAACCGCACCTACCTCAGCATGTATTTCTCGCGTCAGGGCACCACCTACAACAGCTATATCAACGACCTGCGCATCCGTCATTTCGAGTGTCTCTACCGCGAGGCCGTGACCGCCGGTCGCGACGTCACCGCCCAGGAGCTGGTCACCCAGAGCGGCTACCGCAGCTACCGCACCTTCAGCCTCGCCTTCAGGCAGCGCAAGGGCCAGAGCGTCACGGCGTGGATGAACGAAGAGGGCGCGTAGATTATGTTTTCTAAACCAATTTTCTTATAATTTTGAGCCGACAGGCGACTGAATATCAAAAATAATGTGTATATTTGCACGCGAAAAGTATAAACGAAGACGATTATGGCAACAACGACAACAAAAACCCCCGCAGCTGCCCAGCTATTGGTAAGCATCAGCGACCTGTCGATGCTGAACGATATCAAGAAGGCTATCAGCATGCTCAAGGGCGTGACGACGGTGAAGAAACAGAAGCAAAAGGAGTTCGACATCACGAAGACCAAGGGCTACCGCGAGGCGATGGACGACGTAAAGCACGGCCGAGTGTATCATGCCGAGAGTGTGGACGACATGTTCAAGCAGATACTTGGCGAGGAAGCATTCAGTAAACTCCGCAGAAGCAATGTATAGCATTGATTACACCAAGCGCTTCAATAAAGACCTGAAGCGCTGTATGAAGCGAGGCCTTGACTTGCAGCTGATTCACGAAGCAATCGCCCTACTCAGAGCCACGGGTACCCTGCCCATGAAGTACCACCCGCACAAACTTTCGGGCGACAAGAACGGACAGTGGGAATGCCATATACAGCCCGACTGGCTCATGACGTGGGAGCAGAACGACACGCAGCTGACATTGCTCTTCCTGCAGACAGGTACGCACTCAGACTTATTCTAATCTCCCTGCCGACATTATTTCCCCATGATATACCTGCCGCCGAGACATCCAAAAGGATGGGCTCGGCTTTTTCGTTTTCTTTTTCTCGATGAAATGGGGGATTTTTGATGCAGGGACGAAAAGTACAGGGGAGCGGGGGAGTGGCAGAATTTACAAAAATTTGGCAGAATTTACAAAAAATGCATCTGAGGGCGTTTTGCTCTTGCACGGATGAAGAATTTTTTGTATATTTGCCTTGTCTTTTTCAACCCAAGACAATAAGAAAGTGTACAAAATGAAAAGCGAAGCTGAAGAAAAACTAAAACGCAACAGCGTTGTCTGCCCCAAATGCGGACAGCGGACGTCGTTTAACTTGATACAGGACGCCATCGACGACGAGGGCGAGTTCTACCGGTGCCAGCATTGCGGCTGGCCCTTCCATTACAAATAGCCGACGAGAGAAATTAAACAAGCGATCTTTGAGGCTTTGCCTCGAGAAACGCAAAGCGATCTTTAACATACTGAGACAAACGGATATTATTTTCTCCAAAGACTTGGAGGATTTGGGAAATAGTTGTATCTTTGCACGCAGAAACGAACAATGCAAGATATGAGCAAGTACGAAATACCATTCCTTACGGCATGCATACGGGCCTTCGGACGACGCTTCTCGATGACGCGGCAGGCGGCCTTCCGCTATCTGCACGAACACAAGGGGCTGGCGTTCCTGATAGAGTTCTACGACGTGGAACACCTGCAGTCGATGGACGAGACAATTGAAGACCTGCTCATCATCTGCCAAAAGAACGGAGGAACACTGGCATGAAACTCTATCACGGTTCCAACGCAGACATCGACCGCATCGACCTCACGCGGGGCCTGCGGTACAAGGACTTCGGCAAGGGGTTCTACCTGACACCCTCGCGCGACACTGCCGTCCGCATGGCGCAGAAGAAGGCGCGGCTCTTTGGGGGTACGCCTACGCTGATAACCTACGAACTGGACGAGGCGGCGCTCACGTCGAGCCTGAAGGTGAAACGCTTTCCCGAGCGGGCCTGCGTGGAATGGCTTCTCTTCGTGGATGCCAACCGCGAGCGCAAGAACGTCGAGCCCATCCACGACTACGACATCGTCATCGGCCCGATAGCCAATGACGGCGTGGTGCTCCAGCTGACCAACTACCACGAGGGCGTCTATACGCCGGAGGATGTGGCACGGCTGTTGCAGGACAGGTTCCTCGACCAGCAGTATTACTTCGGAACAGAGCGCGCCCTGCGCTTCCTCCACAAAACCAGCGTCGAGAGCGTATGAACCAGCCCAATCACCATCAGATAGCCACCTACCTGACCGACTACGTGCTGAGCGAGTTGGTGAAGTACGTCATCGAGGACACCGGCTGCACCACCGAACAGGCCATGGAGCAGGTGTACAACTCACCGCTGATGACGCTGCTACAGGACGAAGAAGGAGAACTCTACGTGCAGAGTCCTGCCTATTTGTACGAGCTGATGAGGAGCCAGCCGTAGCACCGCACACATTCCCCCACAGAAAATCGCGAGTAAGCGAGAGCAATGATGCTTGCATCGATTGCCGAGCGTGAGCGATTTCGAGCAAAGCTCAAATATCCGCCGAGACATCGAGAGATGGGCCCGGCGAATTGTTTTTATCCGTTTGGTCTCAGAGACAAGATGAAACGAAGACGGAGCACGCGGATGAGACGGATAGGAAGATGAATCCGAATAATCCGTGGTCGAGACAAAAAGAAAACATATATATAATTCACTTAATTAATAACATTTTTAAAACTTAAAATTATGACAAAAAACAAATTATTACTTCTGCTCGTGCTGCTCGTAGCAGTAGCGACGGGCGCGTGGGCACAGGAGCCCGCAACAACGTACAAAATCACAGTGGCCGAGGGCACGGAGGATGCTGAGAATTGGGACGTCCCCAAAGAGGCTGCCGAGGGTTCTCCCATCACCGCCACGTACAAAGGCGAGAAGAAGGTGAAGAGCGTCAAGGCCGTGAAGAAAGCGGCGACCACCACGCTTGACAACACCATCAAAGCATGGACGGCAGGCACCTTCGCCGTGCCCGCTGGCGGACTGACCTACAGCGACGCCATCACCGTGAGCGGCAACGTGACGCTCGTGCTCACCGACGGCGAGACGCTCACCCTGAACAAGGGCATCAGCCTTGCCAGCGGCGCAACGCTCACCATCCAGGGCAATGGCGCGATGGTAGTCAACGGCACGAACAACAGCACCGCTTCCACCGTTGCCGGCAGCACAGGAACACTGATACTGACCAGCGGCACATTGACAGCTACAGGCGGTAAAGGTCAAGACGTGACGGAAAATGATCAAACAGGAGCGAGCGGTGGTGCAGCTATCAATGGCTCAGTCACCGTAAACGGCGGAAGCCTCACAGTCAAAGGCGGCAACGGCGGTAACTGTAGTGCCCCTACTATAGGGCCTGATACTTATGGAGGCGCTGGTGGTGCTGCCATCAGCGGCGATGTGACCATCACAGACGGCGCAGTGGCAGCCACAGGCGGCAACGGTGGCAGCATTGGAGCTAGCAATTATGGTTTGGATCTTCATGGAGGAGCCGGAGGCGCAGCCATAGGTGGTAATGCAACCTTGACCGGCGGAACGCTGACAACCACACAAGGTGCCAATGGAACTGAAACTGGCCGTCTTAGCAGTAGTAGCGTCGGTGCCGGTGGTAAGGCTGTCGCAGGTACTGTGACCAACAACGGCGGGCAACTTAGCGTAAAAGTCACCAGCATCACGCTCAACAAGACCGCTACGGAAATCAAAGTCGGCTCGACCGAAACCCTCAGTGTGACCGCAGTGGCTCCAGACAACGCCACAGACAAAACATACACATGGAAGACGAGTGACGCATCGAAAGCTACCGTTGACCAAGACGGCAAGGTGACCGCCGTAGCCGCAGGAACTGTCACTATCTATGCCGAGGCCAACGACGGTAGCGGTGTTAAGGGCAGCTGCACCGTCACCGTGACTCCCGCCACCATCACCGTAACGTGGAACAAAGATGATATAACCGGGTCTGGAAATACTTTCACCAAGGACGGTGTCACTATAAATGCGCGCAGGATATACTTCGAGGATAAGTATTTCATGGGGGGCGGAAAATTTACCACCAGCCTCGGCAACTTCACCAAGATTGAAGTAACTGCCGAGACTGTTGAAATCTCCGGCACAGGCTGGTCGGGCAACTCTGATAAAAAGACCTGGACGGGCACTCCTGCCTCCGAAGTCTCGTTCAGTAGAGATATTGATGATAGGGGCAGTGGCAATATCAAGTTTGTGTTCACCATTGAGCCGAAGAACTGAACGCTCCCCGCTCGGGGTCTGTGGAATCAGGGGACTCTGATCCGTCATATCGTCACTGCATCGCAGGGCGAGAACGGGAAAAGGACCACTCGGTGCGCCGAGTACCGCAAAAAAGTCGTTGGCACGACCACTCGGTAAGCCGAGTACCCGCAAAAAAGTCGTTGGCACGACCACTCGGTAAGCCGAGTACCCGCAAAAAAGTCGTTGGCACGACCACTCGGTGCACCGAGTGATGGCCACAAAGTCGTTTTCTGACTACTCGGTGCGCCGAGTGGTCGAAAAAAAAGAAATAAATAACAAATTAAAATATAATAAGGATATGCTATCTAACACTTTACAAGCAAAACCCTACTACAATATCAGGGAAAAAGGTAACGATTACCACGTGAACTTCTATCTTCGTGTGAAAGGCCGTTTCGAGAGCTTTGCAACCTCTTTCGGCACATTTCCGACGCTGCTGCAAGGGCAGCTGACATGCTTCAACAACGCTATTGCTGCCGAGGACGACTTCTTCAAGGTCACCACGGCCAGCGAGCTGACG
>JAFRZC010000245.1 GCA_017442765.1 Prevotella sp. | reverse complement strand
GTTCCGAGCGAGCCCTGATGCA
Organism: Prevotella sp.; assembly: GCA_017442765.1. Next base: position 7,455 of record JAFRZC010000245.1, on the reverse strand, counting down.
TCGGGTCGCGTGTGATGATGTCCTTTCCGGCACGTGTTGACATTGAGGGCGACCCCTCAACAACGGCACCGAAGGTGCGCATGATGCTTGAGCGGTAGGGCTTTTGCTGCATCGAGATTTTCACCTGATAGACGGCGCACTCCAGTCCGAACACCTTTGCGGCATACGACAGGGCGGCGCCCCACTGTCCGGCACCCGTCTCGGTGGTCACGTTCGTCGTGCCCTCCTGCTTGGCATAGTAGCACTGGGGCAGGGCGGAATTGATCTTGTGCGACCCGAGCGGGTTCACCGACTCGTTCTTGAAATAGATGTGCGCCGGTGTGCCGAGCGCCTCTTCCAGCGCATAGGCACGCACGAGCGGCGTGGCGCGGTAGTAGCGATACTTCTCCAGTACCTCCTCGGGGATGTCGATGAAGGCGTGCTCCGTGTCGAGCTCCTGCACACAGCACTCACGCGGGAAGATGTGTGCCAAGTCATCTACTCCCAGTGGCTCTTTCGTTGCCGGATGGATGGGCGGCATGGGTTTGTTCGGCATGTCGGCCTGAATGTTGTACCACCTCGTCGGCATCTCACTCTCTTGAAGGATAAATTTCTTCTGTTTCATAATTGTGTTATTTAATATATAATATAAATGTTGAATGTCTCTATGTCTCTCGGTCTCTCTGTCAGAAAATTAGAAAAGGCCTGTCGTAAGAACGGCAGGCCCTGTTGTGTCTATCTGAACTACATACACGCGGCAAGCGACTCACGACTTCTGGAATCTTGAGCTGCGCCACCACCAATTTGTAGAAACAAATGCTATCATCATCAGTAAATGTTACGTATCGGCTGCAAATTTATCACTTTTCCGCCAAACCTCCAAATAATTTGAAAGAAATTTTGCGAAGAAATTGAATATTTGTTATTTTTCCTGTTTGCGTCAGGCTTGTTGTGTGATAAATTCTAATATTTTTTGTAATTTTGCGCACAGAAATATAATGACAGAATGACAATACTGGCGGTTGTACTGGCTTATTTTCTTGTGTTGCTGTCGGTGAGCCGGCTGACGGCAGGGCGCAAGGCGACGAACGAGGCGTTCTATCGCGCCAACCGGCGTGCGCCGTGGTACATGGTGGCGTTTGGCATGGTGGGGGCGAGCATCTCGGGCGTGACGTTTGTGAGTGTGCCGGGCATGGTGCTCAGTTCCGACATGGCCTACATGCAGACCTGTCTCGGCTTTATCCTCGGCTATTTCGTGGTGGCGTTCGTGTTGCTGCCGGTCTATTACCGGCTGAACCTGACAACCATCTACACCTACCTGCGTGACCGCATAGGCCGACGGGCGCACACGACGGGCGCGGCGTTCTTCCTCCTGTCGAAGATGACGGGTGCGGCCGTGCGCTTCTACGTGGTCTGCATCATCCTGCAACGCTTCGTGCTCGGGCCTACCCCCGACCCCTCCCTGAAAGGAGGGGAGACGTGGACAGGGGTAGGCTTGGGGATTCCGTTTTGGATTACGGTGCCGCTGATGGTCTGTCTGATCTGGCTATACACCCGTCGAGGCGGTATCAAGACGCTCGTGTGGACCGACACGTTCCAGACCGTCTGCATGTTTGCGACACTTATACTTATTATATATAAGGTGACGGGCGAGCTGGGTTATTCGCTCCCCGATGCTGTGGAAGCAATCAAGGGCGATGCCCGCAGCCGTATGTTTGTCTTCGACGACTGGCATTCGAAGTGGTTTTTCTGGAAGCAGTTTCTCAGCGGCATGTTCATCACCATTGTGATGACGGGGCTCGACCAGGATATGATGCAGAAGAACATGACGTGCCGCACGCTGCGCGACGCGCAGAAGGATATGTGTACCTATGGCTTTGCCTTCGCTCCGGCCAATCTGCTCTTCATGTGTCTGGGCATCCTGCTGGCTCAGCTGGCGGCGCGTCAGGGGCTGTCGCTGCCAGCCTCGGGCGACGAGCTGCTGCCCATGTTTGCCGCTACGGGACGTTTGGGACGGGCTGCGCTCATGCTGTTCATCGTGGGTATCGTGGCGGCATCGTTCTCCTCTGCCGACTCCGCGCTGACCTCGCTCACGACGAGCTACTGCGTGGATCTGCGCGGCAGGGCAGGCGACGAGCGACTGCGCAAGCGGGCACATGTCGGCGTGGCCGTCGTCTTCGCGGTGTTCATCCTGCTGTTCCGCCTGCTCAACTCCACCAGTGTCATCGATGCCATCTACGTCATGTGCGGCTATACCTACGGCCCGTTGCTCGGCCTGTTTGCCTTCGGACTCTTCACAAAACGGCGGACCAACGACCGTCTCGTGCCCTATGTCTGCGTGGCCTCGCCTCTTCTGTGTTTCCTCTTAGACAAAACAATAGCATCAGCAACCGGCTACCATTTCGGCTACGAGCTGCTGATGCTCAACGGCCTGCTCACCTACCTCGGCCTCTGGCTCTCGGGAGCAGGAAAAAATGCGAACAAATCTTAAAACCGCTGCTATCATTCAACGCGGCACGCCGCGTCCCTACATGCCTCTCTCCTCTCTTGGGGAGAGGTTGGGGTTAGGCTGACATAGAGGTGGGCCACGATGGCGCCGCTGATGTTGTGCCAGACGCTGAAGATGGCACCCGGGATGGTGGCCATGGGGTAGGCGGCAAAGTGGAGTGTGGCCAGGCCTGAGGCGAGCCCGCTGTTCTGCATGCCTACCTCAATACTCAGTGCGCGTTGCTTGGGCATGTCGAGGTGCAGCAGTCGGCCGATAAGGTAGCCGATGGTGAGGCCGCCGATGTTGTGGAGCATGACCACGGCCACGATAATCAATCCTCCGGAGAGCAGCCGGTGGGCACTGGCCGAAATAATGATGAGCACGATGGTGGCGATGGTTATTGATGACAGTGCTGGCAGATAGTCTATCGCGCGTTCCGTTGTCTTCGGCCACAGACGTTTCACGGCAAGGCCGGCCACGATGGGCAGGATGACCACCCAGAGGATGCTGAGGAACATGGCCGCCACGTTGACATCGACCGATTTGTCGGTCAGCAGCAGAACAAGCAACGGTGTCAACACTGGTGCAAGCAGTGTCGAGACTCCCGTCATGCCGACGCTCAGTGCGAGGTCGCCTTTAGCCAAATAGGTGATGACGTTCGATGCCGTGCCGCCCGGACAGCAACCCACGAGCACCACGCCAATGGTGAGTGCATCGTCGAGATGGAAGAGCCGCGCCAGCACAAAGGCCAACAGCGGCATCACGGTGAACTGCGTGGCACAGCCGATGGCGATGTCGCGTGGTCGGCTGAACACCACACGGAAATCCTTCCAGCTCAGTGTCAGTCCCATGCCGAACATGATGACACCCAATAGCGGATTGATGACCGTAGGCTTTATGCGAGTGAACATGTCAGGCCACAACAGCGCAACCACAGCAGCCAGCAGCACCAGGACGCCTATATAGTCGGAAATGAGTTTGCAGATTTTTTTCATTCTTGCAGGAACCGCTCGGCTTCGAGGGCGGCTTTGCATCCGCTGCCTGCGGCCACGATGGCCTGACGATAGACAGAATCGGCGCAGTCGCCGGCGGCAAAGACTCCCGGGATATTGGTGCGCGGTGTGCCGTCGAGGGTGCGGATGTATCCCGTCTCGTCGAGGTCGAGCCACTGGCGGAACACGTCGGTGTTGGGTTTGTGGCCGATGGCAAGGAAGAACCCGTCGATGGGCAGGTCGTACTGCCGTTCATCGGTCTCGCCCTTGCGATAGACCACGTGTGCGCCTTCCACGGCTCCGTCGCCATAGAGTCCGAGCGTGTTGTGCTCGAAGAGCACCTCAATCTTTTCGTTCTCTTTGACGCGCCGCTGCATCACGTCGGAAGCGCGCAGATAGGGTTTTCTTACAATCATATAGACCTTTTGGCAGAGCTGGGCGAGGTAGATGGCCTCTTCGCAGGCTGTGTCTCCGCCGCCAACGACGGCCACAGTCTTCTTGCGGTAGAAGAATCCGTCGCATGTGGCACAGGCCGATACACCCATGCCGTTGTATTTCTTCTCGTCGTCGAGACCGAGATATTTTGCCGAGGCTCCGGTGGCGATGATGACCGTTTCGGCTTCCACCTGCACGTTGTCGTCGATAGTGATTTTATACGGGCGTTCAGAGAAATCGACAGCCGTGACGATGCCGTCGCGCAGGTCGGCTCCGAAGCGCTCAGCCTGCTGGCGCAGCTCCATCATCATCTGGTTGCCATCGACACCCTCGGGATAGCCCGGGAAGTTCTCGACGATGGTGGTCTGTGTGAGTTGTCCGCCCATTTGCAGTCCGCAGTAGAGCACGGGCGCGAGGTTGGCGCGTCCGGCGTAGATGGCGGCGGTGTAGCCTGCGGGCCCGCTGCCGATGATCAGGCATTTTGTATGTTCCATATTATATATACGTGTTTCTTTTCAGGGATTTTAAGGCCGTTAAAGACATTAAGGTCGTTGAGGGTTACTTTAACAGTTCTTCTATTTGCTTTGCGATGTTGTCAATCGGCTCGGTAGGCTCGAAGCGGGCGACCACCTGACCTTTCTTGTTGACGAGGAACTTGGTGAAGTTCCACTTGATGTCGGGCTTCTGCTGATAGTCGGGGTCTTCTTTCGAGAGCATGTCGTCGAGGATGTGGGCGATGGGATGATCCATGTTCCAGCCGGCAAAGCCTTTCTGCTCCTTGAGGAACTTGAAGAGCGGGTCAGCATCAGGGCCGTTGACCTTCACCTTCTTGAAGCGTGGAAACTCGGTGCCGAAGTTGAGTTTGCAGAACTCGTGTATCGACTCGTCGGTGCCGGGAGCCTGCTGGCCGAACTGGTTGCAGGGAAAGTCTAATATGGTGAATCCGTCAGCGTGATACTGCTCGTAGAGCTTCTCCAGCTCGTCGTATTGTGGTGTAAAACCGCACTTTGTCGCCGTATTCACGATGAGCAACACTTCGTTGGCATATTCGCGCAACGACACATCCTTACCTTTTCTGTCCTTGACAGAGAATTCATAAACTGTTTTCATTTTTTTATGTTGTTAATTGTGTAAATTCTGTTGCAAATATACGATAAAAAAATGAAATAGGGAAATTCCTACAAAATATTATGGTTTTTCCTTTGGGCAAGAGGGGAAAAACTCTTACCTTTGCAGTGTGATTGACAAAATAAACAATTAAAAACCTATAGATTATGAAAAAGATTTCTACACTTTTAGTTTTTCTTGCGGTAGCCATGCTGCCGTTGGCATTTAGTTCTTGTGAAGACCAGGACATCGGCATGACGCTCGAAGGAACCTGGGAAGGCAATACCTATGTGTATTCTGAATGGGGCGATGAGATGTATGCGTCTACACGCACACAACTTTATTTCGAGGCCGATGTGTTCAAATTCAAGGAAGGCGGCGGCTACTGGATTGACTACTACAACGAGCATCCCTGGGACAGTCACCGTAACTATGTGGCCAGCAAGATACACTGGCGGGTGGTCAACAAAGTCATTTACATTCATTTCCGTGAAGACAACTACGACATCGAGATTCGTGACTACCGTCTGAACGACAACCGCTTTGAGGGAACCATCTATGACGGCGACAGGAACATCGACTTTTATCTTGTCCACACCTCGTCGCCCAACTGGGATCGCTACGACTACTACGGCTACGACCATTATTATGACTACTATGGCGTAGGTGCAAAGGCCAGTATCGATGGTGATGCCAAGCAAGGTGAGCCTGTACACATGAAACGAGTCTTTATTCCTAATAAATAACATAAAAAACAGAGAAAGGGTACAGCAATGAAAACCATAAAGAATCTATTGGCAGTGCTCGCCATCGCAGCATTGCCCGCACTCTTCACAGCCTGCGACGACGATCCCTGGGATCCTTGGTACAACCACTACGGCCCCGGCTACGGGCGCGACTACGACTATCACGGTCACGGCAATGGCGGCAGCGACGACGGAATAGACATCGTGGCCATGGCGCAAACCTTGCGCGGGCACTGGACCGGCACCACCGTAGCCAAGTTCTACGACGAGAACGGCATCTTGAAAACCGAGACCTACTCCACCGACATCGAGTTCGACCAGACTGACGATAACACCTCGGGGCGCGGACTGCAGAACGACTACATCGGCGACGAGCTGAAATACTCACGCCGCTTCAGCTGGTACATCGACTCGAAGACCTGGGACATCGTCGTCACCTACGACGGCGGCGAGGGCATACCCGCCTTCCAGATGATCATCAGCTACGACGACCTCAGCCTCGACAGCCGTACCTTCGTGGGTACAATGGTCGGAGAGGGCGAGACCGACGAGTTCGACTACGAGCGCGTCACCTATGCCAAAAAGGTGCTTGGCGACGAGTAGCCGCCACACTGCCAAAAGGCAGAAATAACGGAAGAAAAAATCGCTTAACCGAAATAGCTAAGCGATTTTCTTTCCGGAGGTAGGGACGATCGGATTCGAACCGATGACCTCTTCAATGTGACTGAAGCGCTCTAAACCAGCTGAGCTACGCCCCTGTTTTTGTGATCCCGTTGGGATTCAAACCCAAGACCTTCAGAACCGGAATCTGACGCTCTATTCAGCTAAGCTACGGGACCGGCATTTCTCAACGCGGGTGCAAAGGTAGTGAAAATCGAAGACAATACAAAATAAAAACTTGATTTTTTATTTTTATTGTTGAGATGCATCCTACCTTCGGCGGTAGCCAAAGATACGATTAAATGGGCAGAAGGGTACTAAAACACAAATCTTTATGCCAGACCGTCAAGTTGTACCTTTAGCTGTTTCAGGTTGTCGCGGACGGTGATGAGGGTCTGCAGCACGTCGGCGCTGCGGTCGGCTCCCAGACGATTCGTGTTGAGCATCTTGCGTGCGGTGGACAGTTTGAAGCCTCGCACCTTCACCAGATTATAGATGGTGCGTACCTGATCGATATCTTTCTCGGTATATTGTCTGACGTTCTGTCCGTTGGTCTTCGGGCGCAGGTGCGGAAACTCCGTCTCCCAATAGCGCAGCGTGCTCTCATTTACGCCAAACTTCTTGGCCACCTCCTTGATGGAATAGTAGAGCTTGAGGTTTTTGTTCGGATTGAGTGCCATAATCGTATCTGTTTTATGGTTGCAAAGGTAGTGAAAATCGAAGACAATACAAAATAAAAATCGTTTTTTTATTTTTATTGTTGAGATGCATCCTATCTTCGACGGTAGTCAAAGATAGTGAAAAACGAACACAATACAAAATAAAAAAACGTTTTTTTATTTTTATTGTTGAGATGCATCCTATCTTCGACGGTAGTCAAAGGTAGTGAAAATTGAACACAATACAAAATAAAAAAACTGTTTTTTTCGGCTAAGCAGCCTTTCAACATGCGGAAGCTAAACTTTCGCGATGCGAACGACAAGGTTTTACAAAGTAATATATATTATATTACCGAGTAATATATATTATTTTACTGAGTAATATATAT
>JAFRZC010000244.1 GCA_017442765.1 Prevotella sp. | reverse complement strand
TCACAGCCACACTATAGAACTCTGCCTGAGAATTATCGCCACGCAGGATGCACGACGGATATTTCCAAGTAATGGCGGAACCCGTTTCAACCTGAGTCCAGGAGAGTTTAGAGTCCACACCACGCAAATCGCCACGTTTAGTTACCAGATTCAGCACACCACCTTTACCGTTTTCATCGCCAGGATACCAGTTCTGTACGGTCGAGTACTTCACCTCGGCACGGTCCATCACGATAATCTCGACGATGGCGGCATGCAGCTGGTTCTCGTCGCGCATAGGTGCCGTACAGCCCTCCAGATAGCTGACGTAGGAGTCGTCATCGGCCACGATGAGCGTGCGCTCAAACTGACCGGTGTTACGGGCGTTGATACGGAAGTAGGAACTGAGCTCCATCGGGCATCGCACGCCCTTGGGGATATACACGAATGAACCGTCGCTGAAGACGGCGCTGTTGAGGGCGGCGTAGAAGTTGTCGCGGTAGGGCACGACAGAACCGATGTACTGGCGTACCAGGTCGCCGTGCTCCTTGATGGCCTCACCGATGGAGCAGAAGATGACACCCTTCTCGCGCAGTTTCTCCTTGAAGGTTGTCTTTACCGAGACAGAGTCCATGATGGCATCGACGGCGGTGTTGCCGCTCAGCGCGAGCCGCTCCTCGAGGGGGATGCCCAGCTTGTCGAAGGTCTCCATCAGCTTGGGGTCAATGGCCTGCTCGCCAGAAGCTCCCCCTCCCTGCTGGGAGGGCTCAGGGGTAGGCTGGGAGGGGGCTGCATAGTAGCTGATGGCCTGATAGTCGATGTCGGGCAGATGGACATGCCCCCATGTGGGCTGCTCCATGGTCTGCCAATGGCGGAACGCCCGCAGCCGGAAGTCGAGCAGCCATTCGGGCTCGTCCTTCTTCTGCGAGATCAGCCGCACGACATCCTCGCTCAGACCCCTGTCGATAATCTCGGTCTGAACATCGGTCGCGAAGCCATACTCATACTTTTTCTCGGCCACCTGCCGCACAAAGGCATTGCTGTTGTCTGCCATACGGAGTGCAAAGATACAAAATAATTGACAATTGACGGATGCGAAATGTTAAAAAACGGCCGGTGCCGGCAAAATTTTAACATGCTCTGAGCGCACGAAAACGGCTGGGGGGCGTTCCCGTCCACCGGGAGCGAGAAAAGACCGTAGCGAAGATTTTTTGCAAGTAGCTGCAAGACAGCGACATACAACCCTCACCTTTCGTCTTTTATCCCTCTTCCTTTCCGAAACATATATCTCTCGCTTGCAAAAGACGGTCTTTCGCAACCTGAAAGACGGTCTTTCGGGATCCGAAACATATATCTCTTGCAGGTGAGAGATATATGTTTCGCAAATAACAGATGGCTTCTCGGCACCGAAAAGGCAATTTTCGTCACTCCGGAAGCAAAAAACGAAGTGTTAAAACGAAAATTCCGTTTTAACACTTCACGCGGTGAGACATATATGTTTCGCACCGGCGGTTAACACTTCTTAACGCTCACCTCACGACAATCTTTTTCCCGCCAACGATGAAGATATCCTTTTGGGATGAGGGATGAGAGATGAAGGATGAGGGATTGCCAGCGATCTTCCTTCCTTGCAGGTCGTAGGCTGCGCTTTTCCCCTCTCCTCCCCCGGGGGAGGCCGGGCGGGGCCGGAGTTGGAGGGGAGCCATTATCCCCGTAGCGGGATTCTCGTAGCGCGAGCGGGCAAGCTGTATGCGGTCGAAATTGGGGGCGTAGCCGTTGTCGTTGCCGATGGCGATGGTGCTTGCCCCCTGCGGAAGTGTCACCTGCACGGTGTGGCAGGCCAGTCCGTCGCTGTTCCAGCTGAAGCCGTTGCTTTTCAGCGAGTAGTACGTCTTCTCGCCGTTGTTCACCTGAATGTAGCAGTCGCGGTCTTCCATCGTGATGAAGAAAAGGGTGAGGTCGTAAACGCCCTCGGCGGGTGCGTCGAACTTGAACGTGACGGTGTTGCCGGAGCCTACCCATCCCACATATTTCCCGCCCGAGCAGTTGCCGTCGCCGTCGGTCTCGGTGGTGATGCCACCCTTGAAGGTTGCTTTCTCCGCCTCTAAGACAAAGGGGGCGGGCTGTCGGACAGGCTGTTTCGACAGCCGGATGCTGACACCGCCGCTGGCTTTCACCAGCAAGCTGAGCGTGGAAGCCCGGGTAACGCTCTTTTCCTCGTACTGGATGTCAGAGGGGCAGGTGCCGTCCTTGTAGATCTGCGCGGTGTAGGTGCCGCTGCCGAGGAAGTCGAAGGGCAGGGAGAGCGTGCGCAAGCGGGAGCTCACGCTGCCGACATACCAGTCGTCGCCTTGCCGGCGCGCGACAGTGACAAAATTGTCGGCGTTGGCCTCGAGGCAGCGCGTCTCGTCCCATGCGGCAGGCAGAGTGCTCAGCAGCGGGGCCGCGGTGTTGTAGATAATGTTGTCGCCACTGTCGGCAATGGTCTGGATGGCCGACTCGAAGATGATGGCCAATGCCACCTGATGGCTCCACGTGGTTGTGTGGCGGATGACCCCGTCGCGACGGGCAAACTCGACGGGCGTATATTCCATCGGGCCGACGACGTTGCGGGTGAAGGCCAGGCTGATGTTGTGCGTGGCAGGCGTGGCCGTGCTGTTGTAGTAATATTGCTCGTTGCCATAGACCGCCTCGCATGAGAGGAAATGCGGATAGGTGCGCCGCAGGCCGCTGGGCTTGGTGCAACCGTGGAAATTCAACATGAACTGCAGCTCGCCCGCCACACGGAGCAGTTTGTCGTATTTGCTCATCATCGACTGGCTGTCGTCCTCGAAGAAATCTATCTTCGCGCCGACGAAGCCCTTGCTCTTCCAGTCTTGAAGGATGGAGCGAATCTGCGTCTCGCTGTTCTGAAAGCGGTTCTGGTGCGACCAGATGAAACATTTTACCCCCCTCTCCTCTGCATATGAGGTCACGGCCGTCAGGTCGTAGGGCGCACCGTCCCATCCGTCGTCGAGGGTGAAGTAGGGCCAGCCCATCTTGGCCGCCATGTCGATAAATTCCTTGATTACCTCAAGGTCCTTCGTCTGGCGCCCGTCCAGACCTCCCCAGTCCCACGACGACAGTCCCGGACGAATCCAGCTCGTATCGTCGTAGGCCGTCGGCGGATTCAGGTTCTCGCAGAGCGTTGACTCGACCATGTCGGTCAGCGAGCCGATGAAAACCACGCGCCAGGGAGTCTCGTAGGGCAGACGGTTGTTGGGCGAGCCTTCGAGGAAATACTTGAACTTGCCTTTCTCGGCGGCAGTGCCGAACGTGATGGAGGATGTGCAGAAACGCGCATCGACTGCGGCATCGGTAATCAGACACCAGCTGTCGTTTCCCAAAGAGGTCTTGACCAACACGGGTGCACAGGCTCTCTCCGCCGCGCTCACAGTGCCCGCCCAGGTGCGCCCGGTGTAGTGACCCTCGTAGTGGTTGACATAGGGCAACGCCCATATCTTGCTGCACTTGGGAATGCACACCTGCGAGGAGTCGGCTTTCGCTTGCAGACTCAGCCTTCCGGCAAACTGATAGCGAAAAGCGAGCCCGTCGTCATAGACGCGCATCTGCACCGTCATGGTGTAGTCGTCTTTGATGAACTGCGCCCGCAGCTCCTTGTAATGGTTGACGTAGGTGCTGGTCTTTCCTACGGGGAGCGTGTAGGTCTCGTTAGTCTCCAGCGTTACGCTCCTGACTGATGTCAGCCCCGTGAAAAAATTGCCGCGCGAGGTTTCCATCCCCAGCATCGACGATGCAATCAGCTCGCTACCGTCGCGGCTGAGGGTATAGGTGGGCGAGCCGGCATCGTCTAATTGAAGGACGACAACGTTGCGCCCGTCGGGCGAAGCCACCCTGCCGACCTCCCCTGCCTCGCAGACGAAGACCGAAAAGAGCGTCAGCAATATACCGACAAACCGCTTCATCCTGACTGAACTCACAGCTTCTGCTCCACCTCTATCTCGGTGAAGGTCTCGATGATGTCGCCTTCCTGAATATCGTTGAAGTTGACGAGAGAGAGACCGCACTCGAAGCCCGCAGCCACCTCCTTGACATCGTCCTTGTAGCGCTTGAGCGCGTCGATGGGTGCGGTGTGGATGACGATACCGTCGCGAACCACACGGCCTTTGTCCTTGTTGTGTACCTTGCCCTCGGTAACAAGACCGCCGGCAACGGTTCCGACCTTCGAGATTTTGAAGACCTGCTTCACCTCTACCTGGCCGGTGACAATCTCCTTCTTCACCTTGTCGAGCATACCGACCATGGTGGACTTGATGTCGTCGATGGCATCGTAGATAATCGAGTAGGTGTTGATATCCACGCCCTCGCGGTCAGCGGCCTTGCGGGCCTCGGCCGACGGACGCACCTGGAAGCAGACGATGATGGCATCAGAGGCCGAGGCGAGCATCACGTCGTTCTCGCTGATCTGACCGACGGCCTTGTTGATGACGTTGACCTGAACCTTCTCCGTAGAGAGTTTGAGGAACGAGTCGCTGAGAGCCTCGATACTTCCGTCGGTGTCGCCCTTGACAATGATGTTGAGCTCGTGGAACTCGCCGAGTGCGATGCGGTGGGAGATGTCGTCGAGCGTAAACTTTTTCTGCGTGCGCAAGCCCTGCTCGCGTTGCAGCTGCAGTCGCTTGTTGGCGATGTCACGGGCCTCCTGCTCAGTGTCGAGCACGTGGAACGTGTCGCCGGCTGTCGGGGCTCCGTTGAGTCCGAGAATGATGGCGGGCTCAGCCGGACGCGCCTCCTCGATGCGCTGGTTGCGCTCGTTGAACATGGCCTTGATACGCCCATAGCTGGTACCGGCGATGACATTGTCACCAACCTTCAACGTTCCGTTCGACACAAGCACCGTAGAGACATAGCCACGACCCTTGTCGAGCGACGACTCGATGATGGAACCCGTGCCCTTGCGGTTGGGATTGGCCTTGAGGTCGAGCATCTCGGCCTCGAGCAGCACCTTCTCCAACAGTTCCTGAACACCCTGGCCCTTCTTGGCCGAGATTTCCTGACACTGGTACTTGCCGCCCCATT
>JAFRZC010000243.1 GCA_017442765.1 Prevotella sp. | reverse complement strand
TTTGACCACATTGTTTATCAGACGCTTTTCTTCTGTATCATCTTCCTCCACAACCTCGCCGAAGGCTTTTGTCAAGCGATTGTAGAAATGCTTGTCGCCAGTAAGGTGCTCCCAGAACTCTGCTCCACAATAAATAGGATAGGTCGCAGAAATGGTTTTGTAATTTGTAGAAAGCTCACTGCTCCCACCAAATAGCACACCCACAACAAAATCATCATCTGTAGTTTCACAAAGGCTATCCCAATGTGTATTATTTTTGAATTCTTTATAATTCCTCAAGATGGTATTCATATCGTCGCGGTTGATAGTTTTAGGACCGGCCTTGCATTGGCAATACTTCTTACGTCCGTCGATGGCATCTGTAAACTCGATGTCAATACCCGGTATGGCCGAACCGCTGCTGGTTATCTCTTTGAGTCCGGCGATGAAATACTGGATATTGGAGCCGAAACTGGTGTTGATGCTCGTCCCGATGACACGCGGGTAGACCAAGGCCTTGGCCAGTGACAGTGATTCCGTATTGCCACAAAGGAACGCGGCAAGGTAATTGATGAGGAATGGATTTACATCGAAGTCCTTCAACCGCAAGCCTTCCAACCCTTTCAGGTGCGCCGGGATAATTATCTGGCGGAAATATTCTTTACCGCTTTGAATAATCGAGGTTTTTTCTTTGTTGGTCATACCATAAATGTTTTACAACATACTAATAACGAAACACCCCGCAATTTATTGTGCAGGGCATTAAAGAAATATCTAATTGCCTCTCTACGCGTTCCGCTGGCTCTTGTGCCATTTTGTAGCAGCATCAGCGTTTCGTAGAGCATGGCACGGAGCAGGTGGCGGTCGCTGGCATTTGCAATTACGAGCCGGATTTCCACATAGAGGACTGTTATACTATTAAATAGTGCCTCGTCGAGCATCACGTAAGGCGAAGGCCTCCACGTCCATGTTGCCGTACTTCTGCTGTCCGCAGCCACCCGTGGCCAGCGCCGGCAATGTCGTCAGTAATGCCATAAGCTTGTATTTCATTGTGCGTGTTGATTTAGAAAAGACTAACTCATTAACGCAATAACACATTAACGCATTCTCATTGTTGTTTCAGTTGTCTCAAAGCTCGGCAGAGCCGGTCGGGACAGGAGGTGGGCTTGCCGCAGCGGCAGGCTATCACGTCGCCGACATTCCGGCCTGTCGCCAGCCTGCATTCGAAATCCTTTTTTTAGACGTTTTGTTTCTGCCAGTCGGCCTGTAAAATTCTCACTTTTAGCGGTTACACTATATACAAAAGCCTTCTTCATTGTCATGATAATAACCGTTTTTTCAAGTGCAAGGACACAGCTTTTATTGAAAAGTTCACATTTTTGTGGACCACAAAGTTGTGAACTTTTCGCTTTAAGTCTTCCCATCCCGCAGGGTCTTCTGCAGCCATAGGGATGGGTTCGTCGACTACAATCACCTGTCCTTTTGTCCGTTTTCTACCTTTGGCATCACAAGTCCGAAACGGAAATTCCGGCTTTTCAGTATGTTGCAGATTGATAATCTAAATCCGCGACTACAGAATCATCCTGGTGCCTATAAAGAAGGTCCTCGGGAGGGTGGGGCCGTAGATGTAGGATGCGTCTCGGTCGGGACCGCTGTCGAAATCGCGTTGAAAGCTGTTGAACAGGTTTTGCACTCCTCCATTAAGTTCCAGTGAAGAGTGCGAGCCTAAGGGGATGCTGTATGAGACTTTCAGCGTGAGGTCGAAAAAAGAAGGGGTGATGACCTGCTCTACTTTGGTGGCATGCGAGTGCTTGGCGCCATCGTCATGTTGCACTGAGTGGTACACCAGCAACGGACCTGTGAAGGTGCCGGTAGCCATCAGACTCAGTCGCTTGCCGGGGGTGTAGGTGGCGCTAAGATGGCCATAGAGGTCGGGCACACGCTCCATACGGCTTTCATATTTGCCCTCATCCCATTCCAATCCCTGTCCCGTGTATCGGCTACTCTGCCAGGTGCCGCCCAACTGCATCTGGAAGCGCTCGCCGAAAATCAGGCTCATATCGGCACTGATGCCTGCCACCTGGGCACCGTCGCTGTTGCGGCGTTCATAGTGACGATAGCCGCTGGCGGTGTCGTCGAACATCAGCTCGTTGACGAAGGCATCGTTGATACGCGTATAGAAGCCCCCCACCATCAGGTCGCCCTCCATCTTGCCCAGATGGAAGCAGAGGTCAGCCGAGGCAGTGACGGAATGCGAGCGTTCCTGCCGCAGATCGTCGGCATTGGTGATTTTATAAAGATCGCCGTTCGCGGCCCCCACGTGGAGGTCTTCGTTATACACCTGTGGGGCGCGGAATCCCGACGAATAGCCCGTGCGGAACACCAGATGATTGCTGGGTGCGTAACGCAGGTTCAGTCGAGGGCTGATGTTTGTCAGATGATAATTGTCAATTGATAATTGATGGTTTTCCCAGTGGTCAAACCGGAGCCCGACAAGGATATTCCAATGCTTGTCCTTCCACTCATTTTGCAGGTAGGCGCTTAGCAGCGAGCTGCTTTGGTCGAGGGTGCCGGTGTCGGTGAGCAGACGGTCTTTCAAGTGGTCGTAGGTATGCTCGATGCCGGCGGTAAGTTCGGCGGGCATAAAGATTAGATGATTGAGATGACGGCTGTACTGGAGCCCTTCGTTCGTGGTCAAGTCGGTGGTGTAGCCGTAGGAGTTGCCAAAAGGCTCATCGTCCTCGCGTTCCCCATTATAGCTTTCGCGGTCGACATATTGTGCCGATGCGAACGCCGATGTGTGACCGAGGCCGTCGGCGGCGAACCAATCCCATTTGACGCTGCCGCAGTGAATGTTGTGCTCGCCGCCCTCGGCCACATGAGCCTGGTTTGTGGGCAGGTCGAAGCGGTCGCCACCGCGACGATAGTCGCCAATATTGTGGTACTCGATGTTCAGCTTTGAATAATCGCTGGTGCGCAGGTATCCGCTGAAACCCACCATGTGAGCCTTCAGCAATCCGATTTCCGAATAGCCGTCGCCATCGTAGTCATACGGATTGCGTTGGCGATTGTTGCCGTAGATAAAAAGGCCTGCCTTACGGCTGTCGCTGACTACCGAAGCATTGAACGTGTTGCTCCAGTCGATGCTCCGGCCTCCTACAAGACGGGTGGTGTTTACCACCGATGCGCTGTTGCGAAGAGGTTCTTTGGTGATGACGTTGATGACACCGGCGATGGCATTGCTGCCGTAAAGAGCCGACCCGCCGCCGCGCATCACCTCGATGCGGTCGATTAGAGCCGTGGGCAGCTGCTCCAGCAAGTAGAGGCTGGCGAGGGCATTGTTGACGGGGCGGCTGTCGATGAGTATTTGCGAGTAGGCACCGTCCAATCCGCTGAGACGCACCTCGTTGGCACCACAGTTTTGGCAGGTGTTGTCTACACATACGCCCGTCTGCAGGCGCAATCCCTCGGCCAGGTTGACAGCGCTGGTGGCCTCCAGCTGATCGCTGCCCACCACACTCACCACCGACGGTGTCTCGGTACGCGATGTGGCATGTTGGGTGGCGGTGACTACCACCTGACCAAGTGCGATGGCATCGGGTTCAATCTGGAAATCGAGTTCCACGGTCTTCTTCCGCTCGAAAGTCACATCACGCTCCAGCTGCTTGAACCCGACACCACGTACCACTACTGTGAAGGTGCCTTCAGGGCAGTTGGCGATATGGAAATGACCGCTCTCGTCGGTGGCGGCGCCGATGGCGGTGCCCTGCAAGAAGACACTTACATAGGCAACATGATCGCCCGTTTTCGAATTGATTACATGTCCTAAGAAATTTGCATCGGTTCCCTTCTGCCCAAACGCCGCAAGAGGGAGTATGACTATAAATAAGATTAGTATCCGTTTCATTTTGATTGTTTTTCGCTTGAGTGTTGCATACATAGGCAATTGCTTGATTGCCCAAAACACTCAAACAAAAGGGCAATCAAGCACTAAAGGATTGAAAAGGATGAAACGGCGGCGAGCGCAGCCGACTTGCTCCCCGATGGAGTATCGCAGTCCTTTCTGCGGTTTCTGTGGAGCAATTATTTATTAAGGGGAAAATGGGAGCCGGTTGCTCTATCTGCTGTCCAAAATAGCTGAGATTGAGGAAATGGCAGTATTGGCAGTCGCACTCGTGATGATGATGTCCCTCGAAATGACCGGTACATTGCAGACAGTCGTCACGAAAGTCAACAGTCTCGTGATGAACGTGTAACGACGACAATATCACCATCGGCAGGTAGGCTGCCAACAGCACAACAGGGGCAATATGTCTCAAAACACGTTGTCTCATTATGACCGGACCTCTGCACAGGCGGGCTTCATCGGGCTTCATCATATCGATGCTCGTGTGAGGACGCCGTTTGTTGTAGAAATCCACGGCCTTGGACACGGCGGAACGCACCTCGTCCACGCTTTTGAATGCCATCGTCATTTCCTGATTATCGCTACTTTCTTAAGGGCTTTGTGGTATTGGTTCTTGACGCCATTGTCCTCCTCGCGGTCACAAACGGCGACGAGACGGTCATAGAGGTCGCTTTTCGCGTAGCGGTCAAGGACAACGATGCGCGATAGGGCATAGGCCGAGCTCCAGCGCACCACGGTGCCTTCGTCCGCGCTGTTGGCCAGCAGAGAGTCGATGGCGGCAGCCGCCTCGTCGGGATAGTCGGCTGCCATATTGCCCACGATGCGCGAGGCCTCGCGGCGACAGGAATTGCTTGGAGATGCCACGAACGGCACGGCCAATTGCAGGTATCCCACTCCGAGGTGTTTCAGCCGTTTGTTGGAGATTTCCTCGATGGCCTCAAGTATGGTGGCTACACGTTTTTCGTCCAGTTGCGACAGGTTAGCCTCTATTTCGGCGAGGGCATTGTCGTCGGCAATGATTTCGGCGACGACGGCTTGTCTCCGCGCCACCCCCTTCAGCGTCTTGTCGCCTAAAAACTGCAGTATGCTCATTTTCTCATGTGTTTATAAGGGTTCTCTGGGTCACGCTCCTCTTCCAGCGGCTCCACGTGGATGGCCACATGCGTCTCGTCGCCATAGCGTTCTTTCAGTCGGCGTTCTATCTCGGTGGCCTTACCGTGTGCTTCCTTCAACGTCTTTTCACCGTCGATGAGGATGTGCATCTCGATGGCGTAATGGTTGCCGATGCGTCGGGTGCACAGCTCGTGGGGCTGGGCGACGCCTGGCACGCTCTGCGCAATCGCGACGATTTCGTTTTCCACCTCTTCGGGCAGCGACCGCTCCATCAGTTCGCCCATGCCGCTGCGCAACAGGTCGATGGCTACCTTCACAATCATCGCTCCCACAACGATGGAGGCGACGGGGTCGAGCACCGTCCACCGCTCGCCCAGAAGTATGGCGCCGCCGATGCCGATGGCCGTCCCGACCGACGAGAGCGCGTCGCTGCGGTGATGCCACGCATTGGCCTTCATCACCTGCGACCCCACCTGCTCCGCCTTGCGGCGTGTGTATTGGAATGTGATCTCTTTCAGCAGGATGGACACCAAAGCAGCCCACAACGCGAGTTTGCCAGGCATGACAAGGATACCGCCATTTGCCCAGAAGGCTATTTTCCTGGCTCCGTCGATGAAGATGCCCGCCGCAACGGCAAACAGCGCCACGCCAATCAGGGTGGTGGCAAGCGTCTCGAACTTGCCGTGGCCGTAGTCGTGCGACTTGTCCTTGGGCTTATGGCTGATGCGCACGAAAGCCAGCACGACGATGTCGGTGGCGAAATCGGACAGCGAATGCACGGCGTCGGCAATCATGGCGGCGCTGTGCCCCCAAAAGCCAGCTGCGAACTTGAACACCACCAGCATCATGTTTACCGCGCTGCCGGCCAGGGTTACTTTGTAGACCTCCTTTTCCTCGTTTTTAACGGACCTCTTTTCCATTGTCATAAAGCCATTGCTCCGCAGAAGCCGCCAGGCACCTGACGGCCGAGCTCCATCATCTCGACCAGTCCTGAGGCTGTGTCGGTTTTTGCTGTGTCGGGCAAGCAGTTGTTGTACACCGTCAGCAGCGCGGCACCCACCAGCACATGGTGTTCGGGACCGTGCTTGTGGCAGATGACGCACTCCATCATTGTGTCCTGCTGCAGGTATTCGAGCGGAGCTCCGCAGATGAGACATTCGTCGTTGCCATGGTGTGTTTCGTTTTGCATATCGTTATCGTTTGTTGCACTCCCCCCGCAGGCGACCGCCATCAACGCCGCTACCGTGGAGAGCATTATTACTGTCAGTCGTACTTTTCTGTTTCATAACACATAAATAACGCGCCGCCCCGCAGAATATTGTAGCTTAATTTTACTTGTCAAACTTTAGTTTTTAATTCTGCTATTAATTCCATATTATAGTTATTAATTGTTTGTTTTTCAAAATGCAAAGGTATAAGGAAAAAACAACATGGACAAGCGTTTTCTGCAAAAAGTTGTTGAAATTTTCTCAAACATCGTTAATCTGATTTTCATTGGTGTACGTTGTGACGTGGAAAAACGACCGCCGACCCACCGCCGAGGGATCACCGAGAGGCCGTGGGGTGATGATGCCGGAAATCAGCAGTTTGTGGGTTTTGTGTGACGATTTGTGGATTGCTTTGGTTTTCAGGGTTTTCGTAAGGAGCGCAAAGTGCTGTGGCTGCCGAGCTTGATGAGGCAACGTTTCGCAAAGCGAGTGCAAAGGGAACCGACGCACGAAGCAAGAGCAGAGGCAAAGCTCGCTTTGACTATGCCTTGCGAGAAGGAGGGAGCCGCAGGCAACTTGTTCACTTTGCCGAGCCAAAGAAACGTCTTCGCAGAAAAGGATCGAAGAAGGGAGAAAGAACCCACACCTTCCTTCGGCTCGGGAAAGCTCAATCCAGATTGGCTCTCCGCTCGCTCACCGTCAGGTTTTCGCGGAAGAACTGTTCCAGCTTGTCCCAGGGGATGTAATTTTTGTCTCCACCGTCGTAGAGGTCGCAATGGGTGGCTCCGGGGATGATGAGCAGCTGTTTGTTCTCGGGCATGGGGTTGGGCTTGCCGACGAAGTTGTAGCCCTCGGCACGGCCCTCCACCATGTAGTGGTAGGCGGCCTCGCCGAAGTAGCGGCTGTGGGCCTTCTCGCCGTGCATCACGAGGACGGCGGAGCGGATTTCGTTGATGTAGTAGAGGAAGCGGGCGTTGGCGTAGGCCTGGGTGCCGATGGTGCGCCAGCCGTCGCCCGAGTTGCCGCTGCGCGGGTGGTAGCCGCGGGGAGTCTTGTAGTAGGCGTGGTAGTCCTTGACGAACTGCGGCGCGTCGTCGGGCACAGGGTCGATGACGCCGCCAGCCATCGCCAGCGGGTCGGCGAGGCGCTGCCTGGCCATCGCTTCGCTGGCGGCGTGACGGTCGGCCTCGTTGTCGTTGGCCTCATAATAGCCGTTGCCGCTGATGCGGGTCATGTCGTACATCGTGCTGGCCACGGTGGCCTTGATGCGCGGGTCGGCGGCGGCAGCGTTGCGGGCGTGGCCTCCCCAGCCGCAGATGCCGATGATGCCGATGCGCTCGGTGTCAACGTTGTCGAGCTTGGAAAGATAATCGACGGCGGCCATGAAGTCCTCGGTGTTGATGTCGGGCGAGGCCGTGCGGCGGGGTTCACCGCTGCTCTCGCCGGTGTACGACGGGTCGAAGGCCAGCGTCACAAATCCGCGCTCCGCCATCCGCATGGCGTAGAGGCCGCTGCTCTGCTCCTTCACAGCGCCGAAGGGTCCGCTGACGGCAATGGCCGGAAGCTTGCCCTCGGCGTTCTTGGGTGTGTAGAGGTCGGCGG
>JAFRZC010000028.1 GCA_017442765.1 Prevotella sp. | reverse complement strand
TACTTATTTATCAGCGGTTTACATATTTACAAAGTGTTGACCAGAAAAACACGTTTTCTCAAGAGAAACAAAAATGCAAGTGCCTTATTTTCAAGCACTTGCATTTTTAAGTATCTCAAAATTATGAAAATTATTCACATTCGAGAGCGCCCTGCGCGGCGGCGAGACGTGCAATGGGCACACGGAAGGGGGAGCAGGAAGCGTAGTTGAGGCCTATCTTGGCACAGAACTTGACGCTTGAGGGCTCACCACCATGCTCACCACAGATGCCGGTGCGGAGGTTCGGGCGAACGGCACGGCCTTTCTCTACGGCCATCTTGACGAGCTGACCGACACCATTCTGGTCGAGGACCTGGAACGGGTCTACCTTCAGAATTTTCTTCTCAAGATAGACGGGGAGGAATGATGCGATGTCGTCGCGGCTGTAACCGAAGGTCATCTGTGTGAGGTCGTTGGTACCGAACGAGAAGTACTGTGCCTGCTCTGCGATGCGGTCTGCAGTGAGTGCTGCCCGTGGAATTTCAATCATCGTACCGATTTCAAATTCAATTTCAGTGCCGTATTCAGCAAATACTTCCTTTGCCACTTTCTCGATGATAGACTTCTGCTGTTCGAGTTCGTGGAGTGTACCGATGAGTGGCACCATGATTTCTGGCTGCGGGTGTTTTCCTTCCTGTTTCAGTTCGCAAGCTGCAGATAGGATGGCGCGTGTCTGCATGGCTGTAATCTCTGGGAAGGTGATGCCGAGACGGCAGCCGCGATGACCGAGCATCGGGTTGTTTTCTGAGAGTGAGTCGACACGGCGTTTGATGGTTTCTACGCTGACGCCCATTTCGTCGGCCATAGTCTGCTGACCGGCCAGATCGTGGGGTACGAACTCATGGAGGGGCGGGTCGAGCAGACGGATATTGACGGGCAGTCCATCCATTGCTTCGAGTATGCCCTTGAAGTCGGCTTTCTGATAGGGCAGCAGCTTTGCGAGTGCTTTCTCGCGGCCTTCTGCTGAGTCTGCGAGAATCATTTCGCGCATTGCGATAATCTTCTGTCCGTCGAAGAACATGTGCTCGGTTCGTGTCAGGCCGATACCTTTTGCACCGAAGGCGCGTGCCACCTGTGCGTCGTGGGGTGTGTCGGCATTGGTGCGTACCTGGAGTTTGGTGTACTTGTCGCAGAGGTCCATGAGTTCCTTGAAGTCGCCTGAGAGTTCTGCGGCCTTGGTGGGAATCATTCCTGCATAGACTTTTCCTGTTGTACCGTTAAGCGAGATGTAGTCGCCTTCCTTATAGACGACGCCATCGATTTCTACGGTCTTCTTGTGGTAGTCGACATTGAGTGCTCCGACTCCTGATACGCAGCATTTACCCATGCCTCGTGCCACGACGGCAGCGTGAGAGGTCATACCTCCACGTGCGGTGAGGATACCTTCTGCTGCTGACATACCTGCGAGGTCTTCGGGTGATGTCTCAATACGTACGAGGATGACCTGATGGCCGTCGGCATGCCATGTCTGAGCGTCGTCAGCGTGGAATACGATTTGTCCGCAGGCTGCTCCGGGAGAAGCTGGCAGGCCCTGTGCGATGACTTTGGCCTGAGCGAGTGCCACCTTGTCGAATACGGGGTGGAGGAGTTCGTCGAGTTTGTTTGGTTCGCAGCGCATGATGGCCGTCTTCTCGTCGATCATACCTTCGTGGAGCAGGTCGATGGCAATTTTTACCATTGCCGCTCCGGTGCGCTTACCGTTACGGGTTTGGAGGAACCAGAGTTTACCTTCCTGTACGGTGAACTCCATGTCCTGCATATCGTGATAGTGCTGTTCGAGTTTTTCCTGGATGCCGTTCAGTTCGGCATAGATGTTCGGCATGGCCTCTTCCATTGAGGGATATTTTGCCACGCGTTCTTCCTCGCTGATGCCTGCTCGCTCAGCCCAACGCTGTGAGCCGAGTTTTGTAATCTGCTGTGGGGTGCGGATACCTGCCACGACGTCCTCACCCTGTGCATTGACGAGATACTCGCCGTTGAAGACGTTTTCGCCATTGGCTGCGTCGCGGCTGAAGCATACGCCCGTTGCCGAGGTGTCGCCCATGTTACCGAATACCATTGCCATGACGGAGACAGCGGTGCCCCACTCGTCGGGGATTCCTTCCATCTTGCGATAGAGGATGGCGCGCTCGTTCATCCATGAACGGAACACGGCGCAGATGGCGCCCCAGAGCTGCTCGATAGGATCGCTGGGGAAGTCATTTCCTGTGCGTTCCTTGATGGCCTGCTTAAAGAGGACAACCAGTTTCTTGAGTTCATCGACGTTGAGGTCTTTGTCCAGTTTGACGCCGCGCTCGGCCTTTACCTTCTCGATGATTTCCTCAAACGGGTCGATGTCTTCCTTGTTGACGGGCTTCATTTCGAGCACCACGTCGCCATACATCTGTACGAAACGGCGGTAAGAGTCGTAAACGAAACGGGGATTGTTGGTTTTCTTCACCATTCCTTCAGCCACTTCGTCATTGAGACCGAGGTTGAGGATGGTGTCCATCATGCCGGG
>JAFRZC010000242.1 GCA_017442765.1 Prevotella sp. | reverse complement strand
GTATCGTAGATAGCCCGCGACAGCGCATTGTAGCATTGTAGAGACGTTCCGTGGAACGTCTCTAAATGCGCCCCAAAACAACAACGCCCGCGTATGGCGCAGCCATAGCGGGCGTTAGCGAGCTGTAGAGACGTGCTATAGCACGTCTCAAAGCGAGCAAATTACGCGTTCACGTGACGTGTCACATTGGCGAGCTGGTTGTAGTAAGCCAGGCGTTCGTCGATGTCGCGCTGGGCCAGACCGAAAAGTTTGTCGGCCAGTTCGGGTTTCGTGCGTTTGAGCAGAATCTTCCTTTATTCATTGACGATTTCCCAATATCCGTTGCGCTTGCCGTTCTTGCGTACCAAGATCCCCTGTTCGCTTAGCCGAACGGTAATTGACTTGACTGTCCGCTCTGATTTGCCTATTTCTGCGGCGATGTGTTTCTGGGTGGCAGAAGGCTCTTGCTGGATGACACGCAGCACGGCAATCTCTTCCAAAGTGCAATTTTTGCACTTTGGAGGCAACAACAATGCGAAATTTGCACTTTGGAAGTCTAAATTTGCACTTTGGAGTCTGTCAATTGTACTTTGGTCTTCAGTTTCAGGCTTCCAGTCCAAGTGCATCTCTCTGTTGCGTAGTGGTGTCGTTTCGCCAAGTAGCATATTGCGGAAGAACCGCTCCAGGAACAACGTAGTTTCTGTTATACCTTCCTGCAGATTACTATAGTTTGCTCGTACAAGTGCATTACGGAAGTACCACGAGTTAGTGGAAAACTGGTCATTGGTCACTTTGAAGCCCAATGTCTTCAAATACTTAATCATAAAGACTGCGGTGCTACGGGTGTTTCCCTCGCCAAAAGCGTGAATCTGCCAGAGGTTAGCACAGAAGCGAGTCAGATGACTGATGGCTTCGTCGATACTCTTGCCCTGATAGCTGTAGTTACGCTCCTGTCCCATGTCATACTCAAGAGTCTCACGGATAGTATCAGCACTGGCGTAATAGACAGTTGCGCCTCGTAACACCCATTCATGCTTGGTTATGTTGTAGTCACGTATGCGTCCGGCAAACTTATAGATACCCTCAAACAGACGGCGATGGATAGAGGTAAGCTGTGCTGGTGAAAAGTTGAACGTCTGTTCTTGCAGCAGTTCTGTGATGCGTGTAGATACCTTATCGGCTTCTTCTGTTCGTTCCTCTTTTATCTCTTTGCGCCACGCCAATGACTTATAGTAACTGTCAATAAGTTGCTTGGCTTCGCTGATGGTGATGTCACCTTCAATATGCCTACGGGCAGTTTCCAACAGATAGGACGATGTCTTTAGTCCATCAACCTCCTGCAGTCCGATGGCTGTCTGCCACGCTCTGCACCTTTCTTGTTCTTGCGGTTCACCCTGACGGATGTATTCGTCAAGTCCTTGTATGTATTTATTCTCTTCTTTCTGTGCCATGATGCTTCTCACACTTTGATTATTCTATGCTATATTTCATCTACTTCAAAATGCACAGTTCCAAAAAAACGCTTCCAAATTTTCTTTAGGGCATTTTATATCTTATTGTTTCTTTTCATACTGGTAAAGAACAAATTCCACATATTCCATCATTTTTTCTAAGCATTCTTCCGACACGGATTTCAATTTTTCTTCAAACATTGTGTAAGTCATGACTTTTCTCCATTATCCCCGAATGAGGGGATTTAGTTGGTCATTATACCGCAAACCTCCCGCGTATTCCAACGGAATAGCGAGCGGCAAACGAGCCGTAGGGGCGTGTCGTGACTCGCCCTAAAGCAAGCCCCCCAAAAACACAAACGCGGCCTATTCCGAGTTCATGAGGGCCTGGTTGCGGTCGGCGCCGAGGGCGATGGTGGCGACGTAAACGTTGCCGTATGCCATGGCGAACTGGCCGAGGTCTTTCTTGCCGCCAGGTTTGCCGCCGGCAGCGAATTTGGCGATGGCGCCGCGGCTCGTGGACTTGGAGGCCTGACCGCCGGTGTTCGAGTAAACTTCGGTGTCGAGGACGAGGATGTTGACGTTGCGACCCAGCGAGAAGATGTGATCGAGACCGCCGTAACCGATATCGTAGGCCCAGCCGTCGCCGCCCGTGATCCAGAGCGAACGTTTGAGGAGGGCGTCAGCCACGGAGAGGAGGCGTTTGGCGTCGTCGTCGACGTTGCCGGCCATTTTGGCCTTGAGGGCAGCGATGTCGGCGCGGACGCGGTCGAAATCGGCATCCGTCTTCTGTTCGCCGTTCACGAGGCGATCGACGAGGTCGTCACCGAGGACGTCGGCGAATTTCTTGACGAGGTTCTTGGCGAGGTCTTGCTGCTGATCGAGGGCAAGGCGCATACCGAGACCGAATTCGGCGTTGTCTTCGAAGAGGCTGTTGGCCCATGCAGGACCGTGGCCGTTTTCGTCGGTGGCCCAAGGCGTGGAGGGCAGATTGCCGCCGTAAATCGAGGAGCAACCGGTGGCGTTTGCAACGACCATGCGATCGCCAAAGAGCTGGGAAACGAGCTTGACATAAGGCGTTTCGCCGCAGCCAGCGCAGGAGCCCGAGAACTCGAACAGCGGCTGAATGAGCTGTGAACCCTTGATGGTGGCTTTGTCGACTTCGGTACGTTTCTTATAAGG
>JAFRZC010000241.1 GCA_017442765.1 Prevotella sp. | reverse complement strand
TGCGATGATGGCATCGTCCTGAATACGCACACGGTGGTGGTTCTCATAGCGCTCCTTCAGGCCACGAAGGATGGAGATGGTGTCGGGCACCGAAGGTTCGTCGATGAGCACGCTCTGGAATCGGCGCTCGAGGGCCTTGTCCTTCTCGAAGTATTTCTGGTACTCGGCGAGGGTGGTGGCACCGATGGCGCGCAGCTCGCCACGAGCCAGGGCGGGCTTGAGGATGTTGGCGGCGTCCATGGCGCCCTCGCCGCCGCCGGCGCCAACGAGGGTGTGAATCTCATCGATGAAGAGGATGATTTCGCCGTCGGCCTCGTTGATTTCGCGGATGACGCTCTTCAGTCGCTCTTCGAACTCGCCTTTGTACTTTGCGCCGGCAATCAGGGCGCCCATGTCGAGGCTGTAGATGGTTTTGCTCCGCAGGTTTTCGGCGACATCGCCGCTGACGATACGCTGTGCCAGTCCCTCGGCAATGGCGGTCTTACCGACGCCGGGTTCGCCGATGAGGATGGGGTTGTTCTTGGTACGGCGGCTGAGGATCTGAAGCACACGGCGGATTTCCTCGTCCCTGCCAATCACCGGGTCGAGCTTGCCGGCCTGGGCCAGCTGGTTGAGGTTTTTGGCGTACTTGTTCAGTGCGTTCATGGTCTGCTCCTGGTTCTGGCTGGTAACCTTGGAGCCCTTGCGGAGGTCAGCAATGGCGGCCTGCAGGCCTTTCTCGCTGACGCCGGCATCCTTGAGGAGCTGGCTGATGCGGTCGCGGCCGCCGACGAGTGCCAGTAGGAGGTGCTCGACGCTGACAAACTCGTCGTTCATCTTGGAGGCAGTCTGTGTGGCGCGGACGAGAGCCTGGTTGGCGTCGTTGCTGAGGTAGACCTGGCCGCCGCTGACGCGCGGTAGCGTGTTGAGGATGTCATCCACCTGCTGCGTCAGGCGGGGGATGTTGACCTCCATCTTCTTGAGGAGGTAGGGGGTCACGTTCTCGTCCTCCGAGAGGAGCCCCTTCAGCAGGTGGGCCGTCTCGATGGCCGGGTGCTGCCCTCCGAGGGCAACCTCCTGAGCCTTCTGTACGGCTTCCTGCGCTTTGATTGTGAACTTGTCTAAGGTCATAGTTTATTTGGTTTTTATTATTTTTTCAATCTGTTTACACCCCTCCGATAGCATAAAATGTACCAAACAAAAAAGGACTGCCAAAATGGCAGTCCATGTGTCAGTCGATATGATGGAGCGCCGGCGTCTCGCCGGCAAAATTATAAATACCCCTCCGGGTTCTGGCGCTGCCAGTTCCAGCTGTCGCGGACCATCTCGTCGATGCCGTACTTGGCTTCCCAGCCCAGCTCGGCTTTGGCCTTTGCGGGATTGCAGTAGCAGGTGGCAATGTCGCCGGCACGGCGCGGCTTGATGCTGTAGGGGACATCGACACCGTTGACCCTCACGAAAGCCTTCACCATGTCCAGCACCGAGTAGCCGTGACCCGTACCAATATTATATATGCCTATGCCGCAACGGCGGGCAATGGCCTGCAGGGCACAGACATGGGCTCCGGCCAGGTCCACCACGTGGATATAGTCGCGCACGCCGGTGCCGTCGGGCGTCGGGTAGTCATTGCCGAAGACACCCAGCTCCTTCCTCTTGCCGACAGCCACCTGGGTAATGTATGGCATCAGGTTGTTCGGTATGCCGTTGGGGTTCTCCCCTATCCGGCCGCTGGGATGCGCACCGACGGGGTTGAAGTAGCGCAGCAGCACCACATTCCACTCCGGGTCGGCCTTCTGTATGTCCATCAGCACCTGCTCCAGCATGCTCTTCGTCCAGCCGTAGGGGTTGGTGCACTGACCCTTGGGGCAATTCTCCGTGATGGGAATCTCCGCCGGGTCGCCGTAGATGGTAGCCGAGGAGCTGAAGATGATGTTCTTGCAGCCGTGCTTGCGCATCACATCCACCAGCGTCAGCGTGCCGCCGATATTGTTCTCGTAGTATTCCCACGGCTTCTCCACGCTCTCGCCCACAGCCTTCAATCCAGCAAAGTGGATGCAGGCATCCAGCTTATGCTCGGCGAACACCCTCTCCAGACCCTCGCGGTCGCGGATATCCACCTCGTAGAACGGAATATGGACCGCCGGCGTCTCGCCGGCACAAATAATCTCCTCCACCCTCCGCAGCGACTCGGGGTTCGAGTTGCTCAGGTTGTCCACCACCACAGCCGTGTGGCCGGCCTTGTAAAGCTCTATCAACGTATGGGAGCCGATGAATCCCGCTCCCCCGGTAACCAGAATATTCATATTAAAGTCTAAGGTTTAACGTTTAAGGTTTAATGATCAAAATTTATTGTCCAATATGCAAGTGGGATTTGTTTTGTTGTGTGGCGCTTGCGCCACACACAGCTTCATTTCACCTCCGCCTCCACAGCTTTCCGATTCCACAGGCGGAGGAACTTCTCCACCCGCTGGCGGCTGTAGCCCTTGCCTTCCTCGAGGCTCTCGCTCTCCTGGATGTGGATGGGCACACCCTCCTCGTTGAGCACCACGAACGCCGGGTAGCCGAAACGACCCGGATTGCCGAGGAACTTCATTGCCTCCAGGTTCTTGTTCTTCTTCGAATAGTTGACGTGGATATACACGTAGTTCTCCTCCATCAGCGGGGCAATGACGCTGTCCTTCGTAGCGAACTCAGCAAACCGCAGGCACCACGGGCACCAGTTGCCACCCACCTGACACATCACGTAACGGCCCGACTCCCGCGCCTGGTCCACAGCCTCGCGTATCTGCGCCATCGCGTCGACCTCCTCGTCGTACACCTTCACCTGCGCCTGCGCGCCGAAAACCATACCCGCCATCAGGGCGAAAAACAAAAACAGTTTCTTCATCATGTTTCTTTTTTTGGCTACAATAACGCAACATTCCCCCAAATATTGCCCCATCGACCAGAAAAATGATTCCCCAAACCGCGATGTCCCAAAATAAATTTTGCCGAATGGAATAATTATTGTACTTTTGCAGTCGAAAAATAACGCTGCACAATATTTTTTTCAAATTGCCGTTAATGAAACCAAACCAGTTAAAAGCTATAATATAAAATGGAATCACAACCCCGCACAAGCGACGCTCCGAACACAAGCTATTCTCAGATGGCACAATTGGAGCTGATGAATGCAGCCGCAAATGTCACCTCTCTGGCTGACCTCGAAGCATTACGGCTCACCTTGTCGCTCTTCTTCGCCGAAAGAGCACAAAAGGCCATAGACAAAATGTGGGACGAGGGTACGTTCGACCAGAAAAAACTTGATGAGCTGCGCGGCCAACACCTGCGTACACCCTACAAAACGCTCTAAAATGCGCCACGTTGTCCTTGACACCAATGCACTAATTCAGGCACTACCCACTCGTAGCCTGTACCATCGAATCTGGACCGACTTTCTGTCGGGTCGGTATAATTTATGTGTCAGCAATGAGATTTTAAACGAATACGAGGAAATACTGGCCATACACGCCTCACCCGAAGTCGCCCATAACGTTGTCGAGGCCATTGCCCGCCACCCTCAAACGATTTACCGCGAATCATATTACCGATTTCATCTACTTAGTGACATTGACAAGGACGACGACAAATTTGTCGACTGTGCCATCACAGCCAATGCCGACTACATCGTTACAGAAGACAGCCATTTTGAACGACTGAAGCAAATCCCGTTCCCCCGACTCAATATTCTCTCCCTCGACGAGTTCACCGCAGCACTAAGATAAGAATAGATATAAAAAAACACTATAATTTGCAGCCGCTACAGCCGGAGGGAGACTGCGGAAGTCCTCAATGAGCCGGAGGCACAGGCGGTGCCTAGCGGACCACGTGCAAGTAAGGATGGGGGAATAGTACTAAATAAAAAGGAGGGAGATTTGTTCACCCTACGTATTTTTGTGCCATAATTCTGATGGATTATAAAAGTATTAATATGAGTTACAATATATGTCAAAGGCTGGGAGAAAGTATATTAAATATTATTGAACTGACGCTCTTGTTTCTCATATAAAACGGCCTTCAACAAATCCCAACTGTTGAAGGCCGTATTTTTTTTTAATTATTTTTTGTCATATTAGAAAATCTTTGTAATTTTGCACCGAGAAAAGGCACACCAAGAGTAGATGTGTCAATAAATATTAACAAAGCATTACTATTATTTCGCGTGTACTGAAGTGTGGTAACCAAGGATATAACGCAAAAGAAATAGTTAGTATGGTTAGCGGTGATTTGCCATGCCCTAAAGTAATAGGATGCTCACAGATTTGTGAGTTTCCTATTGGGCATAGGCATCCTTACCACACAGCCTAAGTACACGGTAGGAAACTCCGCTTTTTTATCGTGTCCGTGATTGATAGCAATGCACAACGCTATCTATCAACCAATGGCAGAAAAAAGAAGCTTTCGTGATGCAAAGAAAGCAAAACAGGATGAGTTCTACACACAACTCGTGGACATAGAGAACGAGCTGAAACATTACCGCGAACACTTTCGCGGCAAGACGGTGCTCTGCAACTGCGATGACCCTCGCGTAAGCAACTTCTTCCACTATTTCAGCTACAACTTTGAGCAATTAGGACTGAAGAAACTTATCACTACTTGCTACAAGAATCAAGAGCGTGACCTTTTCAGCCAGCACGACAGTGAGCGTGCTATCTGGCTCGAATACAAAGGCGACAATAACGGTAATCGTGTGCCAGACCCCGAGGAGATTGGCATCAACTACCTACAGGGCGATGGCGACTTTCGCTCGCAAGAGTGTATCGAGCTTTTGAAACAGGCGGACATAGTGGTTACCAACCCTCCGTTCTCTCTATTCAGAGAGTATGTGGCGCAACTAATAGAATACGACAAAAAGTTTGTAATAGTCGGTAGTCAAAATGCAATCAAATACAAAGAAATATTCCCTTTGATTCAGCAGGATAAAGTGTGGTTAGGTTCTTCTCTATCTTTTGCCAAATTCAAAGTGCCAGATTATTATGAGGAAAGAAGTAGTAGGTTTTGGGTAGACGATACAGGACAGAAGTGGCGCAGCTTTGGAAATATCTGTTGGTTTACAAATCTAGACATTGCAAAGCGGCATGAAAAGCTGATTCTTTTCAAGACATTTAATCCAGAAGAATATCCTCAATACGATACCTTTAATGCAATCAATGTAGACAAGACCTCGGATATACCGATGGACTATTATGGTATAATGGGAGTACCTATTACATTCCTTGACAAATATAATCCAGAGCAATTCGAGATAGTAGGAGAATTTAACAATGGAAGTGATTCCGAGCTGGACTTAGCCAAACCGATAATCAATGGAGTGCAAAAATATAGCAGGATTGCTATCCGCCGCCGCCCAATCCCATATGAGCAAGAAAACGATGTGCCGCTTCCAATTGCTGCTGAAACAGAAAACAATTAAACAATATGGAAATAACACTGCATCAAATCAAGATCCGTGACCTTGTGGAAGGCTATTGCGACAGCGCCGAAGACGGCGTCCGCGCCTACGGAGGAAAACTCGATGTGC
>JAFRZC010000240.1 GCA_017442765.1 Prevotella sp. | reverse complement strand
TTCCGTAACGACGGTGTGATGCAGTTCTCACCGTACAACCACGACCAGCTCTTCATCGTCTATGACCAGGAGCCTTACTTCGGTGTGGTGGCACACGGCATCCAGCTGCTCGACCTTAAGGAGCGCAAGGTACAGACCATTCTGCCGCTCTCGAAGTTCAACGACCAACGTCTGCGTACCATCGACTTCTGTGTTGATCCGTTCGCCTACGACGAGTATGGCAACTGGCTCGGACGTGCCGCCGACTACTGGACGGACGCCGACTATCAGAACAACCGCAAGACCCGTTGGTCGGAGCACCTCATCATTTCGGCGGACAACGACGACAACGATTTCCGTGCCAACTCGGTTTACATCGTTGACCGCGACCAGAACGGTAACTTCTCGGCCAACTCCGTTGTCACTCCGCTGGCCAACTACCGTCAGTGCAACGGTGCCTCCATTCATCCCAATGGAGAGCTCTATTTTACCTCCTATCAGCTTGGTGAGGTCATTCGTCTCGACATGAACACCTATTGGGACTGCATCGAGGCACAGAAAAAGGAGACCGACCCGCGACTCATAGAGGCATGGGATCCATATGTGAAGGACAACAAGTTTGGCGGGTTCAAGATTCTCTATACCATTCAGGACCGCTACTGGGAGTTCCAGATAGACATCCATCCTACGGGTAAATTTGCCTATATCGTTGTCATCAACCAGCAGTACATCCTGCGTACCGACTACGATGAGAACCTCAAGGAATTCCTGCCGCCCTATCAGGTTGCCGGAACCATGAAGACCCGTGGCTTCGTCGATGGTGTGGGTAAGTCCGCACAGTTCGCTCGTCCTTATCAGGGTACCTTCGTCAAGAACGATCAATATGAGGCAGAAGGGAAGGCCGACATCTACGACTTCTATCTCTGCGACAACAGCTGGTATCCTAACCATAACGTGGACGTAAACATGGAAGCTCATGCGCTCCGTCTGCTCACTCCCGAGGGCATTGTGAAGACGTATGCCGGCGGAAGCTCCGCCACCCATGCCGACGGCAAGCCTTTCGGCTCGGAGAACGGCGAGTTGCGTGACGTGGCCCGTTTCGACCGTCCTACCGGACTGGTCAACGACTTCCACATCGACAAGATTACAGGCGAAAAGACGCTTATCTTCTACATTCTCGATACGATGAACCGCTGCATCCGTACCATCACGATGGAAGAGCCTGAGGATGAGACGGAAGCAGAGGAACCTGATACAGAAGAACCCGAAGAGTAACCTATCTAATCACTGAACGATATGAAAAAGTATATAATCATGTTCATCATGCTCATCGGCACTGCAACGGGTGCCTTTGCGCAACAGGAAATGGAAATCACGGGTACGGTGACCGACGCTGCGACGGGTGAGCCCCTCATCGGTGTGAGCGTAGTCGTGAAGAACGTTGCCGGACTTGGTGTCACCACCGATATCGACGGTAACTATACCATCAAGGTAAAAGAATATCAGACCATCCAATACTCATATATTGGCTATGAGACTGTAGAGCAGATGGTGAAGAGCGGCAAGTCCCGAATGGACATTGCCCTGAACGAGGAGAAGCTCAATGCCGTTGACGAGGTGGTCGTAACGGCTATGGGTACGCAGAAGAAACTGACGGTGACGGGTGCCGTGACCAATGTGGAAATGGGCGACCTGAAGCACTATTCCTCCTCGAACTTCTCCAATACGCTGGCTGGTAACGTGCCGGGTATCATTGCCTATCAGTCGTCGGGTCAGCCCGGTAAGAAGAGTACCTCTGAATTCTGGATTCGCGGTATCTCCACCTTTGGTGCGGGCGACAAGGCTTATATCTTGGTCGATGGTTTCGAGCGCGATAATATCGACGACCTCAACATTGAGGATATCGAGTCGTTCTCTGTCTTGAAAGACGCATCCGCAACCGCTATCTATGGTTCTAAGGGTGCTAACGGCGTTATCCTCATTACCACCAAGCACGGTAAGGCTGGTAAGGTGAACATTAACGCCAAGTTTGAGACTGCCTACAACACGCGTACCATCACGCCGGAGTTCGTCTCGGGCTACGACTATGCCAACTACATCAACGAGGCACGCATCACCCGCAACGTGGGTGTGCTCTATCAGCCCATTGAGCTTGAACTCATCCGTAAGGGTCTCGACCCGAACCTTTATCCCAATGTCGATTGGCAGGACCTGCTGCTCAAGGACGGTGCGTGGAGCTATCGCGCCAACGTCAACCTCAGTGGTGGTGGTGAGACGGCACGCTATTTCGCCTCTATGTCATATACCGAGGACCAGGGTATGTACAAGACCGACAGCACACTGAAGGACCAGTACGACACCAATGCCAACTACAAGCGCTGGAACTACCGCTTGAACGTCGATGTCGATATTACGCCGACCACGCTCATGAAGTTCGGTGTGTCGGGTAACCTGTCGAAGACCAATTCTCCCGGACTCGGTAACGACCGCGTGTGGGGACAGCTCTTCGGCTACAACGCCCTGTATTCTCCCATTCAGTATGTGGATGCGGACGGCAATTACCTCAACCCCTTCCGTGGGCCGACGATACCCGAGGAGTATAGCGGTAGCATAAACGACTTCTTCACAACCTATGGAAACTATGTGAACCCCTGGGTGTCTTCCACACAGACGGGTTACAACCAGAGCTGGGACAACAACGTGCAGTTGAACGTCACCTTGGAGCAGAAGCTCGACTTCATCACGAAGGGACTTCGCTTGGATGCCCGCTTCGGTTTCGATACCTACAACTCCAACTACATCAACCGTCTTCGCATTCCGGCCATGTATGCCATTGACAAGCGTAACACAGAGACCGGTCTGTTGGAGTTTACCAAAGTCATCAATGCTACCGACATGGAACAGAGCTCTGGCGGCAGCGGCTCGCGTCATGAGTTCCTCGACCTGTTGCTCCACTGGGACCGCACCTTCGCCAAGGCACACACCTTCGGAGCCAACGTGAAGTACACCTGGGATCAAAACACCACAACGGTGAACATCGGCAATGACATC
Source organism: Prevotella sp. (assembly GCA_017442765.1). The sequence continues at coordinate 31,353 of JAFRZC010000240.1, read as the reverse complement.
CGCAACGGTGTAGCCCATACCAACATGGGTCTGGCCGCTCAGGCTACCTATAACTACAAGAACCGCTACTTCCTCGACTATAACTTCGGTTACAACGGAACGGAGAACTTTGCCGACCACCATCGGTTCGGTTTCTTCCCCGCTTGGTCGGTAGCATGGAACATCGGCGAGGAGCCTTGGGTGCAGGAACACCTCAAGTGGATCAACATGTTCAAAATTCGTTATTCTCATGGTAAAGTGGGTAACGACAACACTGGCATCCGCTTCCCCTACCTCTACACCATCTCAAATATGAATACGGGTTCCTATCAGTGGGGACAAAGCCAGAACTCCTATTCGGGTCTGCAGTATCAGCTTGTGGCTTCCGACAACGTGACATGGGAAGTCGCCCGCAAGGATGACGTGGGTGTTGACCTCTATGTGTTCAACAACAAGTTCAACCTGACCGTTGACTACTTCTATGAGAAACGTACGGGAATCTTCACCAAACGGCAGTTCTTGCCTTCTATGGTTGGTATCGACTTTTTCGATCAAGGCGGAGGTGACTGGAACTATCCCCGTGCCAACGTGGGTGCTGTCCGCCAGCGTGGTATCGACGGCAACTTCAAATATGAGGATCGTATCGGTCAGGTCGGCTTTACCATTCGTGGTAACATGACCTACAGCAAGAACGAAATTCTAGAATACGACGAGGAGAACAACGTCTATCCGTATCTGAACCAGCACGGCTACCGTGTGAATCAGGAGCGTGGTCTTGTTGCCCTTGGCCTGTTCAAAGACTACGACGATATCCGCAACAGTCCGAAGCAGGAGTTTGGAGTCTATCAGCCGGGCGACATCAAGTATAAGGATGTCAACGGCGACGGTGTGGTCAACGACAACGACGTGGTGCCCATCGGTGCCACACGTACGCCGAACCTCATCTACGGTCTGGGTCTCTCCGTTGTATGGAAGGGCTTCGACTTCAACCTCCACTTCCAGGGAGCCGGCAAATCCACCTTCCCCATCTATGGTAAGTGCGTCTATGCCTTCAGCGAGGGCCAGTGGGGTAACATCTTCAAGGGAATGCTCGACAACCGCTGGGTTGCCGCCGACATCTCGGGAGACCCCGCTACAGAAAATCCCAATGCCTCTTATCCGCGTCTGAGCTATGGCGGAAACGACAACAACTATCGCAATTCTACCTTCTGGCTGCGCGACGGTCGCTACCTGCGTCTGAAGAATGTGGATATCGGCTACACGCTTCCGAAGGTGTTTGTGAACAAGCTGCACCTGAGCAATGTGCGCTTCTACATACAGGGTACCAACCTCTGCTTCATCTCGAAGAAGTTTGACACATGGGATCCTGAGTCTCTCCAGCCGCGTGGTGAGGACTATCCTATCACAAAGGCCGTTACGGCAGGAATACAAGTTAGTCTTTAATCAACAAAGGTTTAGCTATTATGAACAAGAAAATATTTTTAGTATTTGTGTCTGCCCTGTGCGGTGGCGCGTTGTTTACTTCGTGCAACGACCTCGACGCAGACAAATATTTTACCGACCGCGTGACGTTAGAGACGGTCTTTGAGGAGAAGAGCCGCTCTGAGCAGTGGTTGGCCGAGGCATACCAGTATCTGAAGGGTGCCAATGCCGAGGTATGTAGTAAGGGTGCCACCGGTGGATCCGGTGAAAACTGGAACCCGTTCTGCTTCGACGACGACATGTATTATGGCGACCGCGACCGTAGCCCAGAGTTTGGCGGCGACGAGAAAGATGCCATTTGGGGATCCTACAACGGTTTCCACGAGGGTCTCTACGATGAGAGTGTGGGCAAGAATGCCTGGGACTATTGCTACAAGGGCATCCGTCAGGCCTCCATCTTTATTCAGAACATCCACATGAACAAGGAGATGTCGCAGGATGAGATAGAGGACTATCGTGGCCAGGCTCGTTTCGTGCGGGCTTACTACTATTGGCTGCTGCTCCGCAAGTACGGCCCTGTGCCCATCATGCCCGACGAGGGCGAGGACTACACGCTGAGCTATGCGCAAATCGCCCGTGAGCGCAGCACATACGATGAGGTCGCCCAGTATATTGGCGACGAGATGATCAAGGCAGCCAAGGAACTGAAATATGTAGGCGGGAGTGTCAGTCCGCGCGACGAGGCTCAGGTGGCCCGCCCGACGGTGGGTGCCGCGTTGGCTACCCGTGCTATTGCCTTCATCTATGCGGCCAGCCCGCTGGCCAACGGTCAGCTGAAGAACGGCCAGCATCCGGCCAGCGTTACCGATGCCGTGGCCAAGGAGCTGAAGAACTTCGACGGCACACCGCTGCTCGGCATGGATTACGACGAGTCGAAGTGGGCACGTGCCGCCGCTGCCTGCAAGGATGTCATGGAGCTGGGCACCTACGAGCTCTATCATGAGCCCGCAGTGACCACGCCGACCGATGTCTATGCACGAACCGTTCCCTGCTACGAGGACGGCGACTTCTCGGAGAAGACCTGGCTCGAGGGCGGCTATTCCGACATCGACCCGATGCTCTCCTATCGCAACCTCTTCAATGGTACAGTGAGCCCGGTGAACAACCCTGAGCATATCTTCGGACGTATCACGAATGTTTCTACAGGCGACAACGACCTTGGTATCGGTGCGCTCGTGTTGCATGAGATGCCGACGAGCCTTGGTGGCTGGAACACGCACGGTCTGACTCAGAAGATGGTCGATGCCTACTACATGAACGACGGCACCGATGCCCCCGGAGCCCGCAGCGAATGGGGCGAGGGCGACGGCTCTGAGCGTCTGACAGGATGGACGACCCGTAACGACATCTTGCGCGACAACAAGTATCCTGAGCTGATTGTCGGTAACAATAAGGGTGGACAGAACGTCTCGCTGCAATATGCTCAGCGCGAGCCGCGCTTCTATGCCTCTGTAGCGTTCAGCGGATCTACATGGGAGTGCTTCTCAGACCCCACGTCGGCCAACCGCTTCAAGCAGGTGTTCTATTACCGTAATGCCGGTAACGGTTACCTGAACTCCGGTTTCTCCTACCTGCGTACAGGTATCGGCTGCAAGAAATGGTATCATCCCTACGACTATGCCACAGGTGGTACCTATTCTAACATCCGCACCAAGACAGAGACCGCCATCCGCTATGCCGACATCCTCTTGATGTATGCCGAGGCTTTGAACGAACTGACGGGTACCTACCAGATTGCATCCTGGGACGGCACGACCACCTATACCATCTCCCGCGACCTGACAGAGATGAAACGTGGCATCCGTGACGTGCGCCGTCGTGCAGGTCTGCCCGACTATACGGCAGAGGAGTATGCCGATGTAAACAAGCTGCGTGCGAAGATTAAGCGTGAGCGTATGATCGAGTTCCTCGGCGAAGGCAAACGCTATTTTGACCTGCGCCGTTGGATGGATGCTCCTGTAGAAGAGTCTAAGCAGGTCTATGGCCTTGATGTCTTCCAGACTGGCGACAAGAATGCCAACGACTATACCAATCGTAACCTCTTCATGCAGGTGGTGCCCATCACCAACCTCTCGGCAACCTTCTCCGACAAGATGTACTTCTGGCCTATCCAGCACAGCGAGCTCAAGCGCAACAGCAAGCTGGTACAGAACCCGGGATGGACGTATAATGATTAATTGATAATTGATAATTGAAAATTGATAATTTTATGAAACAGATATCAATATTACTTGCGTCGCTGTTTGGTGTGCTCTTGCTGACCACCTCTTGCAACGACGAATGGAAAGATGAGCAGTATGAGCACTTCGTCAGTTTCAAGGCACCGCTCAACGACGGTGGTGTCTCGGCAGTCTATGTGCCCTACAGCCGTCACAACGACGACGGCTCGCTGACCTTTGGTGAGCATGGCTTGTCGAACTACCTGCTGCCGGTCATTGTCAGTGGTACGACGACCAATGGTGCCAACTTCACCGTTGGCGTGGAGGAGAGCGACACGCTGACCATCCTCAACTATGAGCGTTTCCAGAACCGTAGCGACCTCTACTACGTCAACATGAGCCAGTATGCCTCTTATCCCTCGACGGTTGAGTTCAAGGCAGGCGAGGACATCAGCCTGCTCGACATCCGCTTCGACTTCAAGGGCATCGACATGAGCCAGAAGTGGGTGCTCCCGATTCGTGTGGCCGGACCGGCAAACAACGGTTTCGAGCCGCATCCGCGTAAGCACTATGCCCAGGCCATGCTCCGCGTCTATCCTTACAACGACTTCTCTGGCAGCTACTCGGCTACCACACAGACCATGGCCCGCTGGTACACCGAGACCGACAATAAGGGTAACGTGAAACGTACGGAAGGCGACTTCGCCGGTGGCGAGACCTCGCGTGGATATGTGGTGGATGAGAACACCATCTTCTTCTATGCGGGCAACAATATCGACGAGACCCGTACCGACCGTAAGAACTACAAAGTGTTTGCCGAGTTCCAGCCGGAACCGCTGAACCCCAGCGTGGGTAATGTCAGGCTATATTCCGACAACCCCGACATGAAGTTCGTAGGCCACGAGCAGGACGAGACGAAGACACAGCCTACCTTCTCCATCTATGAGCAGAAGGACGAGGTGCAGCCTTATCTCATCCACCGCTACCTCATCATCTCGGATATTGACTACGATTTCACGGACTATACCCTTGTTCCCGGACAGGAGCGCAACTACGTCGTAAGGGGTACGCTGACCATGGAGCGTAAGATTAATACTCAGATTCCGAACGAGGATCAGGCTATCGAGTGGTAATCCTTCTCAGAAGTTAAGAAGTTAAAGGAGTTAAGGTGTTAAGACATCAGCTTTACTATTTGTGAACCGAATAGAAAAAGTGTCGTCTTAACACCTTAACTCTTTTTTGCAGATTAACCTTTTCGAAAATTGTCAACTTTCGCAAATGGTGAAAATTTCGTGTAGAAACGGCCTGAAAGGGCAACAGCTAACAGCCCAGGGCAGTGCCCTGGGTAGAAAAGCATGGGAATGCTCACACTGTAAGGGCAAAAGTATTATTGATTGGTTAAGGCTTTTGTCCTTGCAGGGCGTTGGCTACGCGGTCCGTTTTCCCAGGGTGCTACCCTGGGCTGTGTGGTCATTGCCCCTTCGGGGCGCACAGGTGCCACACCCAGAACAATGCACAACATAAATCTTGCGAAACTTTAGTAAACTTATAAAATATGAGAACAATTAAGACAATTGCATTAGCGTTTATCGCTTTTCACCTGTCACTTTTCACTTCTGTGGCCCAGACTTTTGTGGTGGAGCATCCCATCACGTCGGCACAGAGTGCGAACTATGTGAACAGCCGTGCGCCCCTGCGCCAGCAGTGTTTCATCAAACTGCCCGTGGGCAGCATCCGTCCTGCCGGATGGATCGGCCGTTATTTGCAGCTACAGCGCGACGGACTCACCGGACACCTCGGAGAGATCTCCGCATGGCTTGAGAAGGACAACAATGCCTGGCTGACCACCGGCGGCGACCATGGTTGGGAAGAGGTACCCTACTGGCTGAAAGGCTACAGCGACCTTGCCTATATCCTCGGCGACGAGCAGATGATTGCCGAGACCCGCACATGGATAGAGGCCACTTTCAAGAGTCAGCGCGAAGACGGATTCTTCGGCCCCGCCAACTTCTCCGGCGGCAAGCCCGAGCTGTGGGCGCAGATGATCATGCTCTCCACGCTCCAGACCTACTACGAATATACACAGGACAAGCGCGTCATCGACCTGATGACCCGCTATTTCAAGTGGGAGCTTGCCTTGCCAGACGACCAGTTCTTGGAAAGCTACTGGGAGAACTCTCGCGGTGGTGATAACCTCTACACCGTGCTGTGGCTCTACAACCGTACGGGCGAGGAGTTCCTGATTGACCTGGCCCATAAGATTCACCGCAACACCGCCGACTGGTGTCAGGAGACCGCGCTGCCCAACTGGCACAACGTGAACGTGGCACAGTGTTTCCGCGAGCCTGCTACCTACTGGATGCTCACCGGCGACGAGCAGCACCTGAAAGCCAGCTACAACGACCAGCAGCTCATTCGCCGCATCTACGGACAGGTGCCCGGCGGTATGTTCGGCGGCGACGAGAACTGTCGCATGGGCTATATCGACCCGCGACAGGGCGTGGAGACCTGTGGCATGGTCGAGCAGATGGCCAGCGACGAGATTATGCTGCGCTTCACCGGCGACTCCTATTGGGCTGATAACTGCGAGGACGTGGCGTTCAACACCTACCCCGCAGCCACGATGCCCGACTTCAAGGCTCTTCGCTACATCACCTCGCCCAACATGGTGCAGAGCGACTCGAAGAACCATGCCCCGGGCATACAGAACAACGGGCCGTTCCTTTCGATGAACCCGTTTAGCAGCCGATGCTGTCAGCACAACCACTCACAGGGCTGGCCCTATTACAGCGAGAACCTTGTCTATGCGACCCCCGACAACGGCGTGGCCTTCGTGCTCTATGGCGCCTGTGAGGCTCAGCTGAAAGTAGGGCAGGGTGAGGCGCTCACCGTCAAGGAGGATACCCACTATCCCTTCAACGACCAGATAGACCTGACCCTGCAACTGAAGAAAAAGGTCTCGTTCCCGCTCTATCTGCGCATTCCCACTTGGGCACAGGGCGCATCCGTCAAGATCAACGGCAAGCTGGAGCCGGTGGCATTGGAGCGCGGAAAGTATGTCTGCATTAACCGCCAGTGGAAGAACGGCGACCGCGTGACGCTGGCCCTTCCCATGAGTCTTGGCCTCCGTCAGTGGACGGCTAACAAGAACAGCGTGTCGGTTGACTACGGCCCGCTCACTCTCTCGCTGAAGATTAAGGAACGCTATGTCACTCGCGACAGCAAGGAGACCGCCATCGGCGACTCCAAATGGCAGAAGAACGCCGATGCGTCGCAGTGGCCGACCACCGAGATCTATGCCGACTCGCCCTGGAACTACGCCCTCTACTTGCCCGGCGGCGAATTGAAAATAGACCGCGTGCGCAAGGCATGGCCGGCCGACGACTTCCCCTTCACGCTCGACAGCACACCCATCAGCTTCCGTGCCAAGGGTCGGCTCGTGCCCTCATGGACGATGGATAAGTATGACCTCTGCGGTATCCTGCCCGAACCGACTGCAGCGAAGTCAGCCGAGCTCTACGACATCGAGCTTGTCCCGATGGGAGCCGCCCGCCTGCGCATCTCCGCCTTCCCCGTAGCCAAGGAATAGGAAAAGGCTATACAACATCTTAAAAACGGAGTTCGTTTCCAGCAACGAGCTCCGTTCTTTTACATATTTTCACAATCCGTCCTTTTCTTTTAACACGGAGAATGAAGAATTTTCCACGAAAAATCCCGTGGCCGCAAATTTTTCAACCACGCGTGTGCAATGTGTCTGCTGCCGCAGACAGAAGAGAGATGAAGGATGAGGGATGAGAGTGTGCAACTTTTATTTTTCGAAAGCTATATGTTTCGGCTGCGAAAGATAAGCTTTCAACACCCGAAAGCTTATCTTTTGGCATGCAAAAGACGGTCTTTTGCAACCCGAAACATATACCTTTGGCAACGGATGAAGGATGAAAGGTGAGGGGAGAGGGTTTGAAAGGGATGAAAAAAGACATTTTCGTGCGCTAGAATGAAGGTAGAAGTCAACAGAATCCGTTAACATTTCCGTTGCGGATTTAAGACTTGTTCACATTCTGCCATTAAGCACGGATAGGAAAAACTGTCGTCCCTTTCTATCCCTTTCACTCCCCTTTCTATCCCTTTCACTCCTTCGAGAACGAGTAGGGGGCTGCGCTGTCGGCGGTGCCGCGCTGGCGGTTGGGTGTGGCCGACATGGTGTAAGTGACGGTTCCGCCCTGCAGGAGCTGGTCGTGGGTGAGGAAGTTCTTGTCGTGGGGCTTGCCGTTGACGGTTATCTGATCGACATAGAGGTTCTTGCAGCTGTTGGCCGGGGCATCGAAGACTATGGTGCGGCCGTTCTCCAGTGTGAGCGTGAGCTTCTTGAAGAGGGGTGTGCCAAGCGCATACTCATTGCTTCCCGGGCAGACAGGATAGAAACCCATGGCCGAGAAGACATACCATGCCGAGGTCTGGCCGTTGTCCTCATCGCCGCAGTAGCCGTCAGGGGTGGGCTTGTAGAGCTTGTTCATGGCCTCGCGAATCCAGTACTGCGACTTCCAGGGCTGCCCGCTCCAGTCGTAGAGGTAGAGCATGTGCTGGATGGGCTGGTTGCCGTGGGCATAGTTGCCCATGTTCATAATCTGCATCTCGCGTATCTCGTGGATGACGCCGCCGTAGTAGCTATCGTCGAAGATAGGCGGCACAACAAAGACGGAGTCCATCATCTGGTTGAACTGGTCGCGTCCGCCCATGAGATTGATGAGTCCCTGCACGTCGTGGAACACCGACCACGTGTAGTGCCACGAGTTGCCCTCGGTGAAGGCGTCGCCCCACTTGTAAGGGCTGAACGGGCTTTGGAATGTGCCGTCCTGGTTGCGGCCGCGCATCATGCGGGTCTCCTTGTCGAAGACGTTGCGGTAGTTCAGCGCATGTTTCTTAAACGGCTCCAGTTCTTTCTTCGATTTTCCGAGTGCCTGCCCGAACTTGTAGATGCACCAGTCGTCGTAGGCATATTCGAGTGTGCGTGCGACGTTCTCTTTAATCTTCACGTCGTAGGGCACATAGCCCAGCTTGTTGTAGTAGTCGAAGCCGCAGCGGCCGGTCGATTGGATTTGCGGGTGCACGGCATTGGCTCCATGCACGACGGCTTTCCACAGCTCCTCGGCATCGTAGCCGCGAAGTCCTTTCAGGTAGGCATCGGCCACGACAGAGGCGGAGTTGTTGCCAATCATGCAGCCGCGATGCCCCGGGCTTGCCCACTCAGGAAGAAAACCGCTCTCAAGCCAAGTGTTGACAAGTCCCTCCTGCATCTTCTGTCCCATCGACGGATAGACGAGGTTGACAAGCGGGAACAGGCAGCGGAACGTATCCCAGAAACCGGTGTCGGTGAAGAGATAGCCCGGTCGCACCTCGCCGTTGTAGGGGCTGTAGTGCATCACCTTGCCGCTGGCCGTCGTCTCGGCAAAGCAACGGGGGAAGAGCACGGAGCGATAAAGGCAGGAATAGAAGGTGCGGATGTTGTCGATGTTGTCGTCCTCAACCTTCATCTTTCCTAACACTTCGTTCCAACGGTCACGGCCAGCGGCCTTCACTTGGTCGAAGCCGCCAGTGCCTATCTCTTTCAGGTTCTCAAGAGCCTGCTCCTCGCTGATGAACGATGAGGCCACACAGACGTTCACCTGCTCGCCGCGCTTCGTCGGCTCGAACTCTATGATGGCGCCCACATGGCCGGCGCTCAACTCGTTGCCGTCGTTCGCGGCGCACTCCTTATAGCTGTCGCCACGATGCTCACCGCGCACGTCGATAGTCTTGAACGACTTGAACGGATGGTCGAACACCAGCACGAAATAGTTTTTGAAGTTCTCGGGCACACCGCCGCTGTTCTTCGTGGTATAGCCGACCACCATGTTGCGCTCGGGAACGATGCGCACGTAGGAGCCACGGTCGAAGGCGTCGATGATGACCGAGGCTTGTTCTGCCTCGGGATAGGTGAAGCGCATGGCGCAGGCCCGCTCGGTCGGTGCCAGCTCGGCCGTCACGTCGTAGTCGGCCAGATAGACACTGTAGTAGTAGGGCTTCGCCACCTCGGCCTTATGCGAAAACCATGAGGCGCGTCGGTCCTGATGGAACTGCGGCTCGCCCGTCTCGGGCAGAATGGCAAACTGGCCGTAGTCGTTAATCCAAGGCGAGGGCTGGTGCGTCTGCTTGAAGCCCCTGATCTTGTGATGGCCATAGACGTATGCCCATCCATCGCCCATCTTGCCCGTCTGCGGCATCCAGAAGTTCATGCCCCAGGGCATGGCGATGGCCGGATAGGTGTTTCCCGTAGAGAGTTCAAAACTCGAGTCGGTGCCCATCAACGGGTTCACGCAGTCAACCGGCTCGCGGGTCTGTGCCGTTGCTGCTGCAACCGCAGCCATCATCAGCATCGAGGTAAACAAGGTTTTCAGATTCATCTTTCTTAAAGTTTTATAGTTTTTATGATTTCATTCATTTTCTCTATCTGTTTGCAAAGGTACGATTAAATGAGCAGAATACAAAACAAAAAATACGTTTTTTGTTTTTATTCTCGAATGAAAGTACCTTCGACATTAGTCAAAGGTACGATTAAATGAGCAGAATACAAAACAAAAAACGTTTTTTGTTTTTATTCTTTCGTTCCTATTTCTAATACGGGTTGTGGTGCCTCAGCTTCTTTTGCGGGTTCTGCGGGTTCGGGCGGTGCTTGCCGCTTTTCCTTGGCCTCCTCCAATCTCCCCCCGAAGGGGAGGCTTTCTGACCGATGTTTTGGCTTTTTAGTTGGATTTGGCTCTTTCTGTCCTTCTTTTTGTTCGAGGAACTGCTGTATCCGTTTGTTGGCTGAGGACGAATAGGCATTGAACATGTTGAAGGCAATGAGGATGTCGGTGATGTGGTTGTCGGCAACGTATTGCCGCATGTTCTTCGTGAAATAGCGGAAATCGACGACATGGACCTCGGCAAACGAATAGGTCATGAATCCGGGAAGTACATTGCCGAAAGAGTCCTTGATGATGAGCAGTCGGCGGTTGGTTTTGGCATGGGTGACGATTTTCGTGAGTCGGGCATCGCCACCGAGATAGGTGCCGAAGGTGTGATGGCTGCCGTTGGGGAAAGAATAGAAGAGCGGGCCTTTGGCAGTACCGCCTTCGCCCACCACGTGGCCGTCGCTGAGCTGGTAGTCTGTGTAGGTGGTGGTATAGGAGGAGTCTTTGGGCGTGTAGAAGACGAAATCCTCGGGCGACTGTTTGACGGCGATATCGTGAGAATAGCCGTACATGCTGCCCACATAGCCATGCACCACGTGACGCTGGTAGCCGGTCTCGAGTGTGGGGAAGGTGACCTTGGCCGTCTTGGCAAAGGCCGAGGCAGCATAGTAGGCACCGAGTGAAGACCAGTGGTGGTCGGTTCGCATGTAGATGTCTTCGGCGGCATGACGGGCCAACGGGGTATAGGCATCCACGGCTTTTACGTCCTTGTTGAGCAGTGAGTGGATGTTCAGGATGGTGGGACGCTGGGGCTTTACCCGCTTACGGGCTTGGTCGGGACAGTAGAATTCGACGGGGATGGGAATGACCATCGCATAGACATTTACCTTAGGGAAGGTTTGTTTGTAGAGGTTGACTGCCTGAGCAAATTCTCCACCTCCGTCGGCCCCTCCGCCGTATGCCATGAGTGCCCTTACCATAGGAACCTTGCCCACGATGATGATGCCGGCATGGGCAATCTTCGCCTCTTCGTCGGCGTTCAGGCGGTTCACGTATTCAGCCATTCCTTGCTCCCCGTCTTCAGGTTGCACCTCTCCGTCTTGTACAACACCGTCGGCCTTGGCGGCATGAAACGTGACCGTCTCGGCAAGAGAGAGACGCATGAGGTCTTTCACCTGCATACTGAGTGCCATCAGTTCGTCGCGGAAAGGCTCACTGTCACTGAACCACGAGGAGATTTCTTCTGTCAGTGTGCCGTCCTTCAACCGGTCAAGACTGAACTCAGGAAACTGTTTGAGCCTCCGCTTCTCAAGCTCGGAGACGGTGCTGCGCGGGAACGTGTCGAAGACAATGGTCAGCGCGGCGAAGACGAGGACAATGAGGGCGATATATATTTTATGGCTCATGGTTAAAAGCGTGTGTAGATGAATGCGTTATTGGTAGCTCCAACGAGCAGGGCTACGCTCAGGACTAACAGCACGACGGAGAGCAGTGTGCGGGTAGCAAACAATATGGTTGTCTTGCCCCATCCGTCGGATATATGCCTGTCATATTGCGTCGCAATAAACCTGCGTGTGGGCATGCAGAATAGAATTGCCGCTGTCCAGAGAAAGAAATGGTCGGTGAGTGCGCTGACGGTGACGAAATCGTGGAGTGAACTGCCTTGGCCGAAGAACGACCGGAAGAAGGTTGTCATCTTCCCGAAATCGTCGAAGTAGAAGATTCCCCATCCGATGATGATGAGCAGCAGGCTATATAGGTGGAGGATGAGGGATGGGGGATGGGATAAGCGGAGCAGGGTGTATTTCTCAGTCATGACGATAAGACCGAAGTAGAGCCCCCAGATGATGAAGTTCCACGAAGCACCGTGCCACATTCCCGTGAGAAACCATACCACCATGATGTTCCAAGCCTGATGGCGACGGTTGCCCCCCATGGGGATATAGACATAGTCGCGGAAGAAACTGCCAAGCGACATGTGCCATCGCCGCCAGAAATCAGTGATGCTGTCGGCACAATAGGGATGATTGAAGTTTTCCTTGAAATGGAATCCCATGCAGCGTCCCATGCCGATTGCCATGTCGCTATAGCCTGAGAAGTCGAAATAGATCTGCATGGTGAAAGCGATGATGCCTACCCACGCTCCCGAGGTGGTGAGACTGCCAAGGCCGTTTACCAGAAACTGGTCGGCAATCTCGGAAAACTGATTGGCAAGGATAACTTTCTTGCCCAGACCGATGAGAAAGCGGTAAATGCCTTCAGAGAGGTCTTGGCTGCTCACATGCCGGTTGTTTATCTCGGCAGCAATGGTGCCATAGCGCACGATAGGACCGGCGATGAGCTGTGGAAACATGGATATGTAGAGCAGCAGGTCAACAAACCGACGCTGCGAGGCCGATTCCCGACGATAGACATCAACAAGGTAGGAAATAGACTGAAACGTGTAGAAGGAAATACCGATGGGAAGCGCAATCTTCGGCACAGGAACGGCAAGACCAAGGGAGGATAGTGTCTCAGCAAAAAATCCGGCATACTTGAATGTGCCGAGAATGAACAGGTTGCAGGCCAGCCCGGTGACGAGAGCCGCCTTACGATGATGCTGTTGATGGTCGATGATGCGGCCGGCGATATAGTTGATGAGCACGCTCACCAACATCAAGAACACATAGACGGGCTCGCCCCATGCGTAGAAAATGAGGGAAAACACCACAAGCATGGCATTCCTTGCACCGAGACTTTCCGTGCTGTTAATCTGTTCTTTCCTTGCCTTTGCCTGCCTTGATAGCCAGCGGTCGAGAAGTGTTCCCAGCAGATAGCATAGTGCAAATGCCGGTATGAAGACGAAAAGGAAAAATAAGTCGGAGAATACCATTATCGCTTATGGTTGTTTACGATTGCGGTTTACAATTTTTCTTTCAATTCTTTGGAAGGAATTATATCGCGTGAGCCATCGGGATTGACAGCGATGGTGACGTGGATAGTGCTATTGGGAAGTAGAGGCTCGATGAGTTCAGGCCACTCGATGAGACACAGATTGCCACTGTAAAAATAGTCTTCTATTCCGATATCGAGCGCTTCTTGCAGGCTTTTTATGCGGTAGAAGTCGAAGTGGTAGAGGGTGCTCCCTCCCTGCCTCCCCCCGAGGGGGAGGGGGGGGACGGTGTATTCGTTGACGATGGCGAAGGTGGGCGATGTGACGGGTTCGCTGACACCAAGCTCGCGGGCTATGGCGGAGATGAAGGTGGTCTTACCTGCTCCCATGGGGGCGTGGAAGGCTATAACGGATGAGGGATGATGGATGAGGGTCCGGGCGTGTCAAAATGAAGTAGCTGGGCAAATTGCCGCGCAGCATCGGGGAGCTGTTCGACAGAGGGTACGTGGATGGTCATTTGCGCTTGGGTGTGAGAGAGACGATGGGGATAATCATTTCTTCCATGGAGATGCCGCCATGCTGGAAGGTATTGCGATAGTAGCTGACGTAGTGGTTATAATTGTTTGGGTAGGCGAAGAAGTCGTCGCCAGTGGCAAACACGTAGGAGGTGGAAAGGTTTGGGGCGGGCAGTTGTGCCTGTGCGGGTTGTTTGATGGCGAAGACCTCCTTGGGATTGTAGGCGAGGTTCTTGCCGAGCTTATAGCGCAGGTTGGTGTTGGTGTTGCGGTCGCCCACAATCTTGACGGGCTTGGTGGCTCGTATGGAACCATGGTCGGTGGTGATGAGCACCTTGTAGCCTGCGCCGGCCAGCCGTTTGAGCAGTTCGGCGAGCGGCGAGTGGCGGAACCATGAGAGGGTGATGGAGCGGTAGGCGGCTTCGTTGTTGGCCAGCTCACGCACCATTTTCATCTCGGTACGGGCATGGGAGAGCATGTCGATGAAGTTCACGACGACAACGTTGAGGTTGTATCGGCTGAGTTCGTTGAAGCGGTCGAGCAACTTCTCGGCAGCGACAGAGTCGTTAATTTTGTGATAGGAGAACGTGTCGCGGCGGCGGAAACGTTCTATCTGTGTCTGTATGAGCGGAGCCTCGTTGAGATTCTTTCCTTCTTCCTCGTCCTCATCGACCCACAGGCTGGGGTACATCTGTACAATCTGTGCAGGCATGAGTCCGCTGAAGATGGCGTTGCGGGCATATTGGGTGGCGGTGGGGAGGATGCTGAGATAAAGATCTTCGTCGATGTCGAACTGTTCGCTGAGGTCTTGGGCGAGTGTGCGCCACTGGTCGAGGCGAAAGTTGTCAATGACGATGAGAAACACTTTCTCGCCTTGAGTCAACAGGGGGAAGACTTTTTGTTTGAATATCTGCGGCGACAGCAAGGGGCTGTTTCCTTCCAGACTCTCTCCCTCCTTTCCCTTTAAGGAGGGATCGGGAGTAGGCCGTGAGGGGGCGACCCAGTCGAGATAATTCTGCTTGATGTATTTGGCAAAGCCCAGATTGGCTTCTTCCTTCTGCATCTGGAGCATTTCGCTCATGGCACTGTCGGTGCCTGTCAGCTCGAGTTCCCAGTGAACGAGGCGCTTATAGATGTTTTTCCAGTCGTCCCACGTACGACAATCGGCTATCTGCATGGCGATGTCTTGAAAGCTCTGCTGATAGTTTGACAGTGTTACCTCGTTGACAATCTCGCGTTGGTGGATATTCTTCTTCAGCGTAAGGAGTATCTGATTGGGGTTGACGGGTTTGATGAGATAGTCGGCAATTTTTGAGCCGATGGCCTGGTTCATGATGTTCTCCTCCTCGCTCTTGGTGACCATCACGACGGGTGTGGCCGGTAAGATTTCCTTAATTTGTGCGAGGGTTTCGAGACCGGTGAGTCCGGGCATCATCTCGTCGAGCAGGATAAGGTCGAACGTGTGTTGGCGGCATTGGTCGATGGCATCGCTGCCATTGCTGACGGTGATGACCTCGTAGCCTTTCTTCTGCAAGAAAATGATATGGGCCTTGAGCAGTTCTATCTCGTCATCGACCCAGAGGAGGAGTCCGTTTGTCATATTCTTTACTTGGATTTACTGGGAGTGTTTGGGGAGGCTAAAACCCGTCGAGGTCATAATACTCGTCTTCAAGGTCGTAGCTGTTTTGCTTCTTATTGGATTGTGGGGTGGGGGTAGGCGTGCTGTCCTCATCGAAGTAGAAATCGTCCTCTGCAGGCTGCTTTGGCGCCTCGGGCTGCTTTGGTGTCTCGGGTATCTCGGGGGTTGCCGGTTTCTCCGGAGTTACCGGTTTTTCAGGCTCTCTGATGACTTCCGGCTGCTTAATGGTTTCCGGTTGTTTGGTGATGGCAGATTCCGGCTGATTCTCGGGGATGAGGATGGGAGTATCTTCCTTGATGTTCTCGTCATCAATGAGGATGGTCGTGCCGTCTGTGTCCTCGTCGGTGTCGGCGGGGATGATGATCCCATTATCTTCTTCGGGTTGAACCGGAGTAATGTTGCTTTCAGGCTGTTCGGGCTGAACAGGGGTGATATTCTCTTCGGGCTGAATGGGGATGATGGTCTCATCGTCGGGTTGTACGGGAATGATGGTCTCGCCTGCGGGTACGACGGTCTCTTCGTCGGGATTGATGGTGGTGCCGTCAGGGTTGGTGGGTGCGCCTTCGAGTCCGTTGTCGAAGTATTCGCCATTGTCGAGCATCTGGTCAATCTCCTCGATGGTGGGCTGTGGCTTGGGCGTTACGGGCTGATCCTCGGGGTCGGTGTTGAGGTCGGCGGGCTCGGCCAGCAGCTGGTAGGTGCTGATTTTGAGGGGGGCGAAATGTTTGTTGTAGAACTCGTCGTAATCGTCGTAGCTGAACTGCCGTCCGAGCAGAGGCTGGTTGGCCTTGCTGATGACGATGGTGCGGCTCTTCCCGAGCAGTCCCACGATGCCTTGTTGCTGATGGAAGGCACGGGCATATTGCAGAGCCTCGTCATAGTTGCGGAAGCCGGTGACCTGCATCAGATGAAGCCCGCCGTCTTCTTCGATGGTGATGTCGAAGTTGCGCACCATGTAGTTGGTGAAGTTGTATTTGGCGAGCTGGTAGAGCAGCTGGTTCTCGTTGATGGAGTCGGGCTGGTAGGCTATCATGAAGAGGAAGTCGGCGTTGCGGTCGGCCACGAACTGCCGTGCGGCGATGGAGTCGCTGTCGGCCATGACGGCCGTGCGCCGTTCCCAGATGCCTTTGAGGTCGAACTTGCCGCCTTGCAGCCGTCGGCCGGCCTTCACACCGTTGACAATCATGCCCGCCATCTGCGCGAGGTCGCTCTGGGGATATTTCTCCACGATGGTGGTCATGTCCTTGAGGCATCCGTCGGCATTGCCGGTGTTGAGTTTTCCCATGCCGTCGATGAAGATGAACTTGTCGCGGTGTGCACCGAGCGGGAAACGGGTCTCGGAGATTTCCGAGTTGGTGCGAATCTCATTGTATCGGTCGGCCTTGAACGCGTCGTAAGTGGCAGCATAGAGCGAGTCTTCCATGTGTTCGCCGAAGCGTGCGTTGTCGGCAAAATAGGGGTCGGTGAGCACGGTGGTCCATTCGTTGTCGGGATATTCGGCCTTGAGCAGCTCCACGTAGTGCTCGGCAATGTCGTGCATCCCCATGCGCGAATAGAGCAGGAAGAGGTGGTAGTAGGTGTTGGCCATGCCCTCGTAGGCGGGATATTGGTCGGTGACGCGGCGCAGTGCCTTCTCACTGAGCGGCAGGTTGTCGAGCTTGTCTTTGAAGATGACCCCCGAGTTGTAGAGACCATCCATGATGATGAGGTTGCTGGCCTCGATTTGTTCTTCGGTGAAGGGTATCTGCGCAAGATAGTACTCGCGCTTGTGCGGGTCGTTCTGCGCACTGTCGGTGACTTGCGAGAGCGAGTCTTCCATGGCTTCGGCCTTGGCGATGGAGTCGAGCTGTGCCTCGGTGAGCTGGCTCTCAGCACCCTCCAGGCTGACGACGGTCTTGTTGATGCGCTGCCAGTCATCGACATTCTCGCGCTTGCCCCATTGTTTCTGGAATGTGGCTTTGCCTTGGTTCACGGCCATGGGGTTGTAGAAATACCACAGCCCGCCCTGCTGCTGGCCGGGCATGTTGGGTGTCGGGGTATTGGCCTGGCGGTTTCCTGTGCCTCCGTTGCGTGCCTGCACCTCCTGTGCGTTCTGCTCAGCGGCTTTTCGGGCTTCTTCTTTCTCTTTCTTGATGAGTGCCTGGATAACGCGGTCGATGGCTTCGTTGCGGTCTTTCTCGTCCATGTGGGCGAGGGTCTGCAGCGAGTCTTGCAGGTGTACGGCATCGGTGAAGGGCACGAGCTCGTCGAGCACTTTCGAGCGGTGTGCGAGCTGCTCGTAGTCGTCGCGATCCTTGTCGAGCAGTCCGATGGCCTCGCCGTAGCAGCGCTGTGCGTCGTTGTATTTCTCTTTTGTCCAGTAAATATCGCCGAGCTTCAAGAGGAGCACACCTTTTTCTATGCCGCCGCGCGTGGCTTTCTCGTTGCCTTTCTCGTAGGCCGATATGGCGTGGGTGGTGTCTTTCTGTGCGAGATAGATGTTACCGATGGCATAATAGACCTGATCGAGATAGTCTTTGTTCTTGTCGGATGTGGCCATGCGCTTCAGGCGGCTGATCATCTTCTTGGCCTGCCCTTCGGCCAGGACCTCGGTCATGGCGATGCGGGCATTGAACTCCACCTCATAGGGCGGGTTCTGCCTGACCACGTGCTTGTAGGCCTTGAGTGCCTGAGCCTTGTTGCCGAGTGCACTTTGCAACTGACCCATGAGATACCATTCGCGGGCACGCTGCTTGGCGCGCATCTCGTGCTTGATGACTTTGCGCAGATAGGGTATGGCCTGCTCGTAGTCGCCTGTGTGGATGTAGTAGTCGGCAAAGGTGTAGTCCCATTCTTTCTGTGCCCGCCAGTGGATGGAGTCGCGCCGCATGTTGCGGATCACGTCTTCGGCATCGTACATCCAGTCTTGCTCGATATAGCATTTGGCGAGCCATGCCCGTGCGCGTCCGTAGATGGCGGGCTGGTTCTGGTAGAGCCGGCTCATGTAGGAGAAGGTGGAGGCTGCCTCGTCGAAGGCTCCCTTGTGGAACTGCGACCGGCCCATGAGCAGCCATGCCTTCCAGAGGAAGGGATTGTACTCCTTGCGCGAGAGCCACTCAATGTCTTTCTCCGTCTTGCGGCGCTTCTTGTTCCACTCGGGGCGGCGTTTGATGCTGTGCAGCTTGATGGCCTTCTGGCATTTCTCAATGGCCTTGTCGAAGTTGCCCTTGCCCGCCTCGCGGTTTTTCTTGTTGCCCACGGTGTAGAGGGGAATAATCTCGGTGAAGTTGTCCTTGTTGGCGTTCTCTTTCTCGAGCGACCCGTCGATATAGGCCACTGAGCCGTTGTAGTAGGTGTTATAGCGGGCATTGAAGGAGTGCCACCACCGGCTCTTCGCAGTGTTTTTCTGCGTAGAACATGCTGCCGTGAGCACGATGAGTGCCAACAGCAACAGTGGGGCGAGATGTCTCGTTTTCTTCAAACTCACTTCTTTAATAACTCCTTTTCGGCCTGTTTTATTGTGTAAACGGCTAAAAATAACGTTTGGTATTGTTCTTTATTCTTTGTTCTTTGGGAAAAATTCCCTAGGGAATTTTCTCTGAAAGGTGGTCTTTTGCACAAAATTCCCTAGGGAATTTCTTCTGAAAGACGGTCTTCTGTATTGTTACAACTTAGCCGATGAGTATGAAGACTTCGTCTTTCAGCTGATCGGGCAGGCTGATTTGGCGCAGATGCAGGCTTCGGCACCACGCTGCTACTTCGTCTTGCCGCATGGTGTGGAGCACTTCGGCAAACTGCTCTACCTCGTCGTCGGTGTAGCAGTCTGACGGTCTGCCGGCAAAGCGGTCGAGTTCTTCGTCGTCGAAATATTCTATGGGTTTCGTCGCGGCCTCCATCATGCATTCCTGCTCGCATCGGTCATCCTCGCCTGTGCAGGTGGCACACGAGACCGAGGGTTGCACCACCGGGGTGTCTTCGTGCCGGCGGGAGGAATACCAGCCCATGGCGGCGGCGAAAAGGCCGAGCAGCAATAGGGCGATGACGAGATAGAGCAGCGGCATGGCTAAATCTCCTCTATGTTGAACCCTGCGGTGCGCAGCTCGTCCCAATAGCGGGGATAGGACTTGCTGACCACCTCGGGGTTGTTGATGTTGATACTGCCGGTAATCAGTGCTGCGGGGGCGAAGGCCATCGCCATGCGGTGGTCCTCGTAGGTGTCGATGGGCTCGCCCGTCGGCTCCGCGCGTGAGCCGTCCCAGACGAGCGTGTCGTCTTCCTCTGTTTGAAGCACATATCCCAGTTTTCTCAGTTCGCGTCGGAGGGCTTCTATGCGGTCGGTCTCCTTGATGCGCAGACTGCCCAGTCCCTTGAAACGGAAGGGGATGCCGAGCATGGTGCAGGCGACGACGGCAGTCTGAGCCAGGTCGGGCATCTCGGTAAAGTCGTAGTCCAAGCGGTGGGTTGCCACGTCTTCTTTTTCGAGGGTTACCACTCTCTCTGGTTTTCCGCCTTGGCTTGCAAAAGTGGTTCGCACGCCGAGGGGCATGAAGAGGAACCGCACGCTCGCGTCGCCTTGCATCGACCCGTCGGCAAGCCCGTTTAGGCTCAGTGTGGCGTTCCGGTCGTTTACAAGCGACATTATCTCATACCAGTAGGAGGCCGCGCTCCAGTCGTTTTCCACCGAGTACTCGCGCCCTTGGTAGCGACCCGGTTCCACGGTGATGGTGTCGAATCCGGTCCACTCGGCCTTGGCACCAAAGTCTTGCATCATAGAAAGCGTGAGGTCGATATAGGGTCGCGAGACAATGTCGCCTGTGAGCTGCAACTCAAGCCCTTTTTCCATTGTGGGCGCAATGAGCAGCAGGGCTGAGATGTATTGCGAGCTGATGCCTCCGGCTATTTCAAGATGTCCGCCGATAAGGCGTCTTCCTCTGATGCGCAGGGGCGGATACCCTTCTTTGCCGGTATAGGCGATGTCGGCGCCGAGTATGCGCAGCGCATTGACCAATGGTGCTATGGGACGGTGCCTCATGCGCTCGGTGCCCGTGAGCGTGTGCGCACCGTCGCCCGCCGCAAGGAAGGCGGTGAGAAAGCGCATGGCTGTGCCGGCGGCACCGATGTCGATGGTCTCGGGCAGCTCACGAAGTGCCCTGACCATTACGTTCGTGTCGTCGCAGTCGGCGAGATTGTTGATGATAATGCCTTCTTTGGAAAGAGCCTGTATGATGAGTGCGCGGTTGGAGATGCTTTTCGAGGCCGGAAGGCCCGGCACGGCCCGAAGCTCGCTTGGCGCGGTTATGCGATATGTCATATCTTCATGCGGTTTCTTTTTCTGTTTTGCAAAGGTACGATTAAATGAGCAGAATACAAAACAAAAAACGTTTTTTGTTTTTATTCTCGAATGGAAGTACCTTCGGCGTTTGCCAAAGGTACGATTAAATGAGCAGAATAAACCGAAAATAAGCACATTTTTAAATATTTTAATGAAAAAAATGCTGAGAAATTTGGAAATATCGGGCAAAGTATGTAACTTTGCACCCGCTTAATGCAAGCGGATCGGGATTTAGCGCAGTTGGTAGCGCACACGTCTGGGGGGCGCGAGGTCGCTGGTTCGAGTCCAGTAATCCCGACCACGATTCAGTGGCGGCTGAGACCATGAAGGTTTCAGCCGTTTTTTCACAAATAACGGATTAGTGATATGAGAAAATTGTTTCTTTCCTTTCTCTTGGCGGCTGTGGTCGCTGTAGCAAATGCACAAGAACTAACTGCCCAGCAACAGAAGGCCAAGCAAAATCTGGAGCGTGCCATGGCATTGACCGACATGACAATTGAAAAATGCTTCACTGGCAGTGATGGCGACTTCCGGATGTACGACATCTATAACATGACGCTCAAGCGGGGCGAAGGCACTGCCGACGTGTGGCCCTATACGGCCGCGCTCGAGGCGGTGTGCTCGATTATCGAGGCCATCGACGAGCTGGGTGGCGTGCTCAGTGAGGAAGAGGCTCAGCAGCACCGTACACGCTATGTGACGCTGCTGAAGAAACTCTACAACAACCTTGAGTATTATAGCGGTACGTTCACGCTGACCTCATACGCGCGCAACAATACCCAATGGACGGTTTATGGTGTGCACCGAGGAGGGAAAGGAACAACCAATGTGTCGGGCATTGAGAATGTCTATGACGACCAGGAGTGGATTATCCGGGAGCTCGTGCGCGCTTTCCAGCTTACGGGCGACTATACTTATCTCACCAAGGCGGAGTCGCTGGCCATCTATGTGATCGACGGCTGGGACTGTGTGCCCGATGCCAACGGCAACGACGAGGGGGGCATCACCTGGGGACCAGGCTACACCTCGAAGCACTCCTGCTCCAACGGGCCGTTCATCCAGCCGCTGGTATGGCTGTCGGAGATCTATAAGACAAAAACCACTACGCCGCAGATTTATCAGTATAAGGTAGAGCAGAACGGTGCGCGCACGAGGGAGTATCGCCTGAGACGCGAGTACTATTTGGAGATGGCGCGTAAGATCTACGACTGGCAGAAGCGTGTGCTGCTGAAGTCGGGCAACGTGTTCCACGATGCCGTCTGGGTGGCTGGCGATGCAATCGACAAGGCAAAGGCTGCAGGCGCGACGGTCGATAATCTGGGCATTGCCTACGAGACTGTTGGCGGAAAACGCTACCGCATGCACTTGCCGCTGGGTAATCCGGGCGGAACGGCTTTCACTTATAATCTCGGCGCATGGCTCTCGGGAGGTGTTGAGCTGTTCAAGGCTACAGGCGACTATGATCTTTTCAAAGACATTACCACCTTTGCGCAAAGCGGGTACTCAAAATTCACCAAAGACCAGAAGATAGGCGACGTGACTTATCGGCAATTCCCCACATACGACAGGATTGAAGACAATGGCACGGCTAACGGCTTCAACGTATGGTTCAACAATGTGCTTGTCCGTGCGTGGGCCGATGCCATGGACTTTGCCGACAGCCGTTCGGGGAAAGGCGGCAGAGACGGGTTGGAGGCCATCCAGCAGAATCTTGACTATGCGTGGGAGCACCACAAGAAAGATCCGGGCTTCCTGCCTTTCGACCTGCTGGGTGGGTGGCAGAACGAGAAAAACACCAAGGGCTTCCATCAGTTGGCCTATGCCGCCGAATATGCCAAGCTCGTGAAATACCAGTTGCGGAAAACCGACAGCTACGTGAACGCCACCATCGCTATAGAGGGCGAGGGCGGGGCAGTGGAATATCTTGCGCGAAAAGCCACCACCAGCATGGTCGTCCGCCTGTGGCAGGGCATGGACCTGAACATACGAGTTGTGCCCGGTACTGACTATAAAATCGAAAGCGTGACGATAGGGGAGGAGGACATCACCGACCAGATTGACGCGAATGGTCTGCTCTGTGTGAAGAATGTCACCAGCGACATCACTGTAAATGTAAAATTCTCCTCTACAACAGGAATAGCCTCCCTCCAACTCCCCCTCGGGGGAGAGCCCGGGGGAGTCTATGACCTGCAAGGCCGGCGGATGAGTGAAGGGCAGTATGCCCATTCGGTCTATATCAAAGATGGGAAGAAAATGGTGTCGAGGTAAGAGAAGTCGGAACTTGCTCAGCGTTGCCCGAGCGTGAGCGATTTATGTAGAATCGCGGTTAAGTGAGCAGCAAGCGGGCCTGCTAATTGCCCAAGTGCGACAGATATGCTCAAGAAGATTTCCGTTGAGGGTGTCTTCTTTTTTCGCCCCAAAATTTTGTTGGTTTGTGGGAAATGTGTAACTTTGCAGCCCTTGACAATCAAAACAAATTTTTATAATCATGATAAGCAACAAACGCAAATGGGCACTGATGCTGATGCTGACGGGCCTGGTCGCTGTCTATGCGCAGGGACCGAACGGAACAGAAACGTATTATAAGAGTGCGAGCAACAAGAAGGGTGCGGCCCTGAAGACCGCGCTTTGCAACATTATCAAAGTGACGTCGCAAGATGTGGAAAGCTATGATGGGCTGACGGAGGCCTATGAGAACACCGACCGCATGACCAACGGATACATTCGCGACCGCTATTCCAAAATCTCGAAGTTTACTTCCATCAATACCGGCAGCAATAAATATGAGGGAGGCATGTGCAACAAGGAGCACTCCTTCCCCAAGAGCTGGTTTGGCGGCAAGGTGAAGCCCATGTACAGCGACATCGTCCACGTCGTTCCCTCCGATGCTTTAGTCAACAACCGCCGCGGCAACCTGCCCTTTGGCGAGAACAACGGCGACACCTTTAAGTCGGCTCTCTACGAAGCAGGCGACGAGGGTGGCTACTCGAAAGTCGGCAAGTGCACCGTCAGCGGATTCAGCGGCGACTGCTTCGAACCCAACGACGAGTGGAAGGGCGACTTCGCGCGTATCTATTTCTACATGATCACCTGCTACGAGAATTATGTCACTGGCTGGGTAGACACCTGCCCCATGTTCAAAAGCAATGCCACAGCCTACCAGCCTTTCTCCGACTGGGCTTTCAACATGCTGATGCGCTGGGCTGCCGAAGACCCCGTCAGCGACATCGAGATTGCCCGTCAGGCTGGCATTGAGAAAACTCAGGGCAACCGCAATCCCTTTGTCGATTATCCCGGGCTGGAGCAATACATCTGGGGCTCGCGCGTCAACGAGACCTTCTATTATGACAACTACGACGGTAGCGTGGTCAACTACGTCGCCGCGCCTGTGCTGACTGCAACAGCCGATGCCACCGGAGAATCCTCCACCGTCACCATGACCACTACCACCGACGGTGCTACCATCTACTACACCACCGACGGCACCACTCCGACTACGCAGAGCACTCGCTACACAACTCCCGTCGTGATTACCGCCGCCACCACCTTCATGGCAATTGCAGTGAAAGACGGCAACCAGAGCTCTGTAACCACGCAGACCGTTACCGTAGGCGGAAGCACGCCCGTCAATCCCACTGGCGACAACATCTATGTGAAGGTGACCAGCAACAATCAGCTCGAGAGCGGTTGCCGTTACCTGCTCGTCTATGAGGAGAGTGCCACCGCAGGTCAGGCCTACAACGGCTTCACCTCGAAGCAGGGCACACCCGGTGCGGTAGCCATCGACAACGCGACGATAGACCTTACCAACGATGCCAACGGCATTATACCGCTGACCCTTGAACAGCTCGCCTCAGGCAAATGGACCATCACCGACGGCGACGGCTACTTTGCACTCACCAGCAAGTCGAATGCACTCAACAAAGCAACCGATGCTTCGGATGCCAATGCCCAGTGGACCATCACAGCGACAACCATCACCAATGCCTCTTACACCGGCTACACGCTGCAATACAACACATCGGCCAAGATGTTCCGCTGCTACACCGGTGGCCAAAAGGCTGTCGTGCTCTACAAAGAGGTTGTGACAGAAACGCCTGAGACCATTGACGTGGAGATAGGCGACACCAGCTATGCCACGCTCTACTATGGTGAGAAAAACCTCATCGTGCCTGGAGACATCGAGGCCTATACCTATTATATTAGTGAAGAGGGCCGGCTTGAGGAAAGTTATGTGTATGGACCGAATGAGATCATCCCTGCCGGAACAGGCGTCGTGCTGCAATCGCTTACGGGTGCAGGCACCTTCACGTTCACCGTGACTGACCAGAGCGGCGACGAGGATCCCGACAACCAGTTGCGCGGCAGCGATGTTGACGAGCGCACTTCCGGCGGCTCCTACTACTATATGCTGTCGCTCGATGCCCAGAAGACTCCCGGCTCTGTCGGCTTCTACTGGGGCGCAGAGGGCGGAGCCTCGTTCGTCAATCAGGCACATCGGGCCTACCTGCCCGTCAATGCAGTGGGCGATGCCAAGCCGTGCTACCTGTTTGAGGACAACACAACGGGGATACGACCTGCCCTCAACTCCTCCCCGCGGAAGGGAAGTTCCACCGCCGTCTATGATTTGCAGGGCCGACGAGTGACAGAAGGACAGAACGGCAGTTCGCTCTACATCAGAGACGGAAAGAAAATCGCGATTAAGTGAGTGCCATGCAACCTTGTTTGCAGCTGGCCGAGCGTGAGCGATTTATGTAAAATCGCGATTAAGTGAGTGCCATTCAACCTTGTTTGCAGCTGGCCGAGCGTAAGCGATTTATCATGCAGTGCAGGATAGGAACACCCCGAAGGGGTGACAGACCACAGGCAGGGGTGTAGCGAAGCGAAACCCCTGCTAAGCAGACATCATTTCACAAACCCCGAAGGGGTGACAGAAAGCAACAAATTACTGGTATTCAGTAAAAACATGTATTCTGTTACCCCTTCGGTTTTTTCTTCTCCTTTTGCCGGTCGGGCTGATGCTCAGGTCATCCGACAGCCCTTTATCAATCAAACGCTAAACTTTCACAAAGTAATATATATACTATTACCGGGTAATATATATTATTTTACTGAGTAATATATATACTATTACCGAGTAATATATATTATATTACTTTGTGAAAGACGGTCTTTCGCATTGTGAAAGTTTGTTTTCCGGTTTTTGACGGATTGTTTTCCGTGTTGAATGACGGGCGGAGGTTCGAAAAAATATGTGTGGATATTTGGCCGTTTTTGGAAAAATCGCTAACTTAGTACCCTGTTTTGAAGTTTAACGATAGAGGCTTTTGGCTTATGATGATGGAGAGTGCGAGTGTACGCGCGGCTTGTAGCCTGCTGCGATTGGCTGCGTCGCTGCTGACGGTGATGGCCGTGGAGGGCGTTGCCGCGCAGGCAGACGACTATCGGGTTGACTATGTGAAGCGGCATTGCTTCTATCGCTCAGGCGATGAGTTCAGTATTATCAATGTCGATGTAGAATGGCCTCGACAGCTGGGCCGTGCTCCTGTGGCCGAGCTCAAGCGGCACATCACGGAAAAACTGTTTGAGGTCGGATCGGAGGATTTCGACGTGGCGCTCGGCGGTTATCTCTCGCGTTTCGGTCAGCCTGTTGACGGTCAGCTCGAGCAACTGCCCGACCACGACAAATATTGCCATGCCGATTTGGGGCTGCGGCTGATGGGCTATGAGAAAGACCGCTACATCGCGTTTCAGCTCACGGTGTCGTGTCGTCCGGAGGCGCGGTCGAGTCAGAAGGCGCGCCACGTGAGCCATCTGTTCACCTACGACCTGCGCCGGGGCGTGCTGCTCGGCAAAGGGGATATTTTACAGGAGCGCCGGACGCGGGAGCCTTACAACAGGGACGTGCTCCTCGCGCAGATAGCCAGCGGTGCCGTAATCGACGAAGAGCCCGACAGCGTGGACGTAGATGGCTGGCCGCTCGATGTCTGCTATGCCGACAGCTTCCTGGTGTTCGACCTTGGGTTCAGGGAGCACGATAACCTGCACAACAGTGTGTCGATGGTGCGTATGGAGCATTTCAGTTTTTTTGTCACTTCGAAAATGCGAAAGTGGCAGAAGGCGCTTGCGAGGAATGAGCGGATAGCCGAGAAAGAGCCTCCGCAGCCTTCCGTTGAGAGAGACGATGCGCGCCTGTTCGCCGCTACCATGCCAAAGTTCAATGGCGGCGAAAAGGCACTTTTCGCCGCCATCTCGCGCTCGCTCAAATATCCGGAGCAGGATTTTTTTCAGCATCGCGAGGGTAAGGTGGTGTTGTCGTATGTCGTTGAGGCTGACGGGTCGGTGGGTGATGTGGCCGTCATCCGTCCGGTCTCACCCCGTATGGACCGCGAGGCGGTGAGGGCACTGCGCATGGTCTGCTGCTGGACACCCGCAATGGAGGACGGACGGCCAGTTGCCGTGAGACAGGTTATCCCTGTCGTTTTCAAACTGATTGGAGTGGGTTCAGTATCAGTTCCACGGGGCAGTGGTCGGAGCCGAGAATCTCGGTGTGGATAGTCGCTTCGGCTATCTGCTCTCTCAGCCGGTTGGAGACGAGGAAGTAGTCGATGCGCCAGCCTGCGTTCTTCTGCCGTGCCTGAAAGCGGTAGGACCACCATGAGTAGGTGACCTGCTCGGGATGGAGCGAGCGGAAGGTGTCGGTGAATCCGCTGTCGAGGAGCGTGGTGAACTGCTGGCGCTCCTCGTCGGTGAATCCGGCATTGCGTCGGTTGGTCTTCGGGTTCTTCAGGTCGATTTCCTCATGTGCCACGTTCATGTCACCGCAGACGATGACGGGCTTCCGTGCGTCGAGGCTGAGCAGATAGGCGCGAAAGTTGTCTTCCCACGTCATGCGATAGTCGAGCCGTCGCAGTTCGTCTTGTGAGTTAGGCGTATAGACGTTGACGAGATAGAACCCAGGCATCTCGAGGGTGATGACACGGCCTTCGTGGTCGTGCTCGTCGATGCCCATGCCGTAGCTGACGCTGAGCGGCTCGTGCCGGGTGTAGATGGCCGTGCCGGAGTAGCCTTTCTTGTCGGCGTAGTTCCAGTAGGAACGGTAGCCGGGGAACTGCAGGTCGAGCTGCCCGGCCTGCATTTTTGTCTCTTGCAGGCAGAAGAAGTCGGCATCGAGTGTCTTGAAAGTCTTTTCGAAATCTTTTCCAACACAGGCCCGCAACCCGTTGACATTCCAGGAGATGAATTTGTACATAGACGTCTTTATCTGATTCCGCTGATGGCGATATTGGACTTCAAGTCATAGAGTGTGCCGTCTATGGTCATCTTGTCGAGGAGGATGGTACCCTGAAGTGTGCGGTTTGTGGTCTCGAAAGCGAAGGTCGAATAGACAGACGTGCTGTTGTAGGTATAGCTCTGCGTGAGCGAGAGGCTGACGGTGTGTGTCGTCGGCTCTTCCCCATTCTCGAGCGTCACCGTCCATTCGTTTTCTGTGTTGTCGGGAAGGAAGCTGGCCTGATAATAAGAGGAGAAGGCGGCGTATGGCTCGACCTTTCCGGTAATTTTCTTAAAGCCGGCTTGGCTGAGGATGGCTTTCGTCTGGACGTCGCTGGTATAGTTGGCAAGGATGCTTACGGGGAAGTTGTTGGCCTGGAAGGTGCCGTTGCTGTTGATGGTCCACATGAAAGCTGTTGAGCCGGTGTTTTGCGCAGCTGTCGAATCGTAATAGTAGAGCGTGCCGTTGTACATGCCGGCCATGGCGCTCAGCGCGTTGGCTTTCTGCTCGTCGGTCTCGAGAATGGTGGCTGTGAGGCCGTCGTCGTCGCCATCGACACAAGACGTGAAGGTTGCTGCGGCAAACATGCCGAGCAACATGGCGGAGTGAAGTTTGATTGTTTTCATTGTTTCCTGAATTATTAAAAATTATCAAATAGGTTGAAAAAATTAGATTCTTTTTGATTCTCCGCGCAGGAGGTTCATGAATTCCTCGCGGGTCTTGGCTTGGTTGAAGGCACCGCTGAAGTCGCTGGTGGTGGTGATGGCATTCTGTTTCTCCACTCCTCGCATCTGCATACACATGTGCTTTGCCTCGATGACCACCATCACGCCAAGCGGGCGAAGTGTCTGTTGGATGCAGTCCTTGATTTGCTGTGTGAGCCGCTCCTGCACTTGCAGGCGGTGACTGAAGATATCGACCACGCGGGCAATCTTGGAGAGGCCGGTGATGTATCCGTTGGGGATGTAGGCCACATGTGCCTTGCCGTAGAAGGGAATCATGTGGTGCTCGCACATGGAGAAGAAATCAATGTCCTTGACAATGACCATCTGGTTGTATTTCTCTGCAAAAAGTGCGTCGGTGAGCACCTTGTGCGGGTCTTGCGTATAGCCGCGTGTGAGCACCTGCATGGCTTTGGCCACGCGCATGGGAGTCTTCTGTAGTCCTTCGCGCTCAGGATTCTCGCCGAGCAGGGTGAGGATGTCTTTATAGTGTTCGGCGAGTTGATCGAGTCCCTCGCGATATTCTGTTTCTGGATTCATTTGTTTTCTTTTATCATCTGTCTTGCACGGTAATCTTCTCGCTGACGATGCAGGCCTGGTGGAATCCGGCGTTTCGCGCTTGCTTGACAATGCGCTCGGCTGTCTCAAACTTACGGAAGTTGCCGAAGCGGCAGGTCCATCGTGGCGAGTGGAAGTGTGTATAGACGGGTTGGTTGGGGAAAGCGGCTTTGACGCGCTTACCCGTTTCCTGTGCCTTCACACGGTCTTCGCGCCTGTTGCCGCCGGCAAAGACCTGTACGCGGTAGCCTTGCATCTTCCGCCCGCGTCGCATGACCTTTCTTCCCGAGTCGATGCCCGACGAATGGGCGGTTCCTGCCGTTTCCCCTTCACTTACTGACGGGTTGGGGGTAGGCCGGGAGGCAGAAGTCGTGGTGGAGGGCTTCGGCATTGGTGTACCCGGGATGGAAGGCGCGTCGTTCACACTCTTACTTGGTGTCTGCCTCTCCTCGGGCTTCTTTGTAGGTGCCGCCTGACTCTGTTTCTTCTCTTTGCCAAAGACCAGATCGTTGATTTCCTGACTCTGATTGACGGTCACGGTTCCTTCTTTCTTTCCGTCATCGTCTTGGGCAAACAAAGGAGAAAGGGTAAAAAGGCAGAGCGCGGTCAGCAGGACTGCCTTTTTAGTTGTTTTGTAATGTGATGTTTTCATTTTATTGTTTCCAAGCGTCGATGATACCCTTGAAGTCGGCAGCCTTGAGCGATGCTCCGCCGATGAGTCCGCCGTCGATATCGGGCTTGGCGAAGAGCTCGGGGGCATTGCTGGCTTTGCATGAGCCGCCATAGAGGATGCTGGTGTTGTCGGCAACAGCCTCGCCGTACTTCTCAGCGATGATGCTGCGGATGTAGGCATGGATCTCCTCGGCCTGCTCAGCCGTGGCGGTCTTGCCTGTTCCGATGGCCCAGATGGGCTCGTAGGCGATGATGATGTTGCTGAACTCTTCTTCGGTGAGGTTGAAGACACTGCCTTCAAGTTCGGCCTTGCAGACCTCGTTCTGCTTTCCTGCCTCGCGCTCTTCGAGCGACTCGCCGATGCAGAAGATGACCTTCAGGTTGTTCTTCAGTGCGAGCAACACCTTTTCCTTGAGCACTTCGGGAGTCTCCTTATAGTATTCGCGGCGCTCCGAGTGGCCGAGAATGACATATCCGGCCCCCGTTGACTTCACCATCTCAGCCGAAACCTCACCTGTGTAGGCGCCCTTTTCCTTGTCGGCGCAATTTTCGGCACCGAGTCCGATAACGTCTTGGTTAAGAAACTGTGCGATGCTGGCCAGATGGATGAACGGCGTGCAGATGACGACGTCGCAGTTGGGCTTTTCGCTTGTCAGTGTTTCGTTGAGCTCTTTGGCGAGCGCGATACCTTCTTGCAGGTTCATGTTCATTTTCCAGTTGCCTGCCACAATCTTTTTTCTCATTTTTTTGTTTTGTTGTTTAATAAGTTGATATGATGTTATGTTCTTTTTTCTTCTGAACCATTTTGTCCATGCCCACAGGCGGTCGGCCAGTGTGAGCAGGAAGAGGGGCAGCACGAACCACAGCACGATTTTCAGAATCTTTCCCGGAACCTTGTCTTCGGGCATCTTACCCAGGTCCGAGATCTCGAGTGCGCCCTGTGGCAGTTGTCCGTCGGGCAGAGCGTTGTGGCTCCATTTGTTGATGACCTTGCCGTCTTTGACAAGCAGCAGTCCGGGGTTGCTGCGGATGATGGTCTTGAGCGTGGTGGGGTCGGTTGTGCAGAACGGATATTCGGCACCGGTGCGCTCGCTCCATTGGCTTGTGCCCTCGTCGTTGCTTGCGGTGAGGCAGTAGAAGGGGATGTCGTGCTCTACGGTATACTCGTAAATCTTCTCTATGCTGCCGAAGTTGGTCTCGTCGGCCTGTTCGAGGTGGGGTGCGACGAGCAGGAAGGTGTAGCCCTTGTCGTCGAGTATCTGGTCGGTGATGTCGTCGCCGTCGGGCCGCAGTTCAATAGAGAAATCGTGTATCGGCGGCACATAGCCGACTTTGGTCTGACGGGTCTTGCGGTCAACGTATTCCCATGTGGAGTCGGGATAGTTGTCGAGGGTGAACTCTTTCTCCTCGCCGTTTTTCTTCATGATGAAGGTTGTCTCGAACTCCGGTGCCTCGGCTCCC
>JAFRZC010000239.1 GCA_017442765.1 Prevotella sp. | reverse complement strand
TTTCGACTATAAAACCAACTGATATATGGGGTATAAAAGGAGAAAAACCATTGCCGTCCGTGTGGGGGGCATAGGCATCGGGGGTGACAATCCCGTCCGGGTTCAGTCGATGACGACGACCGACACCAACGACACTGAGGCTTGTGTGGCACAGGCCAGGCGCATCGTCGAGGCTGGAGGCGAGCTGGTGCGCCTGACCACTCAGGGCACGCGCGAGGCCGAGAACATGAGGAACATCCGCGACAGGCTGCGCGAGGAAGGCATCATGACACCACTCGTGGCCGACGTGCACTTCAACCCCCGTGTGGCCGACGTGGCCGCGCAGTATGTGGAGAAGGTGCGCGTGAACCCGGGCAACTACGTCGATCCCGCCCGCACATTCAAGCATCTGGAATATACCGAGGCAGAGTATCAGGCCGAGCTGCGGAAGATAGAAGACCGCTTCGTGCCGTTCCTGAATATCTGCCGTCAGCATGGCACGGCCGTCCGTATCGGCGTGAACCACGGCTCGCTCAGCGACCGCATCATGTCGCGCTATGGCGACACGCCCGAGGGAATCGTCGAGAGCTGTATGGAGTTCCTGCGTATCTGCCGGCGTGAGCAGTTCAATGATGTTGTCATTTCCATAAAAGCCTCGAATACGGTGGTGATGGTGCGGACGGTGCGCCTGCTCGTTGCGACGATGGACGCGGCAGGCATGCACTATCCGCTGCACCTCGGTGTGACCGAGGCCGGCGAGGGCGAGGACGGCCGGATAAAAAGTGCCGTGGGCATCGGTGCCCTGCTCACCGAGGGCATCGGCGACACCATACGCGTGAGTCTGTCAGAAGACCCGGAGTGCGAGATACCCGTGGCGAGGAAACTGGTGAATCTGACTGAGGAATGTGCGCGGCTGCGGCAAGAGGCGCGTATTGAAGGGGACACGCTGTACCTCGACATCGAGGCCGGCGACTACGAGGAGCTGCAGCTGAAGGCAGCGATGGCCGCCGGTGCACTATTGATAGACGGCAAGGCCCGAGAGCTGGTGATAAGGGGTCGCGGCAGAGCTGCAACATATGCGACGAAGGAGCTGGCCGACGGCATACTCCAGGCGGCACGGGTAAAGTTTACGAAAACCGAGTATATCTCCTGTCCGGGTTGCGGGCGCACGCTCTACAACCTTCAGGAAACCATCGCTCGCATCAAGGCCGCCACAAGTCATCTCGTGGGTGTGAAGATAGGCATCATGGGCTGCATCGTCAACGGTCCGGGCGAGATGGCCGATGCCGACTACGGCTATGTCGGGGCGGCACGCGGAAAGATTTCTCTCTATCGGGGCAAGGAGTGCGTGGCCCGTAACATTCCCGAGGAGGAAGCCGTGGAACGGTTGCTGGAATTGATAGAGAACTCGCAGCCACAATAGAGCTGGTTGTAGAATCCATATTCGCGCAAGAGCTGGTTGCGGCGTTCCTGCAATCCGCCCTTGCGCCAGTTTTGTGCCCAGAAGCAAGTACCCGGCACGCTTTTAGCGGCTGCCGCGCCCGCACGGTTCACCTGTTCCAGATTCTTCCATCGCGACGAGGCCAGCGTGGTGGCAAACCATTCGAGACCCAGTTCACGAGTCTTCTGTGCCGCTGCCTTGAGCCGCAGCAGAAAACACTGCTCGCAGCGACGGCCACGCTCAGGCTCGTGCTCCAGTCCGCAGACACCGCCCAGCCATGTCTCATGCTCGTAGTCACCGTCAATCCAGCGCACACCAAGGCTGTCGGCATGTCGCTTGCTCTCGTTCTTCCGCTTCTCGTATTCCTCAAGCGGGAAGATGTTGGGGTTATAATAATAGATGGTGGGGCGGATGCCGTTGGCAAGCATCCACTCTACGATGGCCGACGAGCACGGCGCACAGCAGGCATGAAGTAACACCTCACTCACACCCTCGGGCACTTCTAT
Source organism: Prevotella sp. (assembly GCA_017442765.1). The sequence continues at coordinate 1,061 of JAFRZC010000239.1, read as the reverse complement.
CGCGTTTTTCCTTGACTTCTTCTCCATGGTCTTATCCTTTTCCATGTTCACGGTGCAAAAGTACGGAAAATCGGTCGCCGAACAAAAGAAAAATGGCGATTTCTATGCTTTCGCAACTCAAAAGCTAACCTTCTGTCGTGCGAAAGACCGTCGTTCATAAAGTAATATAATATATATTACCGAGTAAAAGTATATATATTACTGGGTAAAATAATATATATTACCGAGTAATATAATATATATTACTTTGTGAAAGTTTAGCTTTCAGGTTGTGAGGGGTAAACTTTCGCGTCGTGAAAGCTGATTGTTGCTAATCGGGGATGGGGAAGAACTGTTGCCAGAAGCGGCGGCGGCTTTTCTTGTCGAAGTCGTGGCAGCCCATGGGCAGGCGGCAGTCGTTGAGCTTGTAGCAGCGTCGCGGTTGCACATCGATGGCGAAGGCTACGGCGGTCTTTACGTCGGGGTATCGGAACTCCTTTGGCTCGACAGCCCAGAACACGTCTTCGTTGTGCAGATGGTCGCTGAGGCTGCGATAGCGGGCAATGGTGTCGGCATATGCGTCGCAGGCGCTGATGCAGGCCTCGACGCGTCGCAGGCAGAGCCCGCCGTTGCCGACGCGGTTCTTCGGCGGGGTATGGGCGAAGGGCATCCGCAGTCGCGGTGCGAGCCATGGTGCGGCCACGATGTCGTAGCCCTGACTGGTCCAGTGGTCGAGTTCATCGCGGAAAATCCATGCGTCAAGGTGACAGATGAGGATGTAGCGGCTGTCGGCGAAGAGCTGGTAGAATTGCTTGGAAAGCATCATCTCGTTGTAGCCCGCTATACCGTTCTGAGTGCCGAGCCACTGGTTGCTCACGCTGACGGTGCGCACCATGGGATACTGCTCCTCGAGCTCGTGGGTGTCGAGTCCTTCGGGTTTCAGGATGACGATGTCCCGATGACCGAGTTTCTCGATGGTGTTGTGGAGCGAGGCTTGCTCGAAGGGGCGGAAGCGGGTGTGGTAGATGGGGATGATGATGCTGACGTCTTTCATGCGGTCTTTATAATTCTACGTTGAACGG
>JAFRZC010000238.1 GCA_017442765.1 Prevotella sp. | reverse complement strand
CCACGCGCCCACACTTCCGCCCACCACCGCCAACGCCAGGAGTGTAGCCTCAGAGATTCGCCACTTCGAGTGTCGCGCCCGCCACTTGTCCAGTCCGAACACGAGGAATGCCACCACGTTGATGATGACGAGGTAGACAAGGACTATCGGCAATATATTCTGGTCTTTCATCTTTGATACTTTTCTACTCTTTGGTGTTTCTTCTCAATACTTGATTCTCACCACAGGACAGCTGGTTGGGCAGCCTTTTCTGCTACAAAAATACGAAATAGTGGCCAAAATCACGGAAAGCGAGTGTGAAGATGTGTTATTTTGATGTGTTTTTGATGGTTTTTAAGGGGTTTACACAAGAAAAACGGATTATTATGAGTAATTTTGCCGTCAACAAATGGTGTAAAAAGCCAAGAACGGGAACGTGAAACCGCCCGTGAACAAAGATGAGAACAGTATGGCAGATGATCTGACTTTTACGGTTGAGAGATATGTGGCTGAGGTGGATGCCCGGACCTATATCAAAGAGTTTTGCAAGGCAGACTACTTCATCGAGTTTTGCCGGGAATGCAAGAACTATGGCCACAGGTATGGGTGTCCGCCATTCGACTTCCAGCCGCTTTCGGTCATCGATCAGTTCAAGAGGGTGCGCATCATCGGAGCGAAAATTATCCCCCACAATCTCAGCCTTCCGTTGGAGGCCGCCAACGACCTGATGAAGCCCGTGATCGACCCGTTGAACGAGGAATTGCTGGAAACCGAGCAGGCGCTGGACGGCATGGCCTTCGGATTCGTAGGCACTTGTCCCTATTGTGGCGGAGAGCCTTGCGCAAGAATAGAGGGGAAGCCCTGCCGACATCCCGAAAAGGTGCGCCCGTCGCTAGAGGCTTTTGGCTTCGACATCGGCAAGACGGCCAACGACCTGTTGGGAATAGAGATGAAATGGAGCAAGAAAGGACTCATCCCTGAATACCTGACGCTGGTTTGTGGCGTCTTCTACGAGAAGATTCCGGCCGGTATCTAGCCTATCATGGCCACTTGCAAAATTTCAACCATCATTCATAAACTATTATAAAAAACGAGTACAAATACAATCATCATTCCAGATAATTCTTAACTTTGCATATAATAAATTTCGAACACCTTAAAAGATTGCGACAAGATGAATATGATTGACCAGATTATTGCTTACAACAAGACTTTCGTAGCCGAGAAGGGTTATGAGAAATATCTGACAGACAAGTACCCCAACAAACGTCTGGCCGTGCTCTCATGTATGGACACCCGACTAACCGAATTACTCCCCGCGGCACTCGGTTTGAAGAACGGCGATGCCAAGATTATCAAAAACGCTGGAGGCTTGGTCATCTCGCCGTTCGACTCGGCCATGCGGAGCCTCATCGTGGCCATTTACGAGCTGGGCGTCGACGAGATCATGGTGGTGGCCCACTCCCATTGTGGCGCCTGTCACATGAGTTATGACCACTTCCACCAGGAAATGAATGCCCGGGGCGTGAACGACGATACCCTAGACATCATCCGCAAGTGCGGCATCGACTTGAACCAATGGCTGGAAGGATTTAAAGACACGCCCACTTCCGTGCGCAAAACCGTAGAGACCATCAAGACTCACCCGCTGGTACCGAAGGATGTGGTGGTTCGCGGCTTCATCACCGACTCGGAAACTGGCGAGCTGGAGGAGATATGTCACAAATGAACAGGAAAGCCGACCCGATGGGCCGAGCCATTGCCGACTACCAGCTGACAGGTACGGCCGACAGACTCAGGGTGTTCTCCCCTATGTTTGAGGAGGACGAGATACCTCTGGCAACGCTTTTCCGCACATACGAGGAAATGCCGGAGACAGAAAGGAAGGCTCTCGACATGACAAGGGGCAAGACGCTCGACGTGGGAGCTGGCTCTGGCTGCCACTCGCTCGTCCTTCAAGGGCGGGGCGTTGACGTGACAGCCATCGACATTTCCCCTCTGTCGGTTGAGACCATGAGGCAGAGAGGTGTGAAGAAGGTGGTCGAACAGGATTTCTTTACGATAGGTGGCAAATACGATACCATTCTGATGCTGATGAACGGCATCGGTATCGTAGGCACCTTGGAGCGCATGCCCGAGTTCTTCCGCCACCTCGACAAGATACTGGCGACGGGAGGCCAGGTGCTTTGCGACTCTTCAGACATCAGCTATGTCTTCGAGGACGAGAACGGCCTCATCGACTATCCCGACACAGGCCACTACTATGGTGAGCTGAGCTACAGGATGCAGTATAAGGATACGATTGGCGAGCCCTTCGACTGGCTCTACATCGATGCAGAGACCTTGAGAAAGGAAGCAGAGAAAAACGGATATGCTGTGGAAGTGGTGGCTGTTGGTGAACACTTTGACTACACGGCCCGAATCACAAAGAGGTGAGGCATAACGACTTGCCAGAAGAGCTACAAAGCAAAACGAAAAAAAATGGGAAGCGGCTCAACTCGCTTCCCATTATCTTTTATTTCGTATCCCCGTTTAGAAAGGCAGGTCGTCGGTACTGCCACCATTATCCTGAGCAGGAGGGAATGGGGCCGTAGCACCAGCAGCAGGAGCGGCAGGAGCGGCAGCAGGAGCAGAGGCGGCGGGAGCGGCACTACCCATTGCGGGAGGCGGCGGGAATGGAGTGTTGACATTTGCTCCGGGATAACCCTGGACAGAAGCCGGGTCAACACGCTGGATGTTCCAGGCACGAATGCTGTTGTACCAGCGTCCTTGATACTCGTGAGCATCGATGTCGAACGAGACGATGAGCTCGTCACCAGCCTTGATGGCATACTGAGCCAGACGTTCGGCACCAAAGACATCGAACACCATCTTTTTGGGGAAGTTGTCGTGTGTCTCGATGACAAACGAACCCGCTTTCCACTCTCCACGTGCTGAAACACCACTACGCTCGGGCAGCACGGCAATAATCTTACCTTGTAAATCCATTTATTATATGTATTTTTTATTAGAGTTGATTGTTTTCAGTTGCGAAATTACTAAAATAGTTCTAAAAACAAAAACTTTTTCCATGATTTTTTGTTTTACACAACGCTTTTTTGTAATTTTGTATCGAATTAACCAATGATGCATCATAACAACAAAAATTAGATACTCATGAGATTTACATTATCCAGTTCGGCCCTGAGCAGCCGACTTGCAACCCTTGCCAGGGTCCTTAACAACAAGAACAGTTTGGCTATCCTCGACTGTTTCCTTTTCGAAGTGGATGGCAACCAGCTTACCATCACAGCCTCCGATAGCGAGAACGTGATGAAAACCACCATAGTGCTCGATAATGTGGACGGACAAGGCAGCTTTGCCGTACATAACCGTACCATCCTCGATGCCGTGAAGGAATTGCCGGAGCAGCCCCTCACCCTCGATATCGACATGGAGGCCTATACCATCAAGGTGATTTATCAGAATGGTATCTATAATTTCACAGGTCAGAACGCTGACGAGTATCCCCGTCCGCAGGCCATCTCCGACAATGCCACCAGTATCGTTGTCGACGCCAATGTGCTGGCCAACAACATCAACCGTTCTATCTTCGCTACCGCCCAGGACGAGCTGCGCCCCGTGATGAACGGTATCTATTTCGACCTTACTCCCGATGCGTTGGCTATCGTGGCCAGCGACGGTCACAAACTGGTGCGCAACAAGAACTACACGGTGAAGAGCGAAGTACCCGCCGCCTTCATCCTGCCCAAGAAACCTGCCACGCTGCTGAAGAACGTGCTCCAGCGCGACGGCGGCGACGTGACCATTCGTTTCGACGAGCGCAACGCCGAAGTCTCGTTTGCCGACAGCGTGATCACATGCCGTCTCATCGAGGGCCGTTACCCCAACTACAACTCGGTGATTCCGCAGGACAACCCCAACCAGATTACCATCGACCGTAAGTCGCTCATCGGAACCTTGCGCCGTGTGCTTCCCTTCGCCAGCGACAGCAGTCAGCTCATCCGCTTCCGCGTGGAGCCTGGCAAGCTGACACTCTCGTCAGAGGATATCGACTTCGCCACCAGCGCCAAGGAAGAAATCACCTGCGAATACAACGGCTCGCCCATGAGCATCGGCTTCAAGGGCCCGTCGCTGACCGACATTCTCAACAACCTCGACAGCGAGGATGTGATTATCGAACTGGCCGACCCCAGCCGTGCCGGCATCATCGTACCCGGTCAGCAGCCGGAGAACGAGGATGTGCTGATGCTCATCATGCCCATGTTGCTGAACGACTAAATCATCTGGTAGAAACATTATGAAACTCAACCTTACTAAGCCCCTGATTGTCTTCGATCTCGAGACAACGGGGCTTGACCTTGTTAATGACCGTATCATTCAGATATCATATATCAAGGTGAATACCGATGGCACCGAGGAACGTGCCAACTTGTTTGTGAATCCCGAGAAGTCCATCCCGGCAGAGGTGACTGCCCTGACAGGCATCAGCAACGACGATGTGAAGAACCAGCCCTCATTCAAAGAGCTGGCCCCGAAGCTGAGCGAGAAATTCACTGGTTGCGATTTTGCCGGCTTCAACTCCAACCACTTCGACATCCCCATGCTCGCCGAGGAGTTTCTGCGTGCCGGCATCGACTTCGACTTCTCGAAGTGCCGCCTCATCGACGCCCAGACCATCTACCACAAGATGGAGCGTCGCAATCTGGCTGCCGCTTACAAGTTCTACTGCGGCCGTAAGATGGAGGACGACTTTGAGGCTCACCGTGCCGACCAGGATACCGAAGCCACCTATCGCGTGCTGATGGGACAGCTCGACATGTATGCTCCCGGACGCCAGGAAGAGCCCGAACGCCAACTCAACAACGACATGAACGAGCTGGCCGCTTTCTCGAAGACCAACGACAACGTCGACTTCGCAGGCCGTATCGTGTGGAGAGACATGGTCGACGCACAAGGCAACGTGCTCACCGACAAGGACGGTCATCCTCGCAAGCACGAGGTGTTCAACTTCGGAAAATACAAGAACTGGGCGGTGACCGACGTGCTCAACCGCGACCCGGGTTACTATGGCTGGATGCTCTCCAGCGATTTCACCAACAACACCAAGCAGGTGCTCACCCGCATCCGCCTGCGTGCCTTTAACAACAAATAAATGCTGAAAGGAAAGAAAATCGTTCTGGGCATTACGGGCAGCATTGCCGCCTATAAAGCCTGTCTCATCATTCGTGGCCTCATCAAACAGGGAGCTGAGGTACAGGTGGTCATCACACCGGCTGGTAAGGAGTTTATCACGCCCATCACCCTCTCTGCCCTCACCCACAAGCCCGTCATCAGCGAGTTCTTCTCACAACGTGACGGCACTTGGAACTCGCACGTCGACATCGGGTTGTGGGCCGATGCCATGCTCATAGCGCCAGCCACGGCCAGCACCATCGGAAAGATGGCCCATGGAGTGGCCGACAACATGCTCATCACCACCTATCTCTCGATGAAGGCTCCCGTGTTCATCGCCCCGGCTATGGACCTCGACATGTATGCCCACCCCTCTACGCAAGCCAATCTGCGCACATTACAGGAGTACGGCAACCATATCATCGAGCCGCAGAGCGGTTTCCTGGCCAGTGGCTTGGAAGGCAAGGGACGCATGGAGGAACCTGATGTCATCGTCGAGGCGCTCAGCCGTTTCTTCGACCATCAAGCCGCCACGCCCGCAACCTCCCCCACTCCCAGCCAGCGTCTTTCCACACTTGCCTCCCAGCACATTCTCATTACCGCCGGTCCCACCTACGAGAAAATCGACCCGGTACGCTTCATCGGCAACTACAGCAGCGGCAAGATGGGATTCGCCCTGGCTGAGGAATGTGCCGCCCGTGGTGCTGAGGTCACCCTCGT
>JAFRZC010000004.1 GCA_017442765.1 Prevotella sp. | reverse complement strand
GTTGCGCCAGATATAGGAATTCGTTTCCTTATTGAAATAAGAGATAGACACCGCAAGCGTTGCATTTTCATTGTAGGTCAAAATCATTCTCCCGTTTGTTACTTGATCTCGATTGTTAACCTCAGACAGTTTCCACTTGCCCACAATCTTCTCTTTGACAACCGACTCGGATGGGTCGCTGGGTGTGGGGTTGTCGTCATTTGACGTGCAGGCTGTCATAAGTCCTGCCATTGCTGCCAGCATCACCGATGCCAGGAGCGCATAGAAATTGTTTTTCTTCATTGTTGTATGGATTTTGTATTTTCGTTTTCTTTAGGTTTCTCTGCCGGTGCTGTATGCTCGGCATTCTGTTTGGCCAAGTCGCGCACAATCTCGGCCATGACAAGAGCGGTCTGGTTGCGCCGGGTGACGGTCTTGTAGAGCAGAATGCCCAGACCGGCAATAATTGCCAGAAGTGCGATGATGACGATTGTAATGATGTTCATAATTACTGTTTTTAGTTATGGACGCAAAGATACGAAAAATCCGCCAAGAGCGGATGGCTCGTCGGCGGATGCTATGGACAATTCTTACGAAAGCATTGGACAATTTTTCTAATCGCCTGTGTTTTCGGGCTTTTCGAGGCTGTCGAGATACTGCGTGGGCGTCATGTCTGTGGCGGTCTTGAACACGCGGTTGAAGGTGCGCACGGTCTGGAAGCCGCAGTCTTGGGCGATGGTCTCGACCGTCCAGTTGGGATGCTGCTGCATCAGTTGGCAGGCCAGGGCGATACGCTTACGGTTCAGATAGTCGTTAAGGTTCTGGCAGCCCGACTGCTCACGGATGATGCGGGAAAAGGTGGTGCTGTCTGTGCCCATCAGTTCAACCAGCACGTCGCGGGTCACGTCAGGCTTGGCGTAGAGGCGACCTTGGTCAACCGCAGTATCAAAAGAGGAGAAACGTGCCGCCATTCCGTCTTCGGCTTTTGGTTTCTCACTTTCAACCATGTCCCTCACCACGGCTGCAATCGTCTTGTCCTTGCGCTTGCGGACGATACGAATGCGAAGTGTCAGTGCAAAGCCGATGAACACGGCGAGGAGGACAGCCAGCACCGCCACCCAAAGTCTGAGCCGGCTGATCTGCTCCGTCTTTGCCTGATTCTGATAGACGGCCTCCAGTTCCTGCGCATTCGACGCAGCCAATAGCACCTGCATAGAGTCGTTGATGGCATAGGCCTCCTTCGTCAGTCGCAACGCCTGTGCGGAGTCGCCCATGCGGGCATGGATGTCGGCCATGTTCAGCTTGGCCTCTTCCTCATCCATGCTCCAGTAGCCTTTCTTTTCTAAAGTGTAGGCCTCATAGCGACGGTAGATGTCGAGGGCTTCGGCATAGCGTCCACGTTCGGTGAGATAGTAGTTGATGTGATACTCTTCGACGATGCTGCACGGCAGATGCTGCTGCCACTGGCGGTAAGTCTCGTCGGCCTTCGCCGTGCTGTCAGTCTTCAGATAGAAATAGGCTCGCAGGGCCAGCGCCGGGCGCAACAGCCGTTCGGCACGAGCCGTGTCGCTGAGCGTGCGCCACACTTGCTCCGTCAGTTTGCTCTCGGCAATGGCGCGGGGATAGTCCTCGTCCTCGGCGGCACGCTTCATCAGTCGGTAATGGTAGAATGTCAGCGTATAGGGCGCATCACTGTCCTTGCACTGGCCCATCAGCCCGACAGCCTCGTGCATATAGGGATAGCCCGCCGTCTTGTCGCCAGCCTGACAGAGTTGTTCGCCAAGAGCAAACTTCGTTTCAGCCTCCACGTAGCGGTTGCCCTGACTGGCCGCATCCTGCATCAGCGTGAGCATCATTTGCCGGGCTTCATGATCGTGCCCCACAGCCAGATGGCAGTCTATGATGTCCTGACGAAGTTTCAGCCTTCCGTCGGCATCGGCTTTCTCCAAAGCCTGCTCGTATATCGTCAATGCCTCGTCGAACTTCTG
>JAFRZC010000237.1 GCA_017442765.1 Prevotella sp. | reverse complement strand
GCTGTTGAAGGAGGCTACCCTTTACGTGTCGCTCGAACCCTGCTCGCACTATGGTAAGACGCCCCCTTGTGCCGACCTGATCGTGGAGAAAGGTGTAAAGCGCGTGGTGGTGGGTTGTGTCGATGCCTTCGCCGAGGTGCAGGGACGTGGCATCAGGAAGTTGCAGGAGGCCGGCATCGATGTGACGGTGGGGGTGCTCGAAGCCGAATGTCAGGCGCTGAACCGCTGTTTCTTTACCTACCATCGTGAGCAGCGCCCGTATATCATCCTGAAATGGGCACAGACAGCCAACGGTTTCATCGACGACAATTTCCAGCCCGTGCAGATTTCGAATGGCTTTACGAAGATGCTCAGTCATAAGTTGCGCGCTGAAGCCGACGCCATCCTCGTGGGACGTGTCACTGAGGAGCGCGACCATCCCCAGCTGACCGTGCGCGACTGGAAGGGAAACAGTCCCAAGCGCCTCGTGATCGACCATGCCCATCCGCTGAACATCAAGAGTCTGCACGCCCATCATATCCAATCGCTCATCGTGGAGGGTGGCGCCCAGACGCTGCGTTCCTTCTTAGTGCAAGGACTATGGGACGAGATCCGTGTAGAGACGAACACTGTGATGACCGTCAGCGGCGGCACCCGAGCCCCTCAGATTCCTGCCAACGCCGTCGTGATGCAAAGCGATAATTATGATGGTAACCAAATAGTGATCTACCAAAGAACATGAAGATATTTGCAATCGGCATGAACTATGCCGCCCACAACCAAGAGCTGCACGGGACTGTGAAACGTCCTGATGAGCCTGTGATATTCACCAAGGCCGACTCGGCGATTCTGAATCAGGGCAAGCCCTTCTTTATCCCCGACCATCTGGGCCGTATCGACTACGAGACAGAAGTGGTGGTGCGTATCTGCCGGTTGGGGAAGAACATCCCCGTGCGTTTCGCCCACCGCTACTACGACGCTGTGACCATCGGCATCGACTTCACAGCCCGCGACCTGCAGCGGAAGGCCTCGGAGGCAGGCCAGCCCTGGACTATCTGTAAGGGTTTTGACGGCTCTGCCGCCATCGGCGAATGGGTGCCCAAGGAGAAGTTCCTCGATATCCAGCGCATCCACTTCCACCTCGACATCAATGGCCAGACGGTGCAGGAGGGATGCACCTCGGACATGCTCTACACGGTGGATGAAATCATCGCCTATATCTCGCAGTTTTTCACCCTGAAGACGGGCGACCTGCTCTATACGGGCACGCCTGCCGGTGTGGGTCCTGTTCATATCGACGACCATCTGGAAGGCTGGCTCGAGGAACGCAAAGTGCTCGCGTTTAACTGCAAATGATACAAATCCCGTTTCGCCAATGGAAACACTGTGGTTCATCCCGAACCTCTGCTTCCGATACAAATTAATGGTCCCAAAATGGCACTCGGGTAAATTAATCGTTTTACTCGGTTCAAACGATTAAATAAGTCGGCTGATTCGATTAATTTACCCGAGCGTTCAAAAAAACATGCTAAAAATTTTGTTATTTCAAAAATAATCACTACTTTTGTAGCGTTCATGCCGAGAACTGGCGTCTTCGGACAATGGTGAAGGGCAGGGATGCATATTTATGGAAAGGCGTTTACAAAGCGTCTTGTCTTTGGCTAATCTGAATCTCGCAAGTTCAAACCTCGTCAAAGAGCAAGGCAACGGTAGATGCTCAGTGGGTATGTTTTTATACCCCTATACCTTATTATATATAAGGGTTAGGTCAGGTATATACATATTCGGCGTGGGCTTCTGGTGTTGCTCGTTCAACGAGGAAAGGGCAATGCGAGAGCCAAGATTAGCGGGACGAGTAACCAAGTACAGACTCTCACGCTTTTTTCGTACTTATGG
>JAFRZC010000027.1 GCA_017442765.1 Prevotella sp. | reverse complement strand
GTAATATATATTATTTTACTCAGTAATATATATACTATTACCCGGTAATATATATTATATTACTTTTTGAAAGACGGTCTTTCAGATTATGAGAGGTAAGCTGTTGGATTATGGAGCACTACAACTTATTTTATATAATTCTCAGAGTTTCATTGGCGGTTACTTTTTTTTTTATTATTTTTGCACGGTCAAAATCTATTGGTGACTACTCTATAATAATAAATAATGTGAAATGAAAAAACGGTTATTGTGTTTAGTTCTCGCGGCAGTGTCTGTCAGTGGCGTGTCTGTGGCTTGTACGAATTTCATTGTGGGCAGCAAGGCTTCGGCCGACGGGTCGGTCATCTGCTCGTATAACGCCGACGACTACGGCATGTTTATCGGTCTGTGCCACTACCCAGCGGGGATACACCGGAAGGGAGAGATGCGCAAGGTGTACGACTGGGACACCGGAGTCTTTCATGGAGAGCTGCCCGAGGTGGAGCATACTTATAATGTCATAGGCAACATCAATGAGTGGCAGGTGACCATCGGCGAGACGACCTACGGCGGACGCGAGGAGATGGTTGACCCTTCCGGGTTACTCGACTACGGATCGCTCATCTACATAGCCCTGCAGAGGTCGCGCACGGCCCGCGAGGCCATCGACGTGATGACCTCGCTCACCGAGCGCTATGGCTATAACAGCGAGGGCGAGACGTTCACCATCTGCGACCCGAGAGAGGCATGGATCATGGAGATGATGGGCAAGGGTCCCGGCTCGAAGGGTGTGGTATGGGTGGCCATGCGCATTCCCGACAATGCCATCTGCGGACATGCCAACCAGAGCCGCATCGGACGGTTCGACATGAAAGACAAGGAGAATGTGCGCTATGCAAAGGACGTCGTGAAGTTTGCCCGTTCGAAAGGCTGGTATGAAGGTAAAGACGAGGATTTCTCATGGAAGATGACCTATGCGTTTCCCGACTTCAGCGGTCGCCGCTATTGCGATGCCCGCGTGTGGGCGTTCTTCAACCGCTACCAAAAAGGGTTCGACCGCTATCTGCCTTGGGCACTCGGCAAGGATGAGGATGCCGAGGACATGCCGCTCTGGATAGTTCCCGAAAGGAAATTGAGCGTTCACGATGTGATGACGGCCATGCGCGACCACTACGAGGGCACGCCCCTGGCACTCGACTCAACCTCGATAGGCGGCGGCATCTGGGAAATGCCGTATCGTCCCACGCCACTGTCGTATGAGGTGGACGGACGGAAATGTTTTAACGAGCGGCCCACATCGACACAGCAGACCGCGTTCACCTATGTCAGTCAGATGCGAGCCTGGCTGCCCCGTGAGATTGGCGGCGTGCTGTGGTTCGGTAACGACGACGGCAACATGGTGGCCTATACACCCATCTACTGTGGCAACACCGTGCAGCCGGAGTGCTACAACACCCCTGGGGCCGATGCCGTGACTTTCTCCGATAAAAATGCTTTCTGGGTATGCAACTGGGTAAGCAACATGGTCTATCCGCGCTACAGGCAGATGTTCCCCTCGTTGGAGGCGGTGCGCGACAGTCTTGAGCAGAGCTATTTCGCCCGACAGCCGGAAGCGGAGGCCCGTGCGCTGGCGTTGTATGAGACCGACAAGGCGGCGGCGTTGACCTATCTGAACGGCTATAGCAACGAGGTGGCCGCCGCGATGCTCGAACGGTGGAAACGGCTGGCAACTTATCTGATAGTGAAGTATAATGACATGATTGTAAAACCCGAGGAGAACGGTGTGTTCACACGCACCGAGACCGGACTTGGCGCACGTGTGACCCGTCCGGGATTTCCGAAGAGTTTTGCCCGTGAGCTGATACGCCAGACAGGCGACAAATATGTAATCAAGTGAAGAACGAGGAGAGAAGTATTGCTGCATCGTGAACTATGCATTATGAATTGAAGCTGCTTGCCGGAGTTGCGGTGTGCTGTGGCGCGCTCTTCTGTTGCTCGCCTCATGGAGAGGGAGTCAGCAAGCAGCAATGCGCACTGAACGACAGGGCCTATTGGTGGCACTATCGCAACTTGGATAGTGCCCGTCTGTATGCGGAGCGTGCATACGAACAGGGGGGCGATCGCGCCGAAGCGTTGAACAACCTTGCCTTTGTATGTATCGCCCACATGGACTATGCGGGTGCCCGCGAGCTGCTGCATAAGGCTCAGCAAGGCACGGACAACGAGATAGAACGGCTGATTAGCGATGTTCAGCTGATGCGCCTGTGTCAGCGCGAGTCGGCCAACAAGGATTTCTACTTCTATAAGCAACGTGCTGAGGACAGGCTGACACGCATAGAGGAGGAATACGAGGTCTTGACGGAGCGTGAGCGGCTGAGGCTCGCATATGCGAGAAGTGAGTATGCGATAGTGGCTTCCACCTATTTTTATTATGTGGGCTTGGGCGACCAGTCGCGCGAGGCTCTTGCCGACATCGACACCTATGGCTATCTGCAGGCGGACACGGCGCAGTGGATGGCCTATTGCTACATGGTAGGCTCGGGCGGTATTCTGACCGATGCCAATCCGAAGACAATCAGCCAAAGAGAATTTGACGAACTGGTGAGATGCTACGATTTGGCTGTCGCTACTGGTGCGGTATATTGGGAAGCCAACTCTTTACAGGCCTTGAGTGAGCTGATCATAGGCAATGCCTCATGGATAATAGCCGACAATCCCCGTGCGGTGAGGATGCTGAACACCGAAGGTGTGCCCGACAGCCTTCTTGCCGGAAACCTGGCACAGCGGTCGCTCGACTTGTTCAGTGCGTATGGCGATGTGTATCAGCGGGCAGGATCGTGTAGAACCTTGGCCGCCTGTTACTGGCAGATAAAAGAGTATGATGCCGCGTTGGGTTATTTGCAGGAGGCCTTGCAGGCCGACACAGCCATCAACCAGGCTCCCGACCTGGTGGCATCGATACGGGAGCAGTTGTCGCTGGCCTATTCGGCTATTGGCGACAAGCCGAACAGCGACATCAACCGCAATATCTACCTCGACATGCAGGAGACGACCCGGCAGGATCGTCACCTTGAGGCACTTGCTGAGCAGAGCACCGAGGCTGTCCGTAATGTGAACGCGATGATTATTGCCGTGGGAGTGCTTATCGGGCTGATACTCTTATTGTTGCTGTTGCTCGATTTCCTACGTCGGCGAAGTGGTCGCAACTATTCCATCGACGAGCTAGCACGCCCCCTTGCCGAGTGGCAGCAGCGGGAACAGCAGCGAATGGAACGCAAGACGGAGCGTATAGAGCAACTCAGCGAGGCTACGGCCATCGCCCGGCAGCATCTTGTGGACAATAAACGATTGGCGCTGGAACAGCGGGCAAAGGTGTCGTTAGTGAATACGATTACGCCGCTCATCGACCGAATGAAGCACGCCGCGTCTTCTCTCACGACCCATCCCTCATATCTGGGATATGTCGTTGAGCTTGCAGAGAAGATAATGGAATATAACGACACGCTTACGCAGTGGATTCAGATGCGGCGGGGAGAATTTAGTCTGCGTATTGAGAGTTTTCCATTGCAGTGGCTGTTTGATATTGTGTCGAAAGGGCGAACAGGCTTCCAGATGGCAGGTATCGGGCTGGAGGTCGCTCCGACGGACGAGGTGGTGAAGGCTGACAAGACACTTACCCTTTTCATGATTAACACCATGGCCGACAATGCACGGAAGTTTACGCCGGCTGGCGGCAAGGTGACCATTCGTGCGGAGCGGGGCACCGACTATGTTGAGGTATCGATAGCCGACACGGGTGTTGGAATGAGTGAGGACGATTTGCGGCACGTCTTTGAGAACAAGCCCATTGTCGATTTGCCGCGCGAGAGTGCGCATCATGGGTTTGGGCTGGCCAATTGCAAGGGCATCATAGAGAAATATAAAAAGACCAGCCGGCTATTTGCCGTTGCCGACATCGGTGCGGAAAGCGCGGAAGGAAAAGGCAGCAGGTTCTATTTCCGGCTGCCGCTTGGCCGATTGCGGGCATTGATGCTGACTGCGCTGGTGGCACTGACGGGTATGCTTCCCCTTCAGGGAGGGGCAAGGGGAAGTACCACGAATTCCGATTTCCGTACTGCCGATATATGGCTCGACAGTGTCTATACATGCAATTTGGACGGGCGGTATGCCGACGCGATATATTATGGCGACAGTTGTATCTCAACCATCAATCGCATCTTCCATTTGCATTATCCGCATAGGCAGAATGTGATGGCAAAAATTGGCGAGCAACCCGAGCAGGCCGCCGAGCTGCAATGGTTCCGCGACAGCCTCGACATGAACTACGACATCATTCTCTCTTTGCGCAATGAGGTGGCCGTCGCCGCGCTGGCGCTTCACGACTGGCCGCTATACCATTATAACAACAAGGTTTATACGCAGCTTTTCCGGGAGAAAAGTACCGACGGGTCGTTGGCCACATACATCGCCAACATGCAGAAAACCGAGCTCAACAAGAAAATCGCGGTCACACTGCTTGCACTTCTTCTGTTGCTCATCTTCCCTGTCTATTATCTGCTCTATTATCGCCATGTGCTGCGCCGTCGCCGTAGTGCAGAGCTGGTCAGAAAGGCCGGAGCAGTGCTGCTGAGCCCCCTTTCCTCAGAGGAGAAACTGAGTCAGGTCGCGGCGCTGACATCTGGCAACAGTGTCGCCCGCCACCCCGAGATGGAGACACTTCTCACCGATATTGGAAAGGCTTTGCGGCGAAGCACGGAGGCAGAGAAGGCGCACGACATGGATGTGGAGCTTGCGGAAGATGAGTTGCGGAGAATTGAATATGAGGATGCCCGTCTGCATGTGTCCAACAGCGTGCTCGACAATTGTCTCTCCGCACTGAAGCACGAGACCATGTTCTATCCTGCCCGTATCAAAGCCTTGTTAGAAAAAGATGCATCGACCAATGCCGCCCAGGTTATACAGCTTGTGGATTACTATAAAGATCTCTATGCCATGCTGAGCACACAGGCCATGATGCAGGTGAAGCCTGTCACAAGGGTGGATACAGATTTGCTCCTTTACCTGTTTGAGATATTGAGGAAGAAGGGGGGAGTTTTGAGAGGTGAGAGAGAAAATGTGGAAGATAAGAGGTTAGAATACTCCACCATCATCATATCTCTGCCTACGCTTACGCTCACTCCGTATCAGGCAGCAGAACTCTTTTCCCCATCTACGATTGACTCCGACTTTCTGCTCTGTCGGCAGATTGTGCGCGAGGCAGGTGAAGTCACAGGCGCCCGCCGTTGCGGCATACAGACCGTCGTAGGCGACGACGGGAAAACTGTCATTGAAATCATCTTAACAAATGCAATATGGAAAAGTTTAAAGTTATCATTGTAGAAGACGTTCCTCTTGAGCTGAAAGGAACAGAAGGCATACTCCGCAACGAGATTCCCGAAGCTGAAATTATCGGGACCGCCGAGGATGAGCAGACCTATTGGCGTTTGCTCAAGCAGCAGAAACCCGACCTTGTGCTGCTCGACCTCGGACTTGGAGGCTCAACTATGGTCGGTGTGGAAATCTGCCGATATACGAAAGAGAGCCATCCCGAAATAAAAGTGCTTATCTTCACGGGCGAGATTCTTAACGAGAAGTTGTGGGTCGATGTGCTCGATGCCGGTTGCGACGGCATTATCCTGAAAACGGGCGAGTTGCTTACACGTGCCGATGTGACCAGTGTGCTTTATGGCAAGCAGATGGTTTTTAATGAGCCAATACTTGAGAAAATCGTTGAGCGGTTCAAACAAAGCGTGTCGTCACAGACAGCCCGACAGGAATCGTTGGTCGATTACGAGATTGACGAGTACGATGAACGGCTGCTGCGCCACCTCGCCCTCGGCTATACCAAAGACCAGATTACCAGTCTGCGCGGAATGCCGTTCGGGGTGAAGAGCCTGGAGAAAAGACAGAACGACCTCATACAGAAACTTTTTCCCGACTCAGCCGACCGCAGCCGTATCAATGCTACGCGGCTTGTGGTCAGAGCCTTGCAGCTTCACATCATCGACCTCGACAACCTTTTGCCCGATGAAAACTAATTCTAAAGGCCTCCCCCGATGGAGGGAGGTTGAAGGTGGCTTTGTCCTTCTGCTCCTGGCCTTGCAGCTGTTGCTCGTGCCGCTGTCGTGGGTGCTGTCGGCACTCTATCCGCAGCTACAGCTTCATTCTCTACTCAGCGGCGAGGGTCTGCGCTGGGCTTTGCGCAATCTTCTCGCATCCCATATCGTTCCATTGCTGCCTGTCCTTGTCAGTCTCAGCGCGACTATAGGACTGGTCAGGGGAAGCAAACTGGCAGATTCTCGTCCTGTGGGAGGAGGTTGGAAGGGACTGGGCATATTGCTCCTAATGCTACTCCTCCTCGCATGGGGAATTTTTGAAGGAGGATTTCTGCTCACCCCATCCGGGCATATTCGTCTTGGTACCCTTATAGGCGGGGCCGTCGTCATACTCAGCGCAGTTCTTTCGGTCTGTGCCCTCGTCGCAGGCTACCTCACAGGTGCATACACCAGTACACTGCAAGCCGTGCAGGCTGCTGTCGGCAGCGTGGCAAAGGCCGCGCCCCTGTTCCTGCTCTATCTTCTCGCAGCCCAGCTCTATGCTATGATCCAGTTTGTCTTTTGATTGAATGACATGTCTTTGACAGACAATATTTGGAAATGCCGGAAAACCGCGCATAATGGATAAGAAAGACATCGATTTAGCTGAGTTATTTACGTAAAAAAACAGGAAAAGTTTGTTCGGTTGGGAGATTATTTGTAATTTTGCAGGCGTTAACCTTTCCCACTCTTGGCAGTGTGAAGGGCTTTTTTAATAAAATTAAGACAGGAAATAGAAGATGAGCGACAGACTTTACATTTTCGACACGACGCTTCGCGATGGCGAGCAGGTGCCGGGTTGCCAGTTGAACACGGTAGAGAAAATCCAAGTTGCCAAGCAATTGGAGCAGTTAGGCGTGGATGTGATAGAGGCAGGATTTCCCATCAGTTCGCCGGGTGATTTTAATTCGGTGATAGAGATATCAAAGGCGGTGACGTGGCCAGTCATCTGTGCCTTGACACGTGCCGTGCAGAAAGATATCGACGTTGCTTTTGAAGCCTTGAAATATGCCAAACGTAAACGCATACACACAGGCATAGGCACAAGCGACTCGCACATCAAATACAAGTTTAACTCCACGCGCGAGGAGATCATAGAGCGCGCTGTGGCCGCTGTGAAATACGCGAAAAAATACGTGGAGGATGTTGAGTTCTACGCCGAGGATGCGGGTCGTACAGACAATGAGTATCTTGCGCGAGTCATCGAAGCCGTTATCAAAGCTGGGGCGACTGTGGTTAACATTCCCGACACGACCGGCTATTGCCTGCCGCATGAATATGGAGATAAAATCAAATATCTTGTGGAGCACGTGGAAGGTATCGACAAAGCCGTCATCTCCACCCATTGCCATAACGACCTTGGCATGGCTACCGCCAACACGTTCTCAGGTGTGGTGAACGGTGCGCGACAGGTGGAGGTGACCATTAACGGCATTGGCGAGCGTGCTGGTAACACATCGCTCGAAGAGATTGCCATGATTCTGAAGTGCCACAAGCACCTCGGCATCGACACGAATATTAACACCACAAAAATCTATCCCATCTCACGTATGGTCTCGTCGCTGATGAACATGCCCGTACAACCCAATAAGGCCATCGTGGGGCGTAATGCGTTCGCGCACTCGAGTGGAATCCATCAGGACGGGGTGCTGAAGAATGTACAGACCTATGAAATTATCGACCCGAAGGACATTGGGCTTGACGACAACAGCATCGTGCTTACCGCCCGTAGCGGACGTGCTGCACTGAAATATCGTCTGAACGTGAACGGCGTAGAGGTAAGCGAAGAAAAGCTTGATAAGATATACGAGAAATTCCTTCGGCTGGCCGACCAGAAGAAAGAGGTGGGCGATGCTGACATCCTGATGCTTGCCGGTGCCGATACGGCCGACGCGCATGCCGTAAAACTTGACTTCCTGCAAGTGACAACCGGCATGGGCGTGAAGAGTGTGGCCAGCATTGGCCTTGACATCAGCGGACAAAAGTTCGAGGCGGCTTCTACGGGTAACGGACCTGTCGATGCGGCTATCAAGGCACTGAAGAAAATCATCATGAAACAGATGACACTCAAGGAATTTACCATTCAGGCCATCTCGAAAGGCTCGGACGATGTGGGAAAAGTTCACATGCAGGTAGAATACGACGGGCAGATGTACTATGGCTTCGGAGCCAATACCGACATCGTCACCGCATCGGTGGAAGCCTATATTGATTGTATCAACAAATTCAGAAGATAAGAAATGAGCAGCACGCTTTTTGATAAGATCTGGGACCGACATGTCGTTCAGATCGTCAAGGACGGACCCACACAGCTTTACATCGACCGGCTTTATTGCCACGAGGTGACCTCTCCCCAGGCTTTCGCCGGAATGCGAGAACGGGGATTGAGGTGTTTCCGTCCGGAGCAGATCTATTGTATGCCAGACCACAATACACCCACGCACGATCAGGACAAGCCCATCGAAGACCCCGTGTCGCGTCAGCAGGTCGAAACGCTCGCACGCAACGCACACGACTTCGGCCTCAACCATTTTGGCATGAACAGCAAAGACAATGGCATCATCCATGTTGTAGGACCGGAGAAAGGGCTTTCCCTGCCGGGCATGACCATTGTCTGCGGTGACTCACATACTTCTACTCATGGTGCTGTAGGGGCAGTGGCTTTCGGCATCGGAACATCGGAGGTGGAGATGGTCATGGCCTCGCAATGCGTCTTGCAGCAAAAGCCTAAGTCGATGAGAATCAGCATAGATGGATTACTCGGAAAGGGCGTTACGGCAAAAGATGTTGCTCTCTATCTGATGTCGCAACTGACCACAAGCGGTGCAACGGGCTATTTCGTGGAATATGCTGGCGAGGCGGTTCGGGCATTGTCAATGGAAGGAAGACTCACCCTCTGCAACCTCTCTATAGAGATGGGCGCGCGTGGTGGCTTTGTAGCTCCCGATGAGACAACCTTCGACTACCTGAAAGGCAAGGAATATGCCCCGAAAGGTGAGGATTGGGATAAAGCCGTGGCCTACTGGAAAACCTTGAAGAGTGGCGACGATGCCGTATTCGACAAAGAGCTTTCGTTCAATGCCGCCGACATAGAGCCACGCATCACCTATGGTACTAATCCCGGGATGGGCATCGGCATTACAGAGAGCATTCCACATGATGGTGATGCTAATTTCAAGAAAGCATTAAAATATATGCGTTTCCAAGTCGGGCAGTCGCTTTTGGGAACACCTGTCGATTATGTCTTTCTGGGTGCCTGTACCAATGGTCGCATCGAGGATTTCCGCGCTTTCGCCGAAATAGTGAAAGGGCGAAGGAAAGCTGACGACGTGGTGGCTTGGCTCGTGCCCGGCTCATGGGCGGTCGAAAGGAAGATACGCGAGGAAGGTTTAGACAAGATATTGGAAGCATCAGGCTTTGAGATACGCCAGCCCGGATGCTCAGCATGTCTGGCTATGAACGACGACAAGGTGCCGGCGGGCAAGCTATGCCTTTCCACGAGCAACCGCAACTTTGAAGGCCGACAGGGTCCAGGCTCACGCACCATTCTCTGCTCACCCTTGACGGCTGCCGCTGCTGCCGTGACAGGCAAAATCACTGACCCAAGAGAACTGCTATGAAACAGAAATTCAATATCATCACCTCCACCTGTGTCCCCCTTCCGCTTGAGAATGTGGACACCGACCAGATTATCCCTGCTCGTTTCCTCAAGGCCACCGACAAGCGCGGCATGGGCGACAATCTCTTCCGTGACTGGCGCTACAACGCCGACGGATCGCCAAAGGAAGACTTCGTGCTCAACGACCCCACGTACTCGGGAGTAATCCTTGTGGCAGGCAAGAACTTCGGCAGTGGATCGAGCCGCGAACACGCCGCATGGGCCATAGCCGGCTATGGCTTTCGGGTGGTTATTAGCTCGTTCTTCGCCGACATTCACAAGCAAAACGAGTTGAACAACTTTGTCTTGCCCGTTGTCGTGAGTGAGGATTTCCTGCAAGAGCTTTTCGCCTCTATTGCAGAAGATCACCAGACCCTCGTTGAGGTAAATCTTCCGGAGCAAACCGTCACCAACAAAAAGACAGGTAGAAGCGAGCATTTCGACATCAATGGTTATAAGAAGCATTGCCTGATGAACGGTCTCGACGATATCGATTTCCTTGTGGCTGCCAAGGACAAGACCGAGTCATGGGAGAGAAGGGTAAAAGAATGAGAGTAGAAAGCCCGTTCATAGAAATCATGGATTGCACGCTGCGTGACGGCGAGCAGACCAGCGGCGTGTCGTTTTTGCCACACGAGAAGCTTGTCATTGCCCGGAAGCTGCTGGGCGAGGTGAACGTCGATCGTATCGAGGTGGCTTCAGCGGGTATCTCCGAGGGCGAGCGAAAAGCCGTTTCTGCCATCTGTCGTTATGCCGAGAGCATCGGCAAGCTCGACAGGGTGGAGGTACTCGGCTTCGTTGATGGCGATAGGAGCGTCGATTGGATACACGATTGCGGCGGAAAGGTTATCAATCTCTTGACCAAGGGCTCGCTCAGACATTGCAGGGAACAGCTGAAGAAAACGCCTGAAGAACATATCCGCGACATCTTTCGCGTTATCGATTATGCTCGGAGTAAAGGTATGGGTATAAACATCTATCTCGAAGACTGGTCGAACGGAATGAAAGACTCTCCGGAGTATGTCTATCAGTTGATGGATGCGCTTTGCCGGACAACGATTGTGCGCTATATGCTGCCCGACACGCTGGGCATCATGAATCCACTGCAATGCATTGAGTATCTGCGGAAGATGCGCAAGCGTTATCCCGCGCTTCATTTCGATTTCCATGCCCATAACGACTACGACATGGCCGTGAGCAATTCGCTTGCCGCCGTGCTTGCCGGTTGTCAGGGGCTTCACGTCACCGTCAACGGCCTTGGCGAACGGTGCGGAAACGCTCCGCTGGCCAGTGTGCAAGCCATTTTGAAAGACCACTTCAACGCCTGCACCAGTATCAATGAGGCACAACTCGAGGCCGTCAGCCGGTTGGTGGAAGGGTATAGTGGCATCGCCATTGCTCCCAATATGCCCATTGTGGGCGAAAACGTCTTCACGCAAGTGGCTGGCGTACACGCCGACGGCGACACGAAAGCCGGCCTTTATCAGAATGCCCTCGTGCCCGAGCGCTTTGGCCGACGGCGCGAGTATGCGCTTGGCAAGAACTCTGGGCGGGCCAATATCGCCAATAACCTTGAGGAGATGGGGCTTGAGCTCACCCCGGAGCAGATACAGAAAGTAACCCGGCGCATCACCGAGCTGGGCGACCGCAAGGAGCTTGTCACTCCGGAGGATTTGCCTTTCATTGTCTCCGACGTGCTCAAGCACTCGGTTCCCGACGACCGCGTGAAACTCATCAGCTATGTTGTCAACACCTCCTATGGCTTGAAGCCCGGGGCGAACATCAAGGTGGAAATCAATGGACAGCAATATGAGGCCGGTGCGACGGGAGACGGCCAGTACGATGCGTTTGTCAAAGCTCTGCGCTATATTTACAAGAAATACCTTAACCGCACGTTTCCCCGGCTGGCCAACTATACCGTCAGCATTCCTCCCGGCGGCCGGACCGACGCCCTTGTGCAGACCATTATCACGTGGGACACTCCAGGTAAACCGCTTCGCACTCGGGGGCTTGATGCCGACCAGACAGAGGCGGCCATCAAGGCCACGATCAAGATGCTCAATATCATCGAGGAGCCTGCGAGGGAGTGAAATCCTTGGCTTCGAGATGGCTCAGCAACCCCTGGCATCCTTCGAGTACGTCGCGCCAAGTGGCTTCAAAATTGCCTGTGTACCAAGGGTCGGCCACATCGCTAGGACGTGATGTGAAATCCATGAGTTTGCAGATTTTTCTTTCCGGATCACCTCCGCACATGCGCCGCATGTTGCGGATGTTCCATTCATCCATGCCAATGAGAAAGTCAAAACGCCCGTAGTCGTCGGCTCTTAACTGACGGGCGGTCTTGCCTTTGCAGACGACACCATGCTCAGCCAGTTTCCTTCGTGCAGGCGGATAGACGGGGTTGCCGATTTCCTCGGTGGAGGTGGCGGCTGATTCAATATAGTAATGGTCGGAAAGTCCGGCCTTGTCAGCCAGATGTCTCATAACGAACTCGGCCATCGGGCTGCGGCAGATATTGCCGTGACAGACGAAGAGTATGCGGTGCGTATGCATGGAAACGGTCAGAAATTGATAAACGTGAAAATTCTACATAGCTTATTGATTCCCAATAAGTTTAATAAGACAGCTTTGATTTTCAGACGAAGTGGTTTTATGCAAAGCGGGTGGACAATCTTGTGGTTCGGCAGGCGTGGTTTCTCCTTAGTCAGCTTGCAGATCTGAAGCTGTATGTTGAGGACGAAAAGGTAGTAGTCCTGCATGTATTCGCCATAGGGTATTTCCCTCAGCATGTTGAGGTGGGCCTCGAGCAGCATCCGCCATTCCCGCGCCCCAGCTGTGGCGGTGATGCCGTCGCCGTTCTCTCGGTAGAAATACTCGCCCGTGCTTGTGGTGGCTATGGTGTGCGCCTGCTTAAGCAGCTGGGGTAGGGTATAGGCGTCCTCGAATACTTTTCCGACAGGGTAGCGGACAATTCCGAACAGTTCTCGCCGATAGATTTTGTTCCAGGCGTATGCGTGCTTGTAGGCGCGGGTCTCAATCCAATAGGCCGTTCCGGAGGTATAGGTCTTATCGGCAAACGCGAGGGTGCTCTCCCTTTTGCTGCCGTAGAAAAGGCGGACCTGGTATTCCAGAATGTCGTACTCGGGATGTGCGTCTAACTCTTTCATCAGTCTCGAATAAGTGCCTGCGGCCACAAAGTCGTCGGCATCGGCAAAGGTGATGTAGTCGCCTTTAGCCATCTCGATGCCGGCGTTGCGGGCATCGCTCAGTCCGCCGTTTGCCTTGTGTACGACCTTGATACGCGGCCATCCCGAGCGGAGTTCATCCCCTCGTAGCCTTCCGCGACGGCTCCAGTCGTCGCATTTTGCCGCCGAGCCGTCGGTCGATCCGTCATCTACCACAACGATTTCCATGCCCGGGCAGTCTTGGCCGACGATGCTCTCAAGACATGTGTCGAGCGTGTCGGCCATATTGAAGACCGGCACGACAACACTTAGCAACACAGATTCGTCCTTCATACTAAACGCTAAACACTAAACGCCACAAAGTTACCGATTACAGTTTAAAGGGCATGAAAACTATCCCGACAATTAAGACTATTTAACGTCTTCGACTTTCGTTTTAACATGAATACTGGCTTATTTTCAAAATTTCTTTCGCCGGTCGTAAATTCTTCACGTATGCGTGTGCAGTTGGCAAGGCCAGTAAATAGAGGTGAGAGGTGAGGGATGAGAGGCAAGTGTGCAATTTTCGTTTTGCGAAACATATATCTCTCACTCCCGATACATATATGTTTCGGGGCATGAAAGACCGTCTTTGGCAGTCCGAAAGACCGTCTTTTGGAAGGTGAAACATATATGTTTCGCATAAAAAGGGAAGTGAAAGAGGAGTGAAGGGGGAGTGAAAGGGAGGGAAAATGGCATTTCCTGCTTCTAAAACGCGGGTAAATCTATGCGGAACTATTTAACATTTCCGCTGCCTGAACCGTTAATTTATGCAAAACATTGTCGGCAGTATCGGGAATGTGATATTGTTGAGCCACTGACATTATAATAAAGTGTTATGAAAATTTGCCGTTTTGCTGATTATTTGTTACCTTTGCAGCTGTTTATATGCAAATAGTAAATTATAAATCGTAAAATCGTAAATAAATTTTTATGGCAACAGTAAAATTCTACAATCAAAATGAGCAGGTACCCTTGGAGATGCACAAGGTGCGCGTAGTACAGAAACTGTTTCTGCTTCCTGTTGAGGAGCGGCTCAAGAAGATAGAGGAGGCGGGCAACAATACGTTCCTGCTTCAGAACAAGGATGTTTTTCTTGATATGATTACCGACTCGGGCGTGAACGCGATGAACGACAATCAGGTGGCGAGCCAGCTGATTGCCGACGACTCGTATGCGGGCAGCGAGACGTGCAACCGTCTGGTGAAAGCCATTGAGGAGGTGTTCGGAACAAAATATTTCCTGCCTGCGCATCAGGGACGTGCCTGCGAGAATATTCTGGCAGAGACGTTTGTGCGTCCGGGTATGGTGACGCTGATGAACTTCCACTTCACCACAACAAAGGCGCACATCACCCGCCTGGGCGGATCGGTGGTGGAGCTGGTGACAGAGAAGGGTCTGGAGCCGCAGAACGATGAGCCGTTCAAGGGTAACTTCGACCTTGACCGTCTGCGCAAGGAGATTGAAAAGGCCGGGGCGAAGAATGTGGCGTTCGTGCGCATCGAGGCGGGTACAAACCTCATCGGCGGCCAGCCCGTGGCGATGGATAACATGCTCGAGGTGGCGAAAATCTGCAAGGAATATGGTGTGCTCTCCGTGCTCGACGCGTCGCTGTTGCAGGATAATGTTTATTTCATCAAGACACGCGACCCGAAATACAAGGATATGGATCCGAAGCGCATCTATCACCTGCTGGCCGAGTCGTGCGACATCGTCTATTGGAGTGCGCGCAAGCTGGGCTTCTCGCGTGGTGGCTGCATCATTACGAACAACGAGGACCTGTATCTGCAGATGAAGTCGTTTGTGCCGCTGTTCGAGGGATTTCTCACTTATGGCGGCATGGAGGTGCGCTCGATGGAGGCCGCGGCCGTAGGTCTGCTCGAAAGTCTCGACATGGAGTATATCAACCAGGGTCCCATTTTCATTGAATATATGGTGAACGAGCTCGACAAGGCCGGTGTGCCCGTCATCAAGCCTGCCGGCGGACTGGGCTGCCACCTGAACGCATCGGAGATTATCCCGCATATTCCTCACAACCAGTATCCGGCAGGAGCACTCGGTGCCGCGCTTTATATCGCGGGTGGTATTCGTGGCATGGAGCGAGGAACGCTCTCTGAGCAGCGCGATCCCGACGGCACGGAGCGCTATGCCGAGCTGGAGTTATTGCGATTGGCATGTCCGCGTCGTGTGTTCACGCTTTCGCAGATTAAGTATTGTATCGACCGCGTGACATGGCTCTATGAGAACCGTGAGTTGATAGGAGGTCTTGACTTCTACGAGGAGCCGAGTGTGCTACGCTTCTTCTTCGGACGGTTGCGTCCAATTGGTGACTGGCAAGAGCGATTGGCACGGAAGTTCCGCGCAGATTTCGGCGACTCGCTATAAGAAATGAATGAGGAATGAAAATGTCAACGTATCGTTTTTTCGTTGTGGCACTGATTGCAGCCGGACTATGTTGCTCATGCAAAGATAAAAAAGAATCTACAACGGATATTATCATCAAAAAGCATGAGGTAGCCGCGCAGGCAGATACTGCCAGTAGGTCTCCTGTAAAGATGGAGGAGTCGACAAACACGACTGTGGCCGAGTGGGTGGGCAGCAGCTATACTGTGGATGTGCACCGCACTGCTGACGAGTCGATGCCTGCCATAGACGATGGCACTGGAACGAAGTATTACGACAATAGCGTTCTGGTGCGTATTGTCAGAAAGGATGGAAGTGAGTTTTTCCGTCGGGTGTTTACGAAGAAAGACTTTTCCTCATACGTGGACAAGGGCTTCCTGGATGCGAGTGTCTTGCAGGCGATAGTCTATGTCAAGGCTGAGGGGGATAATGTCGTGTTTTCTGTCAGCATAGGCTCGCCCGACTTGATGAGCGACGAGTTTGTCCCGCTTTCCATGACGGTGTCGAGAATGGGTGCGGTGAACATCGCCAAGATGAACAGCCAGACGGGCGACGACACGGACGATATCGCCCTGGATGATGAGATTATCGAGGATTAGAATTTTGCCATTTTGATGGCTACCACTGCGCATTCGTCGCCTTTGTTGCCACAGCTACCTCCGCTGCGTTCCTTAGCCTGTTCAAGCGTGTCGGTAGTCAGCAGGCCGAAGACAACGGGAATCTCGCTAATCGTATTCAGGCGGGCGATACCATAGCTCACACCCTGACAGATGTAGTCGAAGTGGGGTGTCTCGCCTCGGATGACGCTTCCCAGAATGATGATAGCGTCGTAGCCTCCGCGCAACACCATCTGGTGGGCACCATACACGAGCTCGAAGCTTCCTGGGACAGTCTTCACATGTATGTTCTCGCTGATGGCTCCATGGCGCTCAAGGGTGCTGACGGCTCCATTGAGCATTGCCCCCGTGATTTCCGAATTCCATTCCGACACAACAATGCCGAAGCACATGTTGCTGGCATCGGGAACTTTGGCGAGGTCGTATTGCGAGAGGTTATGCAGTGACGTGGCCATTTATTGAGATATTCGTTCGATATATTTGTCGATTTCAGAATTGATTACGACAGGGGCGTTGACATATTTCGACTTGATGTCTTTATACAAATTAAGAGCCTCTTCTTTCTTTCCCTGGTTCTCCAACAACTGGGCAGCCTGAAGCAGGAACACGGGCGAGATGCTGTTGTTTATTCCCTCGGCAGCTTCCTTGTCGGCCATGCTGGCAGCCTTCTTCAGCGAGCTGACGGCCTTGTCGAAATCTTTGTTGTGGGCATACGCGTTACCAAGTGCGGCAACGGCAGCGGGGCTGACGAGCGCATCGTCGGCAGGTGAGTAGGCATCGAGGTATTTCTGTGCCTCAGCCCACTTGTTCAGGTTAGCATAGCAGAGTCCGGCATAGAGGTTAGCCAGATTTCCGGCCTTCGTGCCGCTATAGTCGGAAGCAATCTTTACGAAGCCTGCGTATGTGATGCTGTCGCCGTTGAGCGCTTTCTCGAATTGTTCCATGTTGAACAGTTCCTGACCTTTTCCAAGCTCGGTCGATGCCTTGTTCTCACGGGGCGTGGAAACGAATGTCTTGTAAAGGAAGAAACCTGCGATGATGACCAGAAGTGCAACAACCGCAATGAGGATGGCCTTCTTGTTCTCAACGAAGAAAGCCTCTGATTTGGTAAGCGCATCGTTTTTCTCGATGCTTTCCATTTGATTCTTTTTTGCCATTATCTTAATAATTTTGTTTTTGATTCGTCTTATTACTTATCACTTTTCACTTATCACTTATTAAAAGCGGTGCAAAATTACAGAAATTCTCCCATATAGTGAAATTTATTTCGTAGTTTTTTCAGTTTTTTTCAGACTTTTCGTAACTTTGGCTTCGCCGAACTTACTCCGTACTCGGAAAAGCTCAAATAAATTTGGCTTTTCCCTCGTTTTTTCGTAACTTTGCCCAATGAAACTTCAAAAGTTATCAGCACTGAACTATCGCAACTTGCGCGAAGTGACACTTGAGCTCTCGCCGAAGCTGAACTGTTTTATCGGGGGCAACGGCATGGGAAAGACCAATCTGCTCGATGCGGTCTATTATCTCTCGTTCTGTCGCAGCGCGTTCAACCCGATAGACGCGCAAGTGCTCATGCATGGTCAGGACTTTTTTGTGCTTGAAGGTTATTACAGTTCCGACGATGACGCGCAGGTTGAGCAGATATACTGCGGCATGAAACGTGGTCAGAGAAAAGTCTTTAAGCGCAACCAGAAAGCCTATCAGCGACTGGCCCAGCACATCGGGCTTATTCCTCTCGTCTTCATCACGCCAACCGACCATACGCTTATTACTGGAGGAAGCGAGGAGCGACGGCGTTTCATGGATGTGGTTATTGCCCAGTACAATTCCCCCTATATTGAACATCTCATAGCCTATAACAAAGCCCTTCAACAGCGCAATGCCCTGCTGCGGCAAGATGAGGAGCCCGACACGCAGCTTCTTGAGATATGGGAGACGGAGATGGCCCGCCACGGCCAGCAAGTCTTTGCCTGCCGCGAGGAGTTTGTCAGCCAGCTCAACCCCGTCTTTCTGAAAACCTATCAGCAGATAGCATCGGTCGCCGAACAAGTTTCGCTCACCTATACCTCCCACTGTCAGCGCGGGCCGTTGCTTGACATCATCCGGCGCGACCGAGCCAAAGACCGTGCCGTGGGCTATTCCCTCCACGGTATCCATCGCGACGATCTTGACATGCGGCTCGACGGTTATCCCATCCGGCATGAGGGAAGCCAGGGACAGACCAAGACCTATGTCCTTGCCCTGCGGCTGGCTCAATACGAGCTGCTGAGCAAGGCACTCTCGACCAAGCCGCTCCTTCTGCTCGACGACATCTTCGACAAGCTCGACGCGCGGCGTGTGGAACAAATCGTAAGGCTTGTGGCCACACAACAGTTCGGACAAATCTTCATCACCGACACCAACCGCCAGCATCTTGACAGCATACTGGCTCAGTGTGCTACAGACCATCGTCTCTTCACCGTTAAGGAAGGAAGTGTAAACAGCGGATAGGGGAGAGAGGAGAGCAAAGAGGAGAGAGAATAGACACCTCCCCTTCGGGGGGAGGTTGGGAGGGGGCTCTATCGTCTTAACTCCTTAACTTCTGAAACTTCTTTAACTCTTAATAAAGATGTTTAGAAAAAAGGCCGAGCGTCTCGACACGCTCATACAGCAAGTACTTCGTCAGCAGGGTTTGGAGACCCCGTTGCAGCAGAAACGCCTCATCGACGCGTGGCCCGTCGTCGTAGGAACGACCGTCGAACGCTACACTGCAGAGCGCTATATCAAAAACCAGACCCTGCACGTGAAGATTACCAATCCCGCCTTGCGTCAGGACCTTTCCATGATGCGCTCACAGCTCGTTAGCCGACTCAATCAAAGTGTCGGCACATTCGTCATCAGCGACATCAGAATCTATTAGGATAAAGTCGATTGTGTATAATATATAAGGTGTCGCCTCGTATCCGGCGGCAGGTGCTATCGGCTTTCCTCCTGATTCTTTAATTTGTCAAGCTCGGTTTCCATGTGGCGGCATACCCTGAAGAAATCGCCGAGGAGCGTTTGCAGGTAAGTCTCGGGGTAGGGTATCTCTGGGATGAACAGCGCGTGTATCTTGCTGTGCACGGAGAAGGTGCTTGCGGCCTCGTTGACGGAGTACACTATCGTTGGGGCCGACTGGATGTTGGTCTCGTTGATGACGCGTTTCACCCGCGCGAGCGTGTCGATGTCGTAGAGTTCCCACTCGTCCCATTGGAAAAACCAGATTACGATGAACGGACAGTCGTTTGACGCATCTACACAGAAGTGTCCGCCCTGCCACGAGAAACTGACGTAGTCGTTGTCGTTGCTGTCTATCTCGTAGGCGATGTTCATCCGTGTCAGTGTCTCAAGCAGGAAGTCCTTCGTGTGAAAATTTCTGTTCTGGCTGTTCTGGCTGGTGTCAGCTTGTCCGGCCTTGGGGTTTTCGGTTTCTATATTCATTTGCGTTGAGTTTTGGTTGTCAGTAAGGTGTTCTGGCTCAGGTGTTGTTCCGCTTTTTTCCCGCTGATGCAGGTAAATGGCAAAAGCGACAGCACCCGTGAAAAGCAAAAGATGTATAAATTCCATAGCTTTTTATAGTATCATGGGCAAATACTGTGCCAAAAACGATTATTCCGATGCTTGGATGCGTCGGCTCCTTGTCTTCGACTTTCCCCATGGTTGATTTCGCATCGGCAGATAGGGTAATGTGTTGCGGTACAAAAGCCAAGGCTCTGCAGTACTGTAGCTGAGGTTCTGCCGTGCAGATGCTATGCTCCGGCAGTTTTTGCTTACAAGCAAAAGGCCTTGCGCTTATAAGCAAAAGACTATGCGCTTGTAAGCAAAAGGCCATGCGCTTACAAGCAAAAACCTTATTTGTTAACTTCAGTCCATTCGGCTGAGGTAGTCGTCGAAGGTGTAGTGGCGGAGCATTTCGAGCTGGCCGTCGTCGTGGACGAGGGCTATGGCGGGGTGGGCAATGCCGTTGAACATGTTGGTCTTGACGGTGGTGTAGTGTATCATGTCCTCGAAGATGATGTTCTCGCCGACGCGCAGCTCGTGGTCGAACTGCCAGCAGCCCATATAGTCGCCCGAAAGACAGCTGTTGCCTCCGAGACGGTAGAGGTGGGGGAGTGCCGGCGTGGGCGGATTCTGTATGGTCTTTGCGCCTCTTACCTCAGGCCAATATGGCATCTCGAGACAGTCGGGCATGTGGCAGGTGAAGCTGACGTTGAGTATGGCGGTGCAGATGCCGTGGTCTTCGACAACATCGACGACCTGCGCGACTAACGGCCCTGTCTGCCAGGCAAATGCGCTTCCGGGCTCAAGGACGACTTTCAGGTTGGGATACCGCCTCCGGAAGCCTTTTAATATATTAATAAGGTGTGGGCGGTCGTAGTCTTTCCGCGTCATGAGATGCCCGCCGCCAAAGTTCATCCATTTGAGCGATGGGAGCCAGCGTCCAAACTTCTCCTCAATATGGGCGAGCGTGCGCTCAAACGTGTCGGCTCCGCTCTCGCAATGGCAATGGCAATGAAAGCCGTCGATGTCTTCTGGCAGTGTGGCGGGGAGTTTATCGGCGGTAATGCCGAAGCGGGTTCCCGGGGCGCAGGGGTTGTAGAGGAGGGTCTCTATTTCGGAGTACTCGGGGTTTATTCGCAATCCGAGACTCACCCGAGGGTTTGATGCCTTGGCTTGCTGCCGATGGCGCGTGTATTGTGTGAGTGAGTTGAAAGTCAGGTGTGAGGAGCACGCGGCAATCGGTCTGATCTCGTCGTCGGTATAGGCGGGTGAGTAGGTGTGTGCCGGACTTCCGAATTTCTCTTTGGCCATGCGTGCCTCAAAGAGCGAGCTGGCCGTTGTGGCTCCGATGTACTCCCGGAAAATGGGAAAGGTCTTCCATAGCGCGAATGCCTTGAAGGCGAGTATGATTTCCACTCCGGCCTCTCTTCCCACCATGCTGATCTGCTCCAGGTTGCGGCGCAGGCGGCTTTCCTCCACAATGTACATGGGATGGTCTATTTCCGCGAAGGTTTCTATATCGGTTTTCATTTTCACTAAAAAAACGTTATTAAAATTTTTTTCGCTTGCAAAGTTAACTTTTATGCGTGATATAATTGCATATTTCAAAGAAAATTGATACTTTTGCACTTGAAAATCGCAATTACATGAAAGCAATATCACTTTTGCAATGGTATTGCGGGGTGTGAGCGATTGATAAAAGAAGATTCCAGACGAATGAAACTCGTAGTAATGACGAAGTCCACATTCTTTGTGGAAGAAGACAAAATCATCACTTCGCTCTTCGAGGAGGGATTGGATAACTTGCACTTGTACAAGCCGAACTCTTCTCCTCTATATGTAGAACGACTCCTATCCTTGCTACCGGAAGAATACGACAAAAGGATAACGGTTCACGAGCATTTCTATCTTAAAAGCGAATACAATCTTGCAGGCATTCACCTTGACGACCCTGACGCGCCATTGCCTGCGGGATACAAGGGAAAGTTCAGCTGTTCGTGCAGCGACATCGGGCGGCTGAAGGAACTGAGAAAAAAATCGAGATACGTCTTTCTGAAGAATATTTTTGACTGCATAGAGTTCAAGGATGAGAAGTCGAATTTCACGATTGGGGAGCTTGAGGATGCGTCTCGGCGCGGCCTAATAGACAAGCATGTCTATGCGCTTGGCGGGATGTGCATCGACAATGTGAAGCTGGCGAAAGACCTCGGCTTTGGCGGCGTGGTTGTCTGTGGCGACCTGTGGAACCGTTTTGACATCCACAACGAGGCTGACTTCAAGAACATCATGGCCCATTTCGAACGGCTCAGAAAAGCCGTCGGATAGAGGAGAGCAAAGAGAGGAGAGCAGTGTAGTGTTGAAGAGACAATATACAATTACAACATATATAATATAAAACGATGAGTGAATATAGCTCCTTTTTGGTGTTTTCTGGTACCAACACAAGGTATCTTGCAGAGAAAATCTGCGGTAGTTTACAGTGTCCGTTAGGGAATCTTGTGGTCACGCGGTTCTCCGATGGCGAGTTCGCGGTGTCATATGAAGAGTCCATCCGCGGGCGCGACGTGTTTCTTGTGCAGAGCACGTTCCCAAAGTCTGACAACCTCATGGAGCTCTTGCTCATGATCGATGCGGCCAAACGTGCATCGGCACGCAACATCATTGCCGTTATTCCTTATTTCGGCTGGGCACGTCAGGACAGGAAAGACAAGCCTCGCGTGAGCATCGGAGCGAAACTGGTAGCCGACCTGCTGAGTGCTGCCGGCGTGAACCGCGTCATCACAATGGACTTACACGCCGACCAGATACAGGGTTTCTTCGATGTACCCGTTGACCACCTCTACGCCTCGGGCGTGATCCTGCCTTATTTGCAAAGCCAGCATCTTGAAGACCTGGTCATCGCCTCGCCCGACGTGGGCGGCTCGAAACGCGCCAATGCATACGCCAAGTATCTCGGTTGTCCGCTCGTGCTGTGCAACAAAACCCGCGCCCGTGCGAATGTCATTGAGAGCATGCAGATTATCGGTGACGTCAACGGCAAGAATGTCGTGATTATCGACGACATGGTCGATACGGCAGGCACCATCACCAAGGCCGCCGACATTATGAAGGCTGCCGGAGCCAAGAGCGTCCGCGCCTGTGCGTCGCATTGCGTCATGAGTGGCCCTGCCTCCGAGCGCGTGCAGGCGTCGGCTCTTGAGGAAATTGTCTTCACCGATTCCATCCCCTATTCTCAGCGTTGTGCAAAGGTGAAGCAGCTCTCCGTGGCCGACATGTTTGCCGAGACCATTCGTCGTGTAATAGGCAACCAGAGCATCAGCTCGCAATATCTTATCTAAAAATGAGAAAGATTCATTTTTTCCTATTGTTCGTGCTGATGGCAGCCTGCTCATCGTGCCGTGAGAAGTTGCCAACGTCCGGCTTGCCGCAACCGGCGGCCATGGAGGCGGTGCCGGCGGAGAAATTTTCCGACATACAAGTTCCCGACCTCGACCGCAACGCTTTCTCGCTGATGGAGGAGATTGGCAGAAACGATGTCACCGTCATCGACTTTTGGGCATCGTGGTGTGGCCCTTGCCGACAGGAGGCTCCCAACCTGATCAATATCTATCATTCGTACAAGGAGAAAGGGCTGGGCATTATCGGAATATCCTTGGACGAGGAATATGACGACTGGAAGGCGGCTGTCAGCCAGCTTGGCTTCGCGTGGCCGCAAGTGTCGGAGTTGCGCGGATGGGATGATGCAGTCGCCCGGCAATATGGTGTCTCGGCCATTCCCCATACCATCGTTGTCGCTCGTGACGGCACCATTCTTGCTCGCGGTCTGCGAGGAGCTGAGCTCGATGCCTTCATCGCCAAGCAATTCGAAAAGTAAGAAAGGAAAGACCTTGAATGTAATCACTACATCCAAGGCCCATACTCACTTAATCAACAAAAACTAATTAATTACCTCATTTACGATTATAAGACAATTCAAACGTCTGATTCCACTAAAACGGAATTTATTTTTTTCCATATTGTTTGATGATGGCGTATGCCTTGTAAAGCCCAAGCTCTCCTGCGGTACTCAGATCCTCAATGGCTTCTTTGCGGTTGTTGGCACGTAAGCGGGCGAGACCACGATTGTAATAGGCCTCGGGTATGGAAGGATTCAGCTCAATGGCTTTGGTGTAATCGTAGATGGCTTGTGTATAGTTCTCCTGAAGGGCATAGATGTTGCCCCTGTTGTAGTAGAGATAGGGATTGGCAGGCGATTTGCTAATGGCCTGATTGGTATCCTCGTATGCTTTCTGTAACTCACTTCTGCTGTTCTCACTTTTGATTTCTGCAAGCGAGGCTGTCGTAGCGAGTATGGCCTCACAGACAGCCTTCTGCCATACAGGCAACACAGAGATGGTGTCGAGCTGTTGGCAGATGACAAGATCGTCGATGGCGGCATCAAGGTCATAGACGGCAGTATAGCTGACGGCTCTCCTGATGAGCAACGGGGGGAGCTTGGCGGGAGCGGCGGATTCTATTTGCCGTGTGAGCGAGTCGATTTGAGCAAGTATCATCCCAGATTCGCCCTCTGCCTTTTGATGATTAGAGGCTTGGCTGTTTCCCACATTGCAATTAAGATAGACGGGAGGCAGACCGGGAGAAATGCTGTTGAACCTCTCTATGTCGTCGGAAAAAGCTTGATAGGTTTTCACACCGTTGTCGTATTGCTTATGCGATAGGGCGTACATGGGCATGAAAGAGTCTTCGACCTGTCGGTGTTGGATGCGTCCGCGGTATTCGCTCTTGTATTTGAATTCGTGAACGGGTTTCTCTTCGTCTTCTACAACGATTTGGTCGTATTTGCTGAAGTCGATTTCGCTCCGCTTGCGTAGCTGTTTTATTTTACTTTTTGTCCATCTTGGCTGCACGCCGATGTGCTTGTCCATCTGTGCCTTGAAAATGCGAAACTCGTCGAGTTCGGCTTTTGCCGTCATACCGAGCTGCCTGTAGCATCGGGCACGCGCGGCCAATCCCGCCCAAAAGTTCGGGAAGGCTTCTATGAGTTTTGAATAGTCGCTGATGGCAGCTCGCGGATTGCCGGTCTTATCGTGTAGCAGGGCGCGGTTGTAGATGGCCATAAGGTTGTCAGGCTCGTTGCTGATGATGAAGTCGAAATCGTCGATGGCGCGGTTGTCATCGCCAATCTGTACGCGCAGAAGTCCGCGGTTATAGTGTGCGAGGAAATTGTCAGGGTCGAGCTGTATGGCCATGTCGTAGTCGGCCATGGCACCGCGCAGGTTATTGGTGTTGATACGCACTATGGCACGGTTGACGTAGTTGGGCACAGTTTGTGGCTTCAGGTGGATGGCCTTGCTCAGGTAGGAGTCGGCGTCTTTCCATTTCTTGCGTGTGAGGGCAATCATGGCGCGTGCCGTCCACGCGTCGCCGTTATATGGATTCAGCTCAAGGGCTTTATCAAGCCATTTGTCAGCCTCGAGCGTGTCTTTCTGTTGCAGGTAGATCTCAGCTTTAAGGGAATAGGCATCGGGAAACTTCTTCCATTTCATAATCATGGTGTCGAGCTCGCATAGTGCCTGCTCATAGTCTTTCAGCTCGATACGACAAAGGATACGATTATACCAGTTTCCTTGGTTGTAGGGGTCGAGCTTTAGCGTGTGGTTGTAATCGACGATAGCATCGGCGAATTTCTGCTGGCGAATGCGGCACACCCCGCGCAGCTCATACATGTTGTTGATATACGGGTTGAGCTTGATGGCCTCGGTGACATCGCTCTCGGCTCCCATGAAATCGTCGAGATAGAACTTTGCTACTCCCCGGTAGAACCAAGGCTCATAGAGATAGGGCTTGGCATTGATGGCTTGATTGAAATACTGGATAGAGAGCACATAGTCCTCGTAGTAGAGTGCATTGCGCCCGGTGATTATCAGACGGTCGGTCTTGAACTGAGCCGAGGACGTGACAAATGACAGATGAAAGGTAATGAGTATAAGCAGTAGCCTTGCCATTACTATCTCACTGGTTTTGTGCGGTAGCCGCAACGATATTTGCCGAGCGTGAGGGCTTTCAGCTTATTTTTGATGAGCTGCTTGCGCAGGGGCGAGATACGGTCGATGAACATGGTGGCATCAAGGTGGTCGAATTCATGTTGCATCACACGGGCCAGATAGCCCTCAACCCATTCGTCATGCTGCTGGAACTGGTCGTCGAGATATCTCACGTGAATGCGTGTAGGGCGCGTTACCTTCTCATGTATGCCTGGTAGCGACAGACAACCCTCTTCCAGCGTTTCGGGGTCAGATGTCTCGTCGCGTTCGATAATGTGCGGGTTGATATAGGTTTTCTTGAAATCCTTGTATTCAGGAAAGTCCTCGCTAAGCGGGTCGAGGTCGATAATGACCACGCGGATGGCTTTTCCTATCTGTGGAGCAGCCAACCCGATGCCCTCACTTGCCGCAAGGGTCTCATACATATTGGCAATGAGCTGCTCAAGTTCTGGATAATTTTGATTTATGTCTTCCGATGTCTTTCGTAATATCGGTTGACCATATATATATATAGGTAGAATCATTTTTATGAGAATTGAAAAATAAAAACATCTTAACGTCTTAACTCCCTGCTTTTTCGTGCCTCCATGTAGCTTTGCAGGATGATGGTGGCACTAATCTCGTCAACCAGTTTCTTGTCTTGCCGTCGCTTTTTGCCGAGACCTGCGTCAATCATCGCGCGATGTGCTAATACAGAGGTGAAGCGCTCGTCGTAGAACTCTATAGGGATGTGGGGGGTGGCTTTGCGCCATCGGTTCACAAACTGTTGGGCACGTGCCATATTCTCGCTTGGCAGGCCGTTGGCTTGGCGGGGTTCCCCGATGACGATACGCTCTACCTCCTCCTGGCCGACGTAGTCGGAAAGGAAGGTGAACAACTCAGAAGTAGAAACAGTCACCAATCCATTGGCAATCAGCTGCAATGGGTCGGTGACTGCTATTCCTGTTCGTTTTTGACCGTAGTCAACAGATACGATTCTTGCCACTTACGGTTATTTGGTCAGGAGCCATGCACCAGCATATTTCGAGCTGAGCTGGTCGCGCAGACGTGCGGCATCAGCCTTGCTGTCGAAGGTGTCGGCAATGACGCGGTATGTCCCTGTAGATGAGTTATAGACAATCTGCGAGTTGTAGCCGGCATTCTTAAGTACTTGCTGGGTAGCCTCTGCATTCGACTTGAGTGAATAGGAGCCCACGACAACGCTAAACGCCTTAAGGCCTGCGCCGTTCACCACATTGACATTCTCCGTGCGAACGGGTGTGTTGTCGGAGTTGTCCTGAACAACGGTTTGTGTAACAGGCTGCTCAATGACGGGGGTAACAACAGGAGTGTCGGTTGTAGTCGGCGTGACCACCGTGTTGGTAGCCTCCTGAGCCTTTGCCTTCTCGTATGCTTTCTTGTAAGCACTTTCACTTCCCTTGCAACCTGTAAGTGCTAAAGCCACGCACAGGCCTGCACATAAAATAACACTTTTTTTCATTTTCTTTCAATGTTATGATTAAACTTAATATTTATTCAAGTCGTCGATTTTAGAAATCTGTGGCGAAATTACAAAATATCTTCTAAATAGCGATGAAAATAGCCCATAAAGTTTGTTAAATCAAACTAATACACGTTTATAACGAAAAAAAACTGTTGTTTTTTCGCCGGAAATACAAAAGTTTTTGTAAATTTGCTGCTGAAAAATGTTTTATAAATAAAAAAAGAAAAGAAAAATGAAAACATTAGGTTATTTTGGCGCATTCATCGGCGGAGCTATTGCCGGTGCCGCCCTCGGTTTGCTTGTCGCCCCGGAGAAGGGCACAGACACTCGCACTCGCATCAGCGATGCCGTTGACGATTTTTGCAAGAAGCATAATATCAAGCTGAGCCGTAAGGAGGTTGACGATCTGGTTGACGACATCAAAGAGGCGGCAACTGACATTGTTGAATAAATAAGAGCCGCCCCCGCATTCAAAGATGTTTTCCACGGATCAGAACATTGAGACAATAGGACAACTGGTCGAGGCTCTTCGTCATTATGTGGGCTTGCAGACGGAGTATGTCAAGCTTGACGTTGCAGAGAAGGTGGTTAGGTTGCTCACTGTAGCCACTATGACAATTGTGTTGTCAGTGCTGCTTGTCATGGGCGCCATCTTTGCGTCATTTGCGTTAGCTCACGCCTTACAACCTTATACTGGGGTGGCGTGGGCTTTCGCTATTGTTGCCGCGTTCTATTTGCTGCTGCTCATTTTGGTCGTCATTTTCAGGAAACGCTGGATAGAGCGTCCTTTGGTTCGTTTCCTTGCCAGTATGCTGTTGTAAGTGGCGGATAGTGTGGAATGAGAAAGGAGGAATGTGATATGGAGAAAAACGTTCAGACTTATGCGACATTAGCCGATATTCGCCAGCGAAAGGAAGACTTGCTAAGTAGTATCAGAAATGACGACAATCAGATGCGCACATTGTGGGGTCAGTTGTTCCGAAAGCCTGACATGCTTACCTCTACGTCGCCCACTAAGCGCCTGTCGAGCTTGATGAGCACCAGTGTCGGCGTTCTTGACGCGGCCATTTTAGGATGGAAACTCTATCGCAAGTTCTATTTGAAGGATGGTAAAAGTAAGCGGCGCAAACGCAAATGAAAAGATTTTATGATTTAGTCCAGCGACGGCGAAGCCACCGTAAGTTCACAGAAACGACGGTCTCCGATGGGGATGTGCGATGTGTGTTGCGTGCAGCACTAATGTCGCCATCGTCAAAGAGTCGTCGTTCGTGGCAGTTTGTCGTTGTCCGCAATGCAGTGACTATTCGTAGCCTTGCCTTGGCAAAGACTTCGGGCAGTGATTTCTTGCGTGACGCTCCCATTGCGATTGTTGTTGTCGGTGATGTGTCGGGCAATGATTGTTGGGTTGAGGATTGTTCCATCGCAGCTGTTGCCATGCAATATCAGGCAGAGGAACTTGGCCTTGGCTCTTGTTGGGTTCAGTTACATGGACGTGGACTTGACGATGGAACGACATCTGACACGGTGGTGCGCAATCTGTTAGGTATTCCCGAAGGATGGGAGGTACTTTGCGTCATTGCACTTGGCCATCCCGCCGATGAGCGGAAACCGCAGAGTGAAGAACGCCTGAAGTGGGGTAACGTTCACGAGGAGAGATGGTAAAGGCTGTTCTCGTCGGTGCCGGCAATGTGGCTACGCATTTGGGCAAGGCTATTGTTGATGCTGGAGACAAGGTAGTACAAGTATATAGTCGGACTCTTGCTTCCGCCGCTACGTTAGCCGAAATTCTTCATAGTGAGCCTGTTACAGTCGTGGAAGATATTTGCCGCGATGCTGATATTTACATAATATCTGTGAAAGACGATGTTCTTCCAACCATTATTGCATCAGTATGTAAGAGTAGGGAGAATTGTTTGTTTGCTCATACGGCTGGAAGTGTTCCTATGAACGTTTTTGAAGGCCATTGCAAACATTATGGTGTGATTTATCCCCTACAAACGTTTTCCAAAGATAGAGAGTTGAATTTCAGGGAAATACCGCTCTTTGTTGAAGCAGTTGACGAAGATTCCCTGACGGCATTGGAAACCTTTTCCAATCAGCTTTCTTCGCTTGTATTTCAGTTGTCTTCGCCTTTTCGTTCCAAGCTCCATCTCTCGGCGGTGTTTGCCTGTAATTTTGTGAATCATTGCTATGCACTTGCAGCTGAGATTCTGAAGGAGAGCGGTTTGCCTTTCGATGTGCTTCTTCCGCTTATTGATGAGACGTGCCATAAGGTGAGGGAACTTTCTCCTGTTGATGCACAGACGGGACCTGCCGTACGTTGGGACAAGGATGTGATGGCGAGGCATCGTGAGGAACTTTCCGTCCAGCCGCTTTGGGCGGAGATTTATGAGGCGATGTCACAATCAATCCATGAGCTTGATAAAGAACGGAATGCTGATAGATAAAATTTGATAAGGTAAGAAAGATAAGATGATAAACTATGATTTAAGCAAGATACGTGCTCTTATCTTTGATGTTGACGGGGTTTTGTCGGCAGAGACGGTGGGGATGGCCGCTGATGGCAACCCTATGCGCACGGTAAACATCAAAGACGGCTATGCTATTCAGTTAGCCATGAAGATGGGGATTCGCATCGTCATCCTCACGGGTGGCCGTGGTGAGGCTTTGCGCCGACGTTATGAGTATCTTGGTGTTGAGGATATCTACATGGGTCAGGCCGTTAAGTCGCAGGCATACGAGGCATTCCTGTCAAAGTATGGTCTTGCTGATACTGAGGTGCTTTACATGGGCGATGACATTCCTGACCTTCAAGTGATGCGTCGCGCGGGATGCCCGTGTTGTCCTGCCGATGCTTGTGCCGAGGTTAAGGAGGTGAGTCTTTACGTAAGCCATCGCAAGGGTGGGTGCGGTTGTGCGCGTGACGTGATAGAGCAGGTGATGCGCGTTCAGGGTTTGTGGATGTCTGATGCTAAAGCTTTCGGTTGGTGATATGAGAGTTGTACTATGTAGCCAGTCGCCACGCAGGCGGCAATTGCTTGCAGGGCTTGACATCGATTTTGAGGTGCGTACCTTGGAAGGTATGGAAGAGCCGCGCCCTGAAGGCTTGTCGCCCGAGGAGACTGCCATGGCCATTGCAGAGGGGAAGGCGGCAGCTTTCAATCCACTCAACGACGATGAGGTGATACTGACGGCCGACACCATTGTAGCCTGTTCGGGTGAGATACTCGGCAAACCGGCAACGGCCGAAGAGGCTTGTGGGATGCTTAGGACATTAAGCGGAAAGACACATCAGGTTGTTACTGGCGTAACGCTGAAATCGACTGCCTGCCAACGAACATTCAATGTCTCTACGAGCGTAACGTTTAAAAGACTTAGTGACGAGGAAATCAACTATTATGTCAATCATTATAAGCCGCTCGACAAGGCGGGTGCCTATGGCATTCAGGAGTGGATTGGCTATATTGGCGTAAAGCGGCTCGAGGGGTCGTATTTCAATGTGATGGGTCTTCCTGTTCAGCGTATCTATGAAGTGTTGTGCGACCATTTTATGGCTCGCCATTCAGACCATTGACATTGACACAGGCTCTTATAATTGCATTACCTCTACGAATGCGCCTTTGAAACCTTCGGCAATCGTTGTCG
Source organism: Prevotella sp. (assembly GCA_017442765.1). Next base: position 5,202 of record JAFRZC010000027.1, on the reverse strand, counting down.
AGGGTTTTTGTTTATAGATGGCGTAGATGGCCGAACCTGAGCCGGTCATGGCTGCGTATGTTGCACCGTCGTCGTAGAGTTGTTGCTTGATTTGTGCCAGAAGCGGGTGCTTCTCGAAAACAGGTTTCTCAAAGTCGTTCATAAGCTCTTCGCGCCATGTGTCGATAGGTTGACGGACGATGTCTCGACAGCATTTCACGGGTGTTCGTGGTGTGATGCCTGCGTAAGCCTCAGCGGTGGAAACGGCCATCGGCGGTTTTACGATGGCGAGCCAGTAGCCGTGCAGATTATGTCCTGGCGAGTCGGCTGGTGCGAGCCTGTCGCCGATACCTGTGGCAAACGATGGCTCGGCGGTAATGAAGAAGGCGCAGTCGGCTCCGAGCTGGGCAGCGTAGCGTTCCATCTCTGCTATTCCGATGTTCAGCCGGAACCGCTCGTCAAGCAGTCGTATCATGTATGCGGCATCTGAGGATCCTCCACCCAAGCCTGCTTGTGAGGGTATGCGCTTGTAGAGATGTGCGTGTACGCGTGGCAGGCTGTAGTCTGCTGCTAACAGGTGATAGGCTCTGACAACAAGGTTTTGGCTTTCGTCGCAATCGACGGCGTTGCCGGTGACTTTCAAGTCGCAAGGAGTGTCTGACGGAAACTTCTCGTCCATGCGCTTCACTTCGAGCGCATCGGTGAGCGGAATGGGGTAGAATACGGTTTCGATGTTGTGGTATCCATCTTCACGTCGGCTGATCACATTGAGGCCGAGGTTGATTTTCGCACAGGGAAAGACAATCATATCAATACATTTTTAATAGTTTTTCTACGTATGCGTCGATGACGGCGACCGCCGTGATGTTGACCACGTCGCGCACGTTGGCACCGAAGTCGGTGAAGTGGATGGGCTTGTTGAGTCCCATCTGTATGGGGCCGATAATCTCGCAATCAGCTCCGAGCGACTGAAGCATCTTGTACGATGAGCGTGCCGAGGTGAGGTTGGGGAAGACGAGTGTATTCACGTCTTTGCCTTTCAGGCGAGTAAAGGGGAATAGGTTGTCGCGCAGCTCACGGTCGAGGGCGAAGCCGATTTGCATCTCTCCATCGATGGCGAGGTTGGGGTAGAGGTTCTGCATGTGGCGTACGGTTCGCTTTACTTTTTGCGCGCCTTCGGTGGTGTCGCTTCCGAAGTTCGAGTGCGAGATCATGGCCATCACGGGCTCTTCGTTGAAGAATCGCACCGACTGCATGGTCAGTTTTGCGATGTCGATGAGTTGCTCCTCGGTGGGGTTCTGGTTGACGAGGGTGTCGCCTATGAAGAGTGTTCCTTTTGGCGAGTTGATGATGTGCATGGTGCCGAAGTGCTTGTATTCAGGTCGGATGCCGATGACCTCATTCACAACCTTTACCGTGTTGGAGTATTTTGTGTAGAGTCCGGTGATGAAAGCATCGGCCTCGCCTGTCTCCACCATCATCATGCCGAAGTAGTTGCGTTCGAACATTTTGTCGTTGGCTTCCTGGAAGGTGTAGCCGTCGCGCTGGTGCTTTTCGGTGAGCAGACGTGCATAGCGTTCGCGTCGGTCGGCCTCGTCGGGATGGCGCAGATTAACGATGTCGACACCTTCAAGACTAAGGTCAAGCTGGTCGGCGAGTTTGGTGATGGCCTCGTCGTTGCCGAGCAGTATGGGTTGGCAGATGCCCTCAGCCTTGGCTTGTACAGCGGCCTTGAGCATGGTGGGGTGTATGCCTTCAGCGAAGACCACGCGCTGTGGATGGCGTCGTGCGGTGTCGTAGAGTTTCTGGGTGAGCTTGGTCTCTTGTCCGAGCAGTACGGAGAGTGAGTCTTTATAGGCTTCCCAGTCGGTTATCTCCAGTCGTGCAACACCGCTGTCGATGGCTGCTTTCGCCACGGCCGCGCTAACCTCGGTGATGAGCCGCGGGTCAACGGGTTTCGGAATGAAGTAGTCGCGGCCAAACGAGAGGTTGTTCACCTTATAGACGTCGTTCACCACATCGGGAACGGATTGCTTGGCCAGGTCGGCAATGGCGTGTACGGCGGCCATCTTCATCTCCTCGTTGATGGCCTTGGCGTGAACATCGAGCGCACCACGGAAAATGTAGGGGAAGCCGATGACGTTGTTGATCTGGTTGGGGTAGTCGCTTCTTCCTGTTGACATGAGCACGTCGGGCCGGCTGTCCATAGCATCCTCGTATGAGATTTCGGGCACGGGGTTGGCCAGTGCGAAGACAATGGGGTTGTCGGCCATGCTTCTGACCATGTCTTTTGTGAGGATATTCCCTTTTGAGAGTCCCACGAACACGTCGGCTCCGCGTATGGCCTCCTCCAGTGTGTGCACATCGGTACGCTTGGTGGCGAAGAGCCGTTTCTGCTCAGTCAGGTTCTCGCGGTCGGCAGTGATGACACCCTTCGAGTCGAGCATTACGATGTTCTCTACCTGTGCGCCGAGAGCCACATACAGCTTCGTACATGATATGGCGGCCGCGCCTGCGCCGTTGACCACGATGCGCACATCTTTGATATCCTTCCCCGCCACCTCGAGCGCGTTCTTCAGTCCTGCCGCTGAGATGATGGCGGTGCCGTGCTGGTCGTCGTGCATCACGGGGATGTCGAGTGTGCGCTTCAGGCGCTCCTCTATATAGAAACATTCGGGAGCCTTGATGTCCTCAAGGTTGATGCCTCCGAAGGTGGGGGCGATGCGCTCCACGGCCTCACAGAACTTCTCGGGGTCTTTCTCATCGACCTCAATATCGAATACGTCGATGCCGCCGTAAATCTTGAAGAGCAGTCCCTTTCCCTCCATCACGGGCTTTCCGCTTACGGCTCCAATATCGCCCAGCCCCAGCACGGCGGTGCCGTTGCTGATGACGGCCACCAGATTGCCCTTGTCGGTATATTTGTAGGCATCGTCGGGGTTCTCCTGAATTTCAAGACAGGGAAATGCCACACCGGGAGAGTAGGCCAGCGAGAGGTCTGTCTGAGTGCGGTAGGGCTTGGTGGGCTTTACTTCAATCTTTCCTGCGCGTCCGCTCTGATGATATTCGAGCGCGGCTTCTTTTGTAATCTTTACCATAGGTATATGAATTATGAATTAACTTCAGATGCGTTCCACTTGTTTGACACCTTTGATGGTGCGGAGTTTTTTGATGATGGATGCGACACGGGCGGTGTCCCCGGCCATGACCTCGATGTTTCCCGAGAACAGCCCGTCGTGTGAGTCGATGTTGATGGAGCGGATATTGGCTTTCTCGTCTTTAGAGATGATATTGGTGATATTGCTCACGATGCCGATATCGTCATTGCCCACCACGCGGAGTGTGATGCTGTATTGCGAGCTGCCCTTTCCGCTCCATTGTGCTCTTACGATACGGTAGCCGAAGCGTCGTTTCAGTTCGGGAGCGTTGGGGCAGTCGTCGCGATGGATTTTGATGCCGCCGCCGGAGGTGACGAATCCGAAGACGCGGTCACCGTAGATGGGGTGGCAGCATTTGGCCAGCGAGAAGTCGATGCCCTTCACGTTGCGGTCGATGACCAGCACGTCGTCGTTGTCGGGCTTGGTGCCCGCGCCGGTCTCGTCGAGCACAAATTCCTGTGCGCTCCGTGTCGGGACAGTGTCGTGGGCGGTGCTGTGAATATCTTGTAGCTCCTCGTATTTCTCCACGACGGCATTCATGTCGATGCGCTCCTCGGCCAGCTGCTTATAGAAGTCGGAGGCCACCTTGAAGCCCATCCGCCTGATGGTCTGAGCCAAAAGGCTTTCTTTCAACTCTATCTTCCTGTTACGGAACTTCCGCTCAAGTTTTTCCTTTGTCAGCTGCGCGTCTTTCGCCTGAGTCTCCTTCAGTGCCAGCCGCAGTTTTGCACGGGCACGCGAGGTCTTTACAATGTTGAGCCAGTCAAGCTTTGGCCGCTGTCCCGTGTGGGTGATGATTTCCACGGTGTCGCCCGAGTGGAGTTCCTCGCGAATGGGCACGATGCGCCCGTTGATGCGTGCTCCCGTACAGGCATTGCCTACATTGGAATGGACATGATAGGCAAAGTCGAGCACGGTGGCTCCATGAGCGAGTTTGAAGAGGTCGCCGCGCGGGCTGAAGACGTAGATGGGAGCTGTCCCTTTCACTTCCCTTTCTATCCTGTTCTCTTCCCTTCCTATCCCTTTTTCTCCTTTCTCCTCCAGCATTTGGCGGATACTGCCGAGCCACCCGTCCGTGTCGTCCTCAGCCTTCACCCCCTTGTAGCGCCAGTGGGCGGCCACACCGCGCTCGGCCACCTCGTCCATGCGCTCGGAACGTATCTGCACCTCAACCCATTTCCCCTCAGGTCCCATTATGGTGGTGTGCAAGCTCTCGTAGCCGTTCTTCTTGGGCACGGTGAGCCAGTCGCGCGTGCGGCTGGGATTATAGGTGGTCAGCTCGGTCACGTATGCAAAGACCCGCCAGCACAATTCCTTTTCCCGTTCCGGAGGGCAGTCGATGATGATGCGGATGGCAAACAGATCATAGACCCCCTCAAAGCCGCATCCCTGTTTTTGCATCTTCTGCCAGATGGAGTGAATCGACTTCGTGCGCCCTTTGATGTGGCAGACGATGTTCTCCTTCTTGAGCCGTTTTTCGATAGGCGCGATGAAACGTGCGATGTAAGCATCGCGAGAGCGTTTGGTGGCATTCAGCTTCTCGCGAATCATATAGTAGGCCTCCGTCTCCAAATACTTCAGCGAGAGGTCTTCCAGCTCGCTTTTCAATTTGTAGAGTCCCAGTTTGTGAGCCAGCGGGGCATAGAGCATGGCGGCCTCGTGGGAAACGAGCCGACGCGCCCCGTCGTTGGCCGTGTCGCGGATGCCGCGCATCAGTGCCACCTGCCTAGCTATCAGAATAAGGATCACGCGCATGTCGCCGGCATATGAGAGCAGCAGGTTGCGGAAATTCTCGCTCTCCACGGCCCGGCCTACTCCCGACCCCTCCCTAAAGGGAAGGGAGTACCCTCTCTCTTCTCCATCCCGAGCGGAGCTCGCTCCCCCGTTGCCTTCCCTCTCTCCTCTTTTCCTGTATAGACCTTGAACGCGCCGAAGACCTCGCAGAATGAGTCTTACGCTGTCGTCTGCCAATAGAGGGTAAGAGCCGGCATCCTCCAGATCGACATCCTCCGGCAGGCAGGTGTTGAGCAGAATGGCTACGACACCGTCGTGTCGCAGGTTTTCC
>JAFRZC010000236.1 GCA_017442765.1 Prevotella sp. | reverse complement strand
CTGCCCACCAAGCTCTTCAACGCCACCGCACGGCGCATCAGCGGCATCGGGAACCTGCACGACTTCAACTGCGGGCTGAAAGCCTACCGGCAAGACGTGGTGAAGAACATTGAGGTCTATGGCGAGATGCACCGCTACATCCCCTATCTGGCCAAAAACGCCGGGTTCACCAAGATTGGCGAGAAGGTGGTGCACCATCAGGCACGCAAGTACGGAAAGTCGAAGTTCGGACTGAACCGCTTTGTCAACGGCTACCTCGACCTGCTCACGCTATGGTTCCTCAGCAGCTTCGGCAAACAGCCCATGCACGTATTCGGATTCCTGGGCACCATTATGTTTCTTATCGGTTTCGTGGCCGCCCTCATCATCGGAGCGGGAAAGCTGTGGTGTCTGGCAAAAGGAATACCCCAGCGACTGGTCACCGACTCTCCCTACTTCTACATCGCGCTGACCATGATGCTCATGGGCACGCAGCTATTCCTTACCGGATTTGTGGCCGACCTCGTCAGCCGGTCGTCCACAAGCCGCAACGATTACCAAATAGCCGAGACACTATGAGAAAGACACTGTGGGGCATCCTGTTTGTATTGCTGCTGGTAGCCTGTTCGTCGATTGACTGCCCGCTAAGCAACACCGTCTATACGTCGTATAAGCTCGCCGGAGATGTCAGTGTGCTCACGAAGAGTCTCACCGTGTCGTCGCCGGTCAACGACGAGCGCGACACCATTCTCATCTATCAGATAGCCAATGTCGATAGTTTCATCCTGCCCATGAGCTACACACGCGAGGAAGACATCTTACACTTCACCCTGACCGACGACGAGGGCAACGAGGTAACCGACGAGGTGCGTGTGACAAAGGAGAACCATCCGCACTTCGAGTCGCTCGACTGCGCCCCGGCCTTCTTCCACACCATCACCGACGTAACCACGACGAACAACGCCATCGAGAAAATAGAGATAAACAATAAAAATGTGAACTACGATGCCAGCAAAGCACATTTCCATATCTATTTCAAAAGCGATAGCGAGTAGCCTGCTGCTACTCATGCCCCAGACCACCTTGGCGCAGGAGAAAGCCGACTCCACCCGCCTGTTCCGAGGCGTAGCCGTGTCGGCCGACCTGGTCGGCATCATCCAGCTTGCTATAAGCGATTACGGGCAATACGAGGCGGCTGTGCGCGTCAACCTGCGCGACAAGTATTTCCCCGTCGTCGAGGCAGGCATTGGAAACGCCGACGCAGAAGAGGTTACGACGCAACTGACCTACAAGACCTCCGCACCCTACTTCCGCGCGGGATGCGACTTCAACCTGCTGAGAAACAAGCACGACGACTATCGGCTCTACGGTGGCTTCCGCTATGCCCTCACCTCCTTCAAATACGACCTCGCCAGCCCCGGCACCGACGACCCCGTCTGGGGCGACCATGCCGACTACGGAATGAGAGGCGTTTCGTGCTCCTACCACTGGCTCGAAGGTGTCGTGGGCATCGACGCGAAGATATGGCACAACTTCCGGCTGGGCTGGTCGCTGCGCTATAAGCGCCGTCTGCTGCACGACGACGGAGAGCTTGACAACATGTGGTACGTGCCCGGCTACGGCAAACAAGGAGGCACACGCCTCGGCGGAACATTCAACCTCATCTTCGAGCTATGACCCGTAAATCACTCTTTTGGCAACTGCCACTGCTTATCCTGCTCATCATAGGTACCATCTATATCATAAAGAATGAGCAGAACAAGCCATATCTGCACACCGAGGGCAATATCTTTGGCACAACCTACCACATCACCTACCAAAGCCACGAGCATCTGGAAGCCGAGATGACAGACGCGCTACGTCAGGTAGATGCCAACCTGTCGATGTTCAATGGCACCTCAGTCATCTCGCGCATCAACCGAGGAGAACAACCCGTTGTTGCCGGAACGATGTTCGAAGAGGTTTATAGGCAGGCAGAGACGATTTCCAGACAAACCGACGGCACTTTCGACATCACCGTCGCTCCACTCGTTAACGCATGGGGTTTCGGCTTCAGGAGTGGCAACATGCCCACCCGTGAGCAGATAGACAGCCTGTTGCAATTCGTGGGCTATACGAAAGTAACCCTCAACGGCACGCTCAGAAAACAAGACCCTCGCACGATGCTCGACTGTTCAGCCATCGCCAAAGGCTACGGCTGCGACATGGTGGCAAAAGTCCTAAACCGTCACGACGTGAAGAACTACATGATTGAGATTGGCGGAGAGGTCGTGGTGAAGGGAGTAAACAGCAAGGGCGAGAAATGGCACATTGGCCTACAAAAACCGAAGGAAGAGGGCACTGAGATTCAAGAGATCATCACGCTCAGCGACAGGGCATTGGCCACAAGTGGCAACTACCGACGGTTCTACTATAAAGACGGCAGGAAATATGCCCATACCATCGACCCCGCCACCGGCTATCCCGTACAGCACAACCTACTCTCGGCCACAGTCATCGCCGACGACTGCGCCACAGCCGATGCCTATGCCACAGCACTCATGGTCATGGGACTGGAACGCGGACGGGCGTTTCTGAAAAAGCACAAAGAACTGTCTGCCTATCTCATCTACACTGACGAAAAAGGGGATTACAAAACAGAACACATAGAATGAACCTTCAGCAGCTGCCCCTATTCCAAGGCATAGAATACGCTCATCTGCAAACCATCATCGCAGAGACCCGCTTTGACTTCCGAAAGGCCGATGCAGGGGAGATTATTCTGGCCGAGGGCGACCCTTGCGGCCAACTGCTCTTCCTTCTCAACGGCTCCGTCATCGCCACACGATACGCCCATAACCACGGCTACAGCATCAGCGAGACCCATAACGCACCTATGCTCATTCATCCCGAGCACCTTTTCGGCTTACGTCCCTACAGTCCTCGCACCATTACGGCCAAGACTGCCGTCCGCCTCATGGCACTCAGCAAAGAAGAAGCCCTGCGCCTATCAAGGGAGAATCTCGTCTTCTGCCTCAACCTCCAAAACACTATTGCCACACAGGCGCAGAAAGCCCTTCGTCAAACTTGGCAGCCGCCACCCGCCAATCTGCGACAGCGCATCGTCCGATTCGTTCAAGACCGCTGCACACACCCTGCCGGAGAGAAAATCCTCAATATAACCCTCCAGCAGCTTGCCCTCGAGCTTGCGGCAAGCCGACTCCATGTGTCAAAAGAGCTGCGAGCCATGCAGCGCGACGGACTCGTCGAACTCGAACGAGCCCAAATTACCATTCCCGCCCTCGAAAAACTGAGAGAGGGGCAATAAAGGGAAAAGGAGTCAACACCCTATAACCCTGTCGCGACACAGCTCCATCAGCCACTTAGGCGTGCTTGTTGCTCCGCAGATGCCAACAGACAGGGCCTCGACAAACCACTCAGGACGTATTTCCTCAGCTGTTTCCACATGATGACTCCTCGGATTGACGCTCAGGCACTGGCTGAAAAGAACGCGCCCGTTGGAGCTCTTCCTTCCACTGACAAAGACAACAACATCGTGTCGTGCGGCAAACTCGGCTATTCGCGGAATGCGATTGGCCACCTGACGACAGATTGTGTCGAAACGACGGAAGGTGGCACGAGGCGAGATGTGGGTTTGTATATAATCCACAATACGATGGAACTCGTCGAGACTCTTTGTGGTTTGCGAATAGAGGCTGATGTCGTGCTGGAAATCAAGTCTCCGAGCGTCGTCGATGTTCTCGATGACAATTGCCCTGCCTGCGGTCTGCCCGACAAGCCCAAGCACCTCAGCATGCCCCTGCTTACCGAAAATAACCGTCTGAGCCCCGTTCTCTCCACCCTCAGAGGGAAGAGAGTAGTTCCGTTTAATGCGCCTTTGCAACTGTAGCACGACAGGGCAGGTGGCATCAATAATCTCAATGCTGTTGCGCTTGGCCGTCTCATAGGTCTCCGGCGGCTCGCCATGGGCACGCAGCAACACTTTCACATCGTGTAGTTCAGAGAGCTGACGGTGGTCGATAGTGACAAGGCCAAGGCGGCGCAACCGCTTGCATTCCTCGGCATTATGCACAATATCGCCAAGACAATAAAGCTCGTTGCCCTTTGCCAGTTCTTCCTCTGCCTTGCGGATGGCTGTTGTGACACCAAAGCAGAATCCACTGCCCTCGTCAATTTCAACTTTGCATTTCATGCGAACTTTTCCGTGCCTCTGTTTTTATTCACTCAATTTCTATGGTGACTTTTGGATTATCGGGGTCGTTGGTAATCATGAGAATACGTGGACGTGGAGCTGTGCCCGACGCGGAGTGCGGAATGAGTGAAGGACTCACGGTAATCTTCATCTTGGTTGTCTCGCCCGGGGCAAGTTTTGTTTTTGGCAAAGACATCTGAACGCCCGTGGTGAACATCTGAATGCTGCTGATGTCGAGTGCCTGGCGACCGTCATTGGTAAGCAGTATCTCTGTTTTCTTCTTTTTTCCGCCCTTCATATCGCCAAGCTTCAGTTTTGTAGTAGAAAGGCGTATGCGTGGAGCCGCTTGTCGCTCATGCTCGGAGAGATTGGCAAAATTGGGCAATAGGACGGCAGAGACTTGTATCTCCTTGTCTTGGCTCACCTTGTCTCCAGGATAACTGCCGAGGAAGACCGATGTCTGCGTCAAGCCGTAGTTATCGAGCCGCTCAGAGTCCAACGTGATGATAGCCATTCCAGCCTTCCCCGGCTCAATCTTCGAGGGCGAGACGTAGGCCTGCAGATAGGCGGGCAGATGCATGAGAACGGGCTGGATGGTCTCCTCTGTATTGTTCTTGATAAAGATTTTCTGCTGCGGCCGCTCTCCACGCCCGACATTGTCAAATTCAACATAGTTACGTTCAGCATCAATATTGCCCAGCTTAACGGGATAGTTTCCCTCAAAATCAACGACCTGGTCAACGACGACCCCTTTTATGATGAGCATGAGTGGCTGGTCGGCACCATCGGCATACACCCCGACAAGTTTGTAGAAATGCCCCATCTGGGCAGCGTCGTAGGTCACCCGTACAGGAAACGTCTGCCCTGCTCGGATGGCCGTTAAGGGGTAGTCTGTTTTTGTGCATCCGCAACTCGCCCTGACTCCTGTTATCGTCAGCGGGCTTTGAGAGGAGTTGACCACCTCGAACTCGGCTGTGACAGGATGATGGAACACCACCTGCCCGCAGTCTATCACATCGTTTGCGACGGTCATCACCTGTCCTTCGCTAACCAGAGTGAAAAGCAAAAAGTTAAAAGTGAGAACCGCGATTAGACGAGACCTTTTGAAAAGCTGAAATGCTGGAGGGTTGAAATGTTGAAAGAATCTACTCATTATTCATTAAATATTATTCATTTGCAAAGCTATCGTTCTTCTTTAATAAAGCTATCGTTCTTCGTCAGTAAAGCTATCGTTCGTTCATTCATTAGCGAAGCACATTTATGACCTTTGCTTTCTCACGGGCAGAGAACTCGGGGCTATAGGCGCACTGCACGGTGCAGGTTCCCGTCTGGTATCGGCCGGCGCGGTCGATGTGGTATTCAGTCTCGACCACATGCTTGCCCTTGGCGAGCTGGTCGAAATAGTAGTTGGTCGTGTTGTCGCGCGGCGAGCAGTAGTACGGCCAATGATAGCCGCTAAGCTGATTGACGGGCTCGAGACAGGCGGCTCGTTTGTCGATGAGCTGCACGAAGTCGTAGTCGCGGTCGGCCTGAATGGTGATATGCACTTTCACGCGGTCGCCCACATGCAAGGTCTCTCCCTCGCCGACAGCTTTCCACTGCCCATCCACTTGACGTCGAATCTCCCGTGTCACGCTCAAGCCTGTCGAAGCGTCTTCGACCTCTGTCGAGGTTTGCATGAACTGAGCATAGACAGCTCCCCACGATGTTCCCTCCGAGGTTTTCTCCACGGTCAGCGTTTGCGCGTCGTCGGCAGGGAGTGTGGTTTTGATATAGCCCAAGCCGGCGGTAGCCTTTGGCATGTCAATCGTCTGTCCGTCGATACTTAGGGTTGACAGTTCCCCCGTCTGCAGTTTGTCCATCTCGCCCTCAAGGAAGGCATAGACCGCATTCACGCTGTTGATAGGCGTATCCCATGCCTGCGTGCGTTTTTCCTGCAGCAGCCAGCGTTGCATCTCAGAGATGGTAGGCTTGTCGCCAGGCGCCAATGCCTTGAGTGCCTCGATGGCAGCCACCTGCGAGGGGATGCGGTAGTCGCGCCACGAATAAAGTGCCTTTGGCGTATCGAAATAGCGCCCCATCTCTTTGGTATAGACGGTGTACTGGCGTATGCTCTCCAGATACTCAACGGCCTTCTGTGCCTTTCCGAACTTGGCGAAGATAAGTGCCGAGCGTGCCTTTCCATAGATGGAGAACTCGGTGGTCTGTTTCTCAAGCAGCCCCACAAGATAGTCGATGTCGGCCTGCTGGCTGCCGCTCATCTGCCTTCCGTCCATCGCACAGGTATATAGATAGTCGATGGCCAGCTCCGATGGCCGTGGCCATTTCACCTTACTGCGTTTCTGTATCTTTTTCAGCTCCTTCACCTCCAGCTTTATCTCGTCGGCGAGGAACAGCATGCCTTTGCTGATGAGTTTTTCTGTATCGTCTTGCTTTCCGAGCATGACGTTCAGGCGGATGAGCTGCTGACAGACCTCAGCCGTCATCCATACGCTTCCTCGCATCCCCGGCCACCATGAGAAGGAGCCGTCGCCGTTTTGCAGTTTCTTCAGTTTTTTGAGATAGGTTTCTAATCGTTGGCTGACCGCCGACTCGTCAAAATAGTTCATGAGCAATCGCTTCTGCTCTGCCTCGTTCTCAGCCTCTAACACCCATGGTGTCTCGTTGAGCAGGAGATTCTTCAACGACTCGTTTTTCTGCAAGTTGCTCATCAGACTGGTCTCTTTACCTGTCTCGAGCTGCCACTGGCCGATGGTCTCCTTGATAGACGGCGAGAGGTGGAGCAGGTAGTTGGCGATGCTGTTGGAATAATAGGCCATGGACAAGCTGACGGCATTGTCGTCGCGAGTTATAGCCATGGTGGGCAGCGCCTGGATGAGCAGCCACACAGGATGGTTGGTGTATTCAATCGTGAGCTTACTTGTCTTGTCGCGCACGGGAAGCAGCGCGTTAAGATCTACCGATGTGGTCTCGGGCTCGTGCTGAGTGATGGCGAAAGTATTGGTCACCGGCTCCTTGTCGGGCATCACGGGCAGATAGTGCTGCTCGCCGTCGCTGTAGCCGTCGCCCTCAGCCATGATGCGGCAGATGAGTAGAGGATTGCCTGATATTGCGTCGGCGAGGGCGGCCATATCGACATCGAATGTGGCACTGCCCGTTTTCTTTGCCTCGACGGTAAAGGGGTTCTCCACGGTAGCGAGCACCTGTTCGGTCTCAGGGTCGAGCAGTTGCAGGCATGCTGTTCCGCTGACCGTCTGTTCAGAGGTATTGAAGATGCGTGTGGAGATTTGCGCCTTGTCGCCCGCACGTACAAATCGCGGCACGTTGGGTTGCACCATGACGGTCTTCTGTGCGACAGTCTCGCCGCCCAGCTGTCCGTAGTTCATCGCCTTGTCGTGCGCCAGTCCCATGAACTTCCATGTGGTGACGCTCTCGGGCAGGGTGAACCGTATTGCCACATTGCCCTTTCCGTCGGTCAGCAGGTCGGGATAGAAGAAGGCTGTCTCGGCAAGGTTCTCGCGCATCTGCACGCCATCGCCCTTTGTGCCTTGGTCGTCGGTTGGTTTCCCTTCCGACGTTTCCCGGTCTGTTGCGGACTCCTCGTCTGATGTCATTTCCTCATAGTTGGCTGCCACTTCTTTCTTCGCTAACACAGCCCTCGACTCCATCACCATCGGCATGGCGGCTCCCAATGCGTCTATTTCGTTTCTTCGGTAGCGGGAACGGTAATAGTACGAGAACAGCGACTCGTCGAAATGGCTGAGCGACAGCGACTCGACCCGCAGAGCTCTGTAGTACTGGTTTCCTGAGAGGCTGAGATAGCTCGTTCCCATCGACCTCCAGTCGGCATCGGGCACTTGTCGGTAGAGCCATGGCGAGAACGCCCACGAGTGCGACTTTATCATGTCGAGCGACTTGTCGTAGAGCACGGCCATCATCTGCGCCCGGGCGGGCTTGCCGTCGGGTGTGGTGATGTTCAGCGTCCACTGCTCCTGCTGCCCGGGCTTGAGCTTGTCGCGGAAGGTTGTCCACTTCATCAGCAGTCGTTTGTCGGGCAAGGGTTTCTCGATACGCGCCCTATGCTCATAGACGACATCATTCTTTATCCACGTGTAAGTCAGCACGATGCCGTCGCCATACTCTTCCTTATAGAAGAATTTTCGCGTTGTGAGCGCGTCAGACTGTTTGATTTGCCCGCTTTCGACGACCTTATTCCCTGCGATTATCGAATAGAAGATATGCTGGTCGGGGTCGGAGCTTCCTATCTGGATATAGACAGGCTTGCCGTCGGTGGGGAATTGTGTTGCCGACTGATAGAACCAGTCGTGAGTCTCGACCACTGGCCGACGATCCTCGTATGTGAAGAGGATAATACTTTCCTTTAGCGTATCCGTGCCGCAGACGGCCGTCAGCATGTGCTTTCCGGGGTTCAGTGCGCCGACTGTCTTGCTGATGTCGGTCGCCTCATTGGCCTTACACGTCATTTCCTTGCCGTCGTCGAAGCGATATTTCACCTGTCCCTCGATGGGCGTGCCGGCATTATTGACATAATTGAATGTCAGCGTGCGCAGGTTGTCGCGCAGCGATTTCGTAGGCAGACTGCTCGAGAAGGCCGTCGGGCGGTCGCTCAGGGGCACGCTTGTCTCTCCGCTACGTGTCTCACCTGCCACATCGGTCACCTCGGCCAGAAGGTCGAAACGATAGTATCGACTCGGACGTTTCTCTGTTGTCTCCGGCAACGTCAGCGGCAGTTTTACGATAAAGCAGCCGTCGTCGTCGGTAATCAGCGAGTCGGCCAGTGTCGCGGATAATCCTCCCGACGTGTCGCGATACCACCAGAAAGCCGGCCGTCGGTTGCAGGTCACTTTCACCCTTGCACCCTGCACAGGCACCCCTGCGAGGCTCAACGCATGACCCTTCACCTCAATCGTGTCTCCAACGGCATATTCGTGCTCCACCCTGTCGAACTCGACCTTGAACGTGGGGCGTTTATATTCCTCGACAGAGAACGAGACCGACCCGCCTGCCTTGCCCGGGCTATAGATCGAGAACTGGCCTGTCAGTCCGCTTGAAGGCAAGTCGAAGCCGGCACTGGCCACGCCATACTCGTCGGTGGTCAGCTCTTTTCGCGATATCTCCTTGTAGTTGGCATCGCGGAGGATGAGTGTAAGTTTCTCCTCTGCGACGGTTGTCATATCAGCATGGCGGATGTTGTCATAGACCATTGCGGCCACATGTACCGTCTGCCCGGGCCGATAGAGGCTCCTGTCGGTATAGAGGTTTATCATGCGCTGTGTCTTCTCCGACGGGCTATAACTGAAATAGCTGTTATAGTTCGACTCGCGCATAGCGCGGTCGCCCGTTGCAAACGGCCACACATAGTCGGGCTTCTCGTTGTCATATTTATAGACAGCCTCGCCGTTGGCATCCATGGTCATCGTCTCCGTTTTGTCCTGCTTGCCGTAGCGATGCCACCTCAGTTTTGCTTTCGCACCGCCTACAGGCTGCCCTGTCAGTGCATCGACCACGGCCATGCGCACTCGCTTCCCGGGCAGCTCCTGCCAGAGCATCCGCAGGTTGCTCACCCGCAGCAACGCCCGTTTCGGCTCTATCTTGCCATTGTCGGTTGTCGCCGTCAGCAGATACACTCCTACGGGCAGCGCATCGTAGAAGATGGTATCTCTGACCACCTCATAGTCAGCCAGCGAGGGGTCGAACTGTTTGCGATATTCCCTCACGTCGTTCTTGACGAGTTTTTTCACCAACTGCTCATAATCCTCCTTGCGCATGGGGTTCAGGTCAGTGCAGCCGTCCACATCGAGCCGCTCTATTCTCAACAGCAGTTCTTTTAGGTTGCACAACGAGCTGACGACTATCTTCCCTGGCTTTCCCGCCGGCATCACGTCGCTGCCTACCGACAGCTCAAAGCGAGGCTGAGTCAGCCGTTGCAACTCATTGCGCAGACGGCTCATGCCCTTCCATTCGCCCCAGCGGTTCAGTGCTTCGTTGATAAAAGCCACCTTCCCCTCAGCACCCTTCAGCCCATTGAGAGGTTTCACCCCAATAAGGTCATACCTCGCGACGGCCAGCGCGCCTGCCTCCTGCAAGTCGCCATATTCGTCGATGAGGCGGTCGAGCGAGTCGGCCTTCTCTACAGACGAGCAGTCCGGGTCGTTAAGTGCCCACAAGGCTGTCAGACATGCAGCCCGTCGGTTACCGCTGTGGCGATAGTATTCGTAGAGACGATTCTCTGCGTCAGCCTCCCTACCGATGACATGTAGCAGGTCGCCAGCGAAAATCTCGCTGTCGGCACCTGTCACAACCAAGGGTACATAGCCGTCAGCCTTTACACCCGCCAACAGCGACGGGTCTGCCATCGCAGCCTGATACCATCGCTGGCTTCGCTCTATATGGTCTTCGCCCAGCTCGCTGCGAGTTTTATACACTCTTCCGAGCACCGCCTCGTAAACGGCTCGTACGACACCCTCCGACCGCTCTGCCGAGGCCTCTATGCGTGCCACCGCCGAGGACAGCGAGTCGGGGCTTACCATCGTGCGCACTTGAAGGTCGGTCAGCTCGGCGCGCATCATGTCGCCGTAGCGGCCATCCGACCGCGCACGCCCCGTAATCTTTGCCAGTGCCTTTATGGCATCCTGCGGCAAATCTTTCTCCAGTGCCTCGTTCACCTGTTTCCAAAGATGCTCGTAGCCATTGTCAGACATTTGGGCGACGGCAACCTGTCGACACCCTATCACCGCGAGAAACAGCGCAATCAGCCTTAACAGAATCTTTCTCATCGTCTATTCAAACACATTATATTATATTTTACTTTCCAACCGTCAAAGGTACGAAAATAAAACCACAATCCGCAAAAAAGTCCGCCACATTCTTTGAAATAAACTATTTTTAGCATATCTTTGCAGAAAATTTAAATAAAACAGGCTACGTCTCAGCAATTTAAGCAAGCTTGATTGCTTGGGACTTGCACTGTTTTTAGCTGCACTCGGCAAAATCGAAACAATTTCCTTTTGCCCTCGTTGGCAAAATCTTTGCATTACAAAAGAAACACCTACCCTACTCGATTGCCATGCAAGAGAACCAAACGAAAGTCATTCAGGCCACTGGCGGAAGCTGGCTGGTGCTTGCCCCTCCTGGATGCGGAAAGACACAGCTGCTCACCGAACGCATTATCTATGCGCATGAACACGGTGTTGACTACCGCGACATGATTTGTCTGACGTTCACCAACCGTGCCGCACGAGGAATGACCGAGCGCATCGCCCAACGCGTCAACGACCCCGAGGCAAACAATATTTTCGTAGGGAACGTTCATCGGTTTTGCTCGCGATTTCTTTTTGAGAACAATATAGTGGCAGCAGATACCACCGTCATCGATGAGGACGATGCCATCAGCATCCTGGCGCAGCAAATTGATGAAGATGAGTATAAAGTGATGAACAGCAATGCCCGACGACGCGAATACGCCACCGTCTTCCATCTCTCCAACATGATGCACCAGATTCGAGAAGGCCACCCGAAGACATTACGCATCCACCCCGAATGCATCAGCCGCGACGACATCTTCGCCATGCGACGCATCTGCGAGATACAGCAAATGGCATTCGATGCCGATGCCATGCTCGACATCTACAACCACACTGACGTCTATCGCGATCTCACCCGTTCCGATGCCTACGACTATGCCTCGCAGCGGCTCATCACCACGCTTCTTCGCAAGATGGCACTCGCCAAGCACTATGAACGCTATAAGCGACAAAACCACCTGCTCGACTTCGAAGACCTGCTGCTGCTCACATACGATGCGCTAAACCTTCATCTCATCGAGGGGGGAGGATTGCCGACTACCCCTCGTTACAGCTGGATACAGGTAGATGAGGTTCAGGACCTCAATCCCCTTCAGTTGGCCATCATCGATTTGCTAAGCCCCCTCCAAACCTCCCCGAGGGGGGGCTTACCAACCACCCCATCCCTCCAAACCTCCCCATCCCCTCATCCCATCGAGGAGACCGTCATGTTTCTCGGCGACGAGCAGCAGGCCATTTTCTCATTCATGGGGGCAAAGATAGAGACACTAAACATGCTGAAAGAACGGTGCAAAGACCATATTCTCCACCTCAAGACAAACTACCGCTCACCCGACTATCTGCTTGAAGTCTATAACAAATACGCTACCGACATACTGAACATCGACCCGCAGCTGCTCCCACAGGCGGCAAACAGCATCGAGCGGACAGGCGACGAGCTGCGCCTGCTCACCAGCAACACCTACGACACCGAGGTGCGCGACGTGGCCGAGGAGGCCATCCGCCTGGCAAGCGAACACCCTGGCGAGACCACTGCCATCATCGTCGGAGCCAATGCCGATGCCGACATCATTGCCCGAGAGCTGAGCGAGCATCAGGCCGACTTCTTCAAAGTGTCAGGTGCCGACACCTTTGCCTCACAAGCCATGAAGCTGCTGTTTGCCCACCTCGCCGTCGCCGCCGACGACATGAACTTCATGGCATGGGCACGCATTCTCAAAGGCATGCACGTCTTCGAGGGCAATGCTGCCGCCCGCAACTTCGTCCGCGCCAGCATGAACCGGGCCATCGTTCCCTCCGACTACCTGCGCGCAGGTGGCAGTACCTACGTACAAGCGTTTCTCCGTGCTATACAGAACGGCACCATCGTCGTCTTCGACACCGAGACTACAGGGCTCAACGTCTATGAAGACGACATCATACAGATTGCCGCCACCAGGATGCGAGACGGAAAGATTATAGACAAATCTGACTTCTGCGTCCACATCGACACCGACCGCCCCATTCCCGCTATGCTTGGTGACATCGCCAATCCCATCATTGAAGAACGCCGCCACGCCACACTCCAGCCCCACGACAAAGCACTCAAAGCCTTTCTCAACTACGTAGGTGATGCCTGTCTCGTAGCCCACAACGCCGACTTCGACTGCCGCATTCTCTATCACAACCTGCGACGCTACCTGCCGACTCACACCCTCGCCCTTTTCGAAGAGACAGGGAGCAGGATTCCCTATTTCGACACGCTGCGACTTGCGCGACTGCTCTTCCCCGGACAGAAAGCCTACAAACTGAAAAACCTGCTCGAAGCCCTGCACCTTGAGGGCATCAACTCACATCTTGCCGACGACGACGTGCGGGCCACATGCAACCTCGTCAGCCATTGCGCCGCCAAAGCCGCAGAGATAGTAGAGAGCCAACAGAAATTCATGGAAGAGAAACGAGTCGCCACGCGCGTGGAAATACTGAAAAGAAACTACAGCGAGCTATACTTCCACACCCAAAAACTGCTCCACGCCCCCTCACTCCTCACTTCTGAACTCACCTACGCCTACCGCCGGCTGCTCGACGACGGCATCATCAGTCCCATACCCAACATCAAGTGCGTCGTCGAATACCTCCAAACTGAAATCATCGACCCCGCAGCCGAGCCGTCGCTCATCGACCAGCTGCGCGCCCACCTCGTGGAAATCAGCACCCTCAAAGAAGCCGACCTCGTCACAAGCACCCATCCCTCATCCTCTCTTCCTCCCTCATCCCTCATCCCTCATCCCCTTCCCGAGCGGAGCTCGCCCCCCCGTAGCCTTCCATCCACCATCATCTCCACCGTTCACAAGGCAAAAGGACTGGAGTTCGACAACGTCATTGTGTTCGATGCCGTTGATGGGCGATACCCCAACTACTACCATCAGAGCGTGCCAACCCTGCTGGCCGAAGACGCAAGGAAATTCTACGTAGCCCTCTCGCGAGCCAAGAGACGACTGATTGTGACCCAATGCCTCACCCTCATCACCCACAACAACCAGCCCCGTCCCCGCAACCTCACCCGCTTCATGAAACCCATCCTAAAGTACTTCGGGTGAGCCCCGCCGGGCTGCTGAGGGTATGGCCATGGTGAGCGCTTAGTGTTTAGTGTTTAGTGTTTAGCGTTTAGCGTTTAGTGATTTTTCAACTTGTCAACTTGTCAACTCGTCAACTTGTCAACTCGTCAACTTGTCAACTTGTCAACTCGTCAACTTTCACGTTTAGCGTTTAGTGTTATTTGATTTCGCCGCAGCCGACGAGGCGGGCGGTGCGCCCGCCGGTCTCCCGGTAATAGACGAGTGCCTGGTAGCGGTTCTCGGTCTGAAAGAAGTTGCCCTCGGTAGGTGCGGGCATGGTTCTACCGTCGGGTGTAACGAGCAGATATTGATAGGAATAATAACCCTGCTTCAACTGGAGAGCCGTTTCATAGCACTTGGTCTGCTCGTTGTATTGTAGCTCGTATTCGGGTGTCAGCCAACCGTTTGTCCAGTTGCCGTTGACATAGACATTTCCGTCAAGCGGCGGCGACTTCATGGCGAAATGCACACGCAGATATTCAGAGATGCGATTATTCTCTATGTTGTCACTGTTGCGGATATAGAAGGCACCGTTGGCATCCTCGTCGTAGACATAGCTGGGGCGCGGCTCGTCGGTCCACACGTAGGCATGGAACTCGGCTCCGTCCCAGCGGATGCTTTCAAGACCGAGCGTGGTATGGTTCACGTCGAGGGTCTCAAACTTGCGGTATTCGTTGCCGCCGTCGAAGATGTAGTCGCGGCAGTGCTCCCAGCGCAGACCGTCGGGCATGACGTATTGCGGCTTGGCGTTCCACACGGCATTGTCCCAGCGGCCGTTCTGCATGACGACGGTGGTGAGCTGGCGCGCGGGGTCGGTGACGAGCAGGCTGCCGTATTTCACCTGCATGGCGATTTGCTGATGCCGCCCGTTGATGTCGCCGTCGGTATTGGTGGTCATGGCGAGCGAGACGCCCATCAGGGGCTCGACGACCATGAAGCAGGCAGTGAGCATCTTTTCGTTATCGTTGTTCTCGTCATAGACGGTCACGCGGTAGTTGCCGCTCATCTTGAACCGGCATTTCGGGTTGGGCAGCTGCAGCGTGTAGTGGGTGTAGAGCTGGTTGGTGTTGAGCGACTCCTCGAGGTCGTCGATGGTGTTTCCCTCGGCAAAGCCCTCGCAGAAGTCGCTAGTGAAAATCTCCTCCGAAGGGGTCCAGTCGGCCTCGCAGTGCTCCAGTGTATAGGTGTAGCGATGGTACTCATGGGTCTTGTCATCGAAGTCGATACGGATGGGGTCGCCGCCAAGGACGGTGACGGGCGGCGAGAGCCAGTCATCACCGGCAACAACCTGCAACGAGGCAATGCGCGGGTTGAAAATCTCATGCCGCTGGGCATAAAGAGCCGTCACTCTCAATCCCCACAAGGGGAAAAGAAAGTACAGAATGAAAAGTATAAGAGCTGCTTTCGATTTCATATTTTGCGTTTCACGATTTTTCAACCCGTCAACCCGTCAACTCGTCAACCCGTCAACTTGTCAACCCGTCAACCCGTCAACCCGTCAACCCGTCAACCCGTCAACTCGTCAACTTGTCAACTTGTCAACCCGTCAACTCGTCAACCCGTCAACCCGTCAACTCGTCAACCCGTCAACTTGTCAACTCGTCAACTTGTCAACCCGTCAACCCGTCAACTCGTCAACTCGTCAACTTGTCAACTTGTCAACCCGTCAACCCGTCAACCCGTCAACTCGTCAACCCGTCAACTCGTCAACTTGTCAACTCGTCAACTCGTCAACCCGTCAACTCGT
>JAFRZC010000235.1 GCA_017442765.1 Prevotella sp. | reverse complement strand
GGTTCGCCCATGCTGACCCAGATGTCGGTGTAGATGAAGTCGAGGCCCTTCACGCCCTTCTCGACGTCGTCGGTGACGGTGAGCTTGGCGCCGGTCTCTTTGGCGATCTCCTGGCACTGTTTGACAAGGTCCTTGGCAGGCTGCAGTTTCTTGGGGGCGATGATGCGGATATCCATACCCATCTTCACGCCGCCGACCATCAGGCTGTTGCCCATGTTGTAGCGGGCATCGCCGATGTAGGCGAACTTCACCTGATTGAGGGGCTTGTCGGTGTGCTCCTGGATGGTGAGGAAGTCGGCAAGGATCTGGGTGGGGTGAGCCTCAGCGGTGAGACCGTTCCACACGGGGACACCGGCGTATTTGGCCAGCTCCTCGACGGTGGCCTGGTCGAAGCCACGGTACTCGATGCCGTCGAACATGCGACCCAGCACGCGGGCAGTGTCTTTCATGCTCTCCTTGATGCCAATCTGGCTGCCGGTGGGACCGAGGTAGGTCACGTGGGCACCCTGGTCGTGGGCACCGACCTCGAAGGCGCAGCGGGTACGGGTCGAGGTCTTCTCGAAGATGAGGGCGATGTTTTTGCCTTTCAGGCGGGGCTGCTCGGTGCCGGCATATTTGGCGCGCTTGAGGTCGCGGGCCAGGTCGAGCAGATAGTTAAGCTCCTTCGGCGAAAAGTCGAGGATTTTCAGGAAATTGCGGTTTCTTAAATTGTAAGCCATTTCTATAAGATTTTAATATTAAAATTTCTGTTTTTTCCGCTTCGCGTAATCCATAAATCGATTTATGGATTGCCGCCGCAGGCGGGGGTTCTTCCTATCTCACGATACGGGTGCCGCAGTTGGGGTTGTCCAGCTGACCGGCCTCGGTGATGATGCACTCCTTGCCGCCGTGCTCGACAAACATGATGGCAGCGCGAACCTTCGGAGCCATGCTGCCTTCGGCGAACTGGCCTTCTTCGAGGTACTTCTTGGCCTGGGCCACGGTGATGGTGTCCAGCGCCTGCTCGTTCTCCTTGCGGAAGTTGATGTAGACCTTGGGCACGTCGGTGAGGATGTAGAACTCGTCGGCACCAATCTCGACGGCGCAGAGGGCGCTGGCGAGGTCCTTGTCGATAACGGCTTCCACTCCACGCACGGTGTCGTTCTCCTCCACCACGGGGATGCCGCCGCCGCCAACGGTGACAACAATGTTGCCGGCCGTGGCCAACTGCTTGACGATTTTGATGTTGTTGATACGCGTGGGCTTGGGGCTAGCCACTACCTTGCGCCAACCGTTGCCCTTGGGGTCTTCCTTGTACTTGGCACCGGTCTCGGCGGCCAGCTGGTCGGCCTGCTCTTTGGTGTAGTAGGGGCCGACGGGCTTGGTGGGATTCTGGAACATGGGGTCAAGCTTGTTGACGGCCACCTGGGTGACCAGCGTCACCACATCGCGCTGAATGTCGTTGCGGGCCATCACATTGCGCAAACCCATCTCGATCAGATAGGCAATCGAGCCCTGTGTCTCGGCGACACAGAAGTCCATCGGCATGGCCTGCACACCGGCCTGCTTGCCAGCCTCGTGCTGCAACATCACATTGCCCACCTGAGGGCCGTTGCCGTGTCCGATGACAACGTTGTAACCACGTTTCAACAAGGCGCACAGACTTTCACAGGTGTTCTCGACGTTCTCAATCTGTTCCTGATAGGTGCCTTTCTGGCCACTGCGAAGGAGGGCATTTCCTCCAAAAGCGACAACCGCTAGTTTTCTCATTCTTATTCTATATTCTTAATATTCAACAATATAATTCATTTCCCTTCCATGAAGGAAAATGCAAATGTACGAAAAAAAAACGACATACCGAAAAAAAACTTCATTTTCAACGCATTATTTAAATCATAATGCCTCGAGGAAAGTACGGATGAGGGTGAGGAAACGGGGGTAGTTGCCCAGGCCGCAGCCTTCGCAGGTGTCGGTGGGGCTATGGTAGCCGCCGTAGGGGCCTCCGAGGGTATAGATGAAGATGGCCGGGCAGTATTGGCTGAGGTAGTAATGGTCGCTGTTGGGGGCGTTGTCGCGACGGCCGATCTTGGCGGCGTAGCCACGCTCCTCGTTGATGCGGTCCAGCATGTCGACATAGGGTTTCGTCGCGCGGTCGTTGGCGTTTACCACCATCAGGCCCTCGTCGCCGCCGCAGAAGAGGTCGATGTTGACCAGAAGCTTGACTTTGTTCATCTTGATGAGCGACATGTCGGCAAAGAATCCGCTGCCGATAAGTCCCGATTCCTCGCCGCCGAAGAAGAGGAAAACGTAGGTGTAGTGCCGCTGTTCCTGTCCGGCAATCATACGAGCCAGGTCAAGCACGGCGGCGGTGCCGCTGGCGTTGTCGTGGGCACCGAAGAAAATGGTGTCGCCATGCATGCCA
This sequence comes from Prevotella sp., assembly GCA_017442765.1. Next base: position 8,787 of record JAFRZC010000235.1, on the reverse strand, counting down.
AGGTGCTCGTAATGTGCGGTGAAGACTATCATCGAATCGCTCTTTCCCGGCAGCACCCCGCAGACATTTTGCGAGCGGTAGCCGGCCTTCACTATCGGTGGACGCGTGGTGGTGTTGGGGAAATGAAAATACTGGTAGTAGTTCTTGCACAAAGGTTTCACACCCATGGTCTTCAGCTCGTTGCGCACATAGTCGGCGGCAATGGAGTCTCCCCTGTTCTGCATGCCGCGGCCAAACATCTCGGGCGACGTCAGGTCGCGGATCACGCGGCGCGCATAGGTACTGTCCTGCGCCTGCAGCGAAGTGTGAATCGGGAAGAACAGGATGGCACAGAGCAACCACCAGCAATTCTTCACTCTAAATTTTTCATTCTTCATTTTCATCAGAATCCGGGCAAATCTAACCATAACGTGGGTAGCATTAATATGAAACCAAGAACAATGAGGGCGACAATGAATTTCCACACCCATTTGAGCCACGTGCCGTATGGGATGCGGGCCATGCCGAGCACGCCGATGAGCACTCCGCTGGTGGGGGTGAGCATGTTGGTGAAGCCGTCGCCAAACTGGAAGGCCAGCACGGTGGTCTGGCGCGAAACGTCAATCAGGTCGGCAAACTGCGCCATGATGGGCATGGTGAGGGCCGCCTTGGCCGAGCCGCTGGGCATGACAACATTGAGCAACGTCTGGAAGACATACATGGCGCCCAGCGAGACAACATCGCCCACCTGCGCCAGCGACCGCGTCAGGCCGTAGAGGATGGTGTCGATGACGCAGCCGTCCTTCAGTATGAAGATGATGCCGCTGGCCAGTCCCACCACCAACGCCGCCGACAGGATGTCCTTGCAACCGGCAAGGAACAGCTTGGCGATGTCGTCGGCCCCCTGGCGGTCGATGATGCCGGCAAGGATGCCCATGGCCAGGAACAGCGCCGAGATTTCTTCGATGTACCAGCCGAACTTCAGCACCCCAACAACGAGAGCAACGATGGTGACAAAGAACAGGACGAGTATAAGTATCTGGCGGACAGTGAGTCTGCTCTCTTCCGACGATTCCATACGCGAACGCCAATAGTCGTCCAGCTTGTACACCGGGCTGCTTTCGGGCCTGGCCTTCACCCGACGGGCGTACCACAGCACAAAGGCAATGCCCACAATCGTCAGCACCACCCAACAGAAGAGCCTGTATTCCAATCCGGAGAACAACGGCAGGTCGGCAATGCCCTGGGCGATGCCGATGGTGAATGGATTGAGCATGGCACCTGCAAAGCCCACATGCGCAGCCACATAGCACATGCAGACACCGACAATTGAGTCGTAGCCCATCTGGATGGCCAGCGGGATGAACACCACCACAAAGGCAATGGTCTCCTCGCTCATGCCGAAGACCGCCCCGAAGAGGCTGAACAACAGCATCACCAGCGTGATAATGATGTTTTCGACACCCAGTTTCTTTATTATCTTGTATCTGCTTAACCGCTTGACCCATCGCAAGAACGCCATCACGCCGACATCGATGGCATGGCTGTTGTTCAGAATCCAGAAGGCTCCGCCAACCATCAGGATGAAGATGATGATGTCGGCCTTGTCGACAAAACCGTTGAACAGGGCGGAGAATATCTGCCACGTCTGCGGCGCGCGTTCGGTGTAGTGGAACGAGTTGTTCACCACCACCTCGCGGCTGCTGCCGTTGACGTCTATCGTCTCTCTCACGAATTCGCCCGCCGGCACCACCCAGGTGAGCACGGCGGCAAACACAATCAAAGCGAAGACGATGGTAAAGGTATGCGGTATGCGTTTCATTGAGTTATCATTTGATTGTATAGTTTGAACAATTCAGCTACGCAATAGCTTTCTGTCATTGTCTTCACGTCGAAGCCGTAGGCCTGCATCACGGCGCGGTCGTTGTCCTGATGTGCACGCCGCAGTTCCGTTGGCATAGTTAATTCGTCGTAAAGGTCTGCCAAACTGCTGTCGGGATAAAGTGCACGGGTATCGAGGATGGCTTGCGCCGTCTGCTCAATCTTCGCTTTCTGTGCGTCGGTAGGCGTCGGCCATGGAAAATTATTGTAGACGATATCATTAGAATAACGATAGTCGCTCTTTAGTCTTCCACAGACGGCACGCATCCAGGCCATGTGTACGTTACTTTCAAGAATGCCAAAATGGTAAAGCGTTGCATTGGGAATCATGAGGTTTGCATTACTACATATGACATCAGGTGACATGAATCCAATTGGAATATAACGTCTGTTCTCGGATGAGTGGCTTGGTATAATGATATAAGTGCTATCTGGTTGCCGTATCTCCATAAACCGAGTGGGAAAGTCAGCGAATTGACGGGTGGCAGCCTTGCTGCTATTCAAGCGAAATTGCCGTGTTTTGGCTACACGCTCTCGTACCAACGGCATCCGGTTTAGCTCTTTCGGAGAGGCCTCTGCAAGCCACAGACAATAGCGAGACTCATTATGAAGGAACTCACGTGCTCCGACAAAGCGTCGTATATACTTTTGCGACTCAGGCTCACGACTAATGAATTCTTCGTAGTCTTCCTTTTCAATAATTAGGTTGCCATCATCTACAGGAATACTACCCTTTGTTATCTGTTGCACATTGCACAGCGGTTTCTTTCGACTCTCAACAAATATATTGGGAGCTGATAACAAGTACGGATTGATGTTGTCCGTATAGATGGTCTTGTCGCCATCATAAATGATGTGAGGCTGGCGGTCGGGGGTATTACTGTTGCTGAAGCCGACAATTACACAATGAACATGCGCTTTAAGTGTAGCCTCGCTATCCCAACGGAAAGTACGATAAGCGAAGTCGATGCGTATACCATACTGCTCAACAAGCTTTTTCCAAATGATAGATACCTGCTCGCCTTGGGTAATGCTGTTGGTAGAAACCAAGGCTACGCGGGTATTGATGCCTTTGGTCAACCGAGCTGCCTTGTAGTACCATCCAGCAACATAGTCGATATTTTTGCCGCAGTCGTGGCAGACAAGGTCGAGGTCAGCCTTCTGTTGTTCATTTTGGAGGGAATACCCCACAAACGGCGGATTCCCCATGATGTAGTCATAATGTACCTCATACCTCTTTACCTCTGGCTTTACCATGCTGTCGAAATGACTTGTCACAACATTCAACTCCCCGTATTCTTCTGTAGGTTCGCTGACCTTCGTCGATTCGGGTTCGATAATCAAGTGGACGTTCTTGGCGCGAATGGTAGGTATATCCGACGGCTGTTCGAATACGTCCCACTCCATTCGCAGGGCGTTCCCTTCGCAGATGTTACTGTAGCTCTTCAGCGGCAGGAAGTCGATGTCGCGGTGTATGATGCGTTCTGTTTCGCGGAGCATCTGCGCCTCGCTAATCCAAAGGGCTGTTGTGGCCACGGTGACAGCGAAATCGTTGATTTCAATGCCGTAGAACTGGTTGATGCTGACCTTGATGGGGTTGGCCTCTTCAAATCCCAGACACGACTGGCCATGGTGGCGGACGTTGATGACCTCGTTCTCCAAGCGGCGAAGCGAGAGGTAGGTCTCGGTGAGGAAGTTGCCGCTGCCGCAAGCAGGGTCAAGGAATGTGAGCTGCGAAAGTTTGTCCTGGTATGCATCCAGCCGCTTGTTGCGCTCCTTCTCCACCTTCACCTCAAGTATCTCGTCCAGTTCACGGCGCAGGTCGTTGAGAAACAGCGGGTCGATGACCTTGTGGATATTCTCGATGCTGGTGTAGTGCATGCCGCCGCTGCGACGTGTCTCGGGGTTCAGAGTGCTCTCGAAGACGGCTCCGAAAATGGTGGGCGAAATCTCGCTCCAGTCAAAGTCCAGACTGGCATTGTCGAGCAATGTGGCCTTCAACTCTGGCGTGAACTGCGGTATCTCGATTTCCTCGGCAAATAGCCCGCCGTTGGTGTAGGGAAATGCTTTGAGATCGTCCTGCAAATACTTGCTGCGTTTCTCAACAGGGGTATTCAGAATCTCAAACAAATCCTGCAAAGCTCGTCGCAAGTCTTTGGCCTCATAGGCAGTCAAAAAGTCGTGGAACTGGTCGTAGGCGAACACCCCGGCGTCTTCTGCATAAAGGCAGAAGACGATACGGACACACAGGATATTGAGCCAGCGGAGCGCCTTGGGCGAGGGGTCGTCGTATTGCTTGAGCAACGCCTCATAGATGCGGCCCACTATCTCGCCTGCTTGCATCGACACCTGCATCTCTTTGGTGATATGTTCGCTCTTTTGGTCTACCAGGAACTGAAGACGGTAGTACTCCTTCGCCATGTTGGCCAGCTGTATCTTCTGCGCTTCTCCGTTGGGCTGCTCCATGTCGTACACCCAGAACTCACGGAAGTTACATGTCACCACCCAGCGTGGATGCCGACTCAACGGCAGGCCGACGATATATTTTTTTGCCTGTTGGAATGGGTTTAGCATCGCTCCGTCGCTTTGGCGTATTGGCGCACCAAGGTCTTTGTCAATGCTCTTTTGTTCGATGAGCACCCGGGTACTTGGCAGATATACGTCCATAAAATTGGTGCTTTCAACCATCACCTGGTCTTCGAACATGGCAAATGAAAACGGGTCATCAACCCCGAAGACAGTCTGGAGCAATTCGAGCCAGAATTTCTGAGTGTCGCCTTTCTCATATCCCCTGCCCCGCCACTTCTCTGCAAAGGCCGCTGCAGCGGATTGCCTCTTTTTGTCATTGCTCGTCATAATGTAGCTGATAATTTGTTATAAGACAACCAACTGTTGCGGTAGCGGGGGTCACTGGAAACATCCTCGCCGAACCATGCCGGGGGCACGAAGGCGTTGGCTGCTTCGGCCGAGGGGAATTCCACCTCCACCAGCCGCAGGCCCTCATGGACGCCGTGGAAAAGGTCCAATTCGGCCACCTGTGTGGTGTACAACCCGTCGGCCTCGCTCCGGCGCAGGTCGATGCGGTAGCGCGTCTTGCATACCATGTTGCCCTCGCACTTGGCGCGGAGCATCATGTACTTGTCCTCCGTGAGGGCAAACTCCTCTTCCCTGTTGACGATGGCCGTGGTAGTGGCGGAACGCTGCTTCTCCTTGACGGTGAGGATAAAACCATCGCCCATCCTGCGGACGCGCAGGGTGGGCGATGTGCATAGGTAGCCTTGTTCTATCTCCACATGGGGATATGACTCCAAATCATTTGGAAGCCAACGGACAAGGTATTTCCTTTCTATCTCCATCAGAGCGTGGCCAGATAGTCGGAAACATTCTTTTCGATACGGGCGGCCACGTCGGCGCAGTCGTCGGCTTTATGGAACTTCTCGCCCGTGATGTGCTCGTAGAGCTCGATGTAGCGGTCGCTGATGCTGTTGACAATCTCCTCGGTCATCTCGGGCACCTTCTGCCCTTCCTTGCCCTGGAAACCGTTGTCCATCAGCCACTCGCGCACAAACTCCTTGCTCAGCTGGCGCTGGTGTTCGCCCTTCTTCAGGCGCTCCTCGTAGCCGTCGGCATAGAAATAACGGCTGCTGTCGGGGGTATGGATTTCGTCGATGAGATAGATCTTGCCGTCGCGCTTGCCGAATTCATACTTGGTGTCGACAAGAATCAGGCCCTTCTCGGCGGCAATCTTCGTGCCACGCTCGAAGAGCTGCAGGGCGTAGCGCTCCAGCTGGTCGTAGTCCTCCTTGCTGACGAGGCCCGTGCGGATAATCTCCTCGCGGCTGATGTTCTCGTCGTGTCCCTCGTCGGCCTTGGTGGTGGGGGTGACAATGGGCGTGGGGAACTTCTGGTTCTCCACCATGCCCTCGGGCAGCGGCACACCGCACAGCGTGCGGGCACCGGCCTTGTACTCGCGCCAGGCGCTGCCTGCCAGGTAGCCGCGCACAATCATCTCCACGCGGAAACCCTCGCACTTCAGACCCACGGTGACCATCGGGTCGGGGGTGGCAAGCTTCCAGTTGGGCAGGATGTCGGCGGTGGCATCGAGGAACTTGGCGGCAATCTGGTTCAACACCTGGCCCTTGTAGGGGATGCCCTTCGGCAGCACCACGTCGAAGGCCGAGATACGGTCGCTGACCACCATGGCCATATATTTGTCGTCGATGTTGTACACATCGCGCACTTTGCCCACATAGAGGCTCTTCTGTTTCGGGAAATTAAAGTTGGTTTTAACTACTGCTTTCATATTTTGAAACTTATTTTTCTTTACTGCGTCAGCAAAAATTTCAATTTTCAATTTTCAATTCTTCTACTCCTCCAGCTTCATGGCAAAAAAGGTGAAGTTCACCTTGCCGTAGTTGCGGTGCTGCCAGAATCGGGGGTGCTCCTCGAAGCTGTACTCCCGAGGGTGCTCCAGAATGAAGATACCGTCCTCCGTAAGCACCTCGCTTCCAAACACCAGGTCGGGCAGCGTGTCCAGACCATCCAGCGCATACGGCGGGTCGGCAAAGACAATGTCGAACTTGCGGTTGGCCCTTTTGAGCAGGTCGAAAACATCGGTGCGCACCACGTGCAGGTTGCGCAGCCCCAGTCGGCCGGCCTCGCTCTTGATGTACTCCGTGCAGGCGTTGTTGATGTCCACCGCCGTCACCTCCTTCACACCGCGCGAGATAAACTCCACAGCCACCGCGCCGGTGCCGGAGAAGAGGTCCATCACCGAGCACTCCTCGTAGTCCACATAGTTGTTCAGGATGTTGAACAGGCTCTCGCGGGCCATGTCCGTCGTGGGACGCACGGGCAGGTTGGCAGGCGGATTCAGTCGGCGCCCCTTCAGGTTTCCAGCAATGATTCTCATAGTATCAGCGCGTTGCGGTATGTGTGGAGTGTCTTGAATGCGGGGTTGAGGTACGATGTATGCACACCCGTGTAGAGCGACGCCTGCGGGAAGTAGGGCCGCAGCAGGGCGAAACGTTCGCGTCCCACATCGCCGCACATCAGCAGCTCCGTGCCGCTGTTCTCCAGGCCGAAACTCTTCAGCACCTCCACCGTGTGGAACTGCGCCTCGCTGTCGGAAGCGTAGGGCACCGTGTTGCCGTAGATGTAGCGTCCGTCGCGGAAAGCGGCGAAGTCGATGACTCCCTGGCGCCAGTGCGTCAGCAGCAACGGATGGTCTCCGCTGCGCCGTTCCAGCCCCAGCGACGCCAGCTTCACATGCTGGTTCATCACCGCCAGGCCGGGCAGAGCCACCTTGAACGCCGTGGCGATAGCGTCGTTGGCGGCATACACCGCCGTCGACCCCAGCGCCTTGCACGGCGTAGCCATGATGCCCGTCGCCTCGCTGCCCACAAGCTTAAGGTACTGGCGGTTGGCCGACGGCGCATAAAGCTCGTCGGGCACCCACACGCTCTGGTCGCTCAGCACAATGAGTTCCATGGCGGCATAGCCCAGGGGCCGTATGCCGACAGAGGCAAAGAAGGCCTTCACGTCGGCCATCACAACGGTCATCGAGCCGGCGTGCATGCCCTCGGCCTCGCCGAAAGTCAGCAGCACACCCCCGAGCGTCACTTCCGAAAAAGAAAATCCATTCGCCCGTAGGCAAATGGATAGTCTCTTTTCGCTGGAAGCAATCTCTTTCTCGGTAACAATGAGAGTCTTGCAACGATACATAACCTTAACGCATTAACACATTATCCGATTAACGCATTATTACTCAAAGTTACCATCGGTGATAGCCTGGGTGGTGTCGCCCACCTTCCAACCGGCGTAGCGGTCCTTCACCTCGTGGATTTCAGCAATCTTGTTGACGACCAGCTGCTCGTCCATGTCGCTCAGCAGCACCTCGTGGGGCACCTGGCACAGGAACACGGGAATCATGAAGCCGCTCTTCTCAATCTGGCTGGCATAGAGCTCGAACTCGTTCTTCTCGCCCTTGGGGTAAGGCACATAGCGCAGATTGCGGATTTCCTCGTCCGTCAGCTGGCGCGTCTTGCCGGTGGCAGCGTCGACAATCGGCAGCTTGCCGTCCTCGCGCAGCTTCGCAACGGGATTCACCAGCACCTCCACACGGCTAATCCAGCCGTTCTTCACGGCCTCGTTCTCCGGCACATCGTTGATGTCAACGTCGGCGGGAATCTTGTCGCGGTTAATCTGCTTGCTCACAACCTTCATGCTGTCCTCAGTCATCAGTCGGGTGAACAGCGTGTCGAAACTGCCGCAGTAGCGGCCGTAGGTCACCTTGTAGGCCTCCTCGAGCGTGCGGATGCTCTTCAGCTTCTCCGCGCAGGCGTCGCGGCGCTTCGTGTACTCGTTGTCGAAACGCATCGGTTTCTGAATGCTGTTGTAGACCAGATAAGCCAGGCCGACAATGACAACGGCCAGCACAATTTGGATGATAGTTTTACCTTTCATATCTGTTATTTCTTTTTTGTTTACACTACAAAATCGGCTGCAAAGATACGAATAAATTGGCAAATAGCGCACATATTTTTTTCATTTATTTTCACCCGCCGCCGCACAACCCCCGCAATCGGGTATCAATCAACCATTTGAACAACCACATTTTTTTGTTATTTTCAGAGTTATTAAAATACTAAAATAATATATTTTGTCCAATAGGGAATCATTTGTATTTGATTAAGTATATATAAGGTAGTAAGTAAGACATATACAAAAATCACTATCCAACAACACCTACATTCATTTTTATTCCTATTTCTCAAAGTTAAAGTTTTTTGTTTATTTTTTCTATATTTGTAAAATTTTGAATATTATGATTTGGAGGTTTATCAAAAGGTAATAAGGCTTCTTGATCCATTTTTTATAAAGAAAATTTATTTTTAATAATTTATTTATATTAGATTTTTCATAATT
>JAFRZC010000234.1 GCA_017442765.1 Prevotella sp. | reverse complement strand
TTGTCATCATCATGTTTATGTTATTTCAGGCGGTTATAGCGCCGGGGCTCCACCTCTTCCCATCCCGAACAGAGCAGTTAAGCCCGGCTGCGCCGATGGTACTGCGCCGCAATGCGGGAGAGTAGGAGGCCGCCGCTTTTTTCCACCGTCAGGGTTCCCGGGCCTCACGTAGGTCAGGGGACTCTCTTTTTTTGTATTTTGTGTGACGTTTTCTGCTTGTGTGGGGAAACGCTGTGGTAGTATACCAGATAAAAAATGGAATATAAAGTAATTCCTTCTACTATGCAGAATGGATTAATTCATGATTAAGCTCTATCTAAGTTAATTTTCTTTTAGTAAAAATAAATCCAAAAAGATTTATTGCTAAGAAATTTTTGTGTAAAAGATGTTTGTTGATTATTATTTCCATAATGTTAAAATTTAATAATAAGAGCTTCAAACAGGATTCAAACCTGTATCCTCTGAGTACAAATCAGAGATTCTAATCAATTAAACTATTGAAGCAACGCAGGACTCGTTATATAATAAGTCCCGAAACTTCTTCCGTTTACGGATGAGCATGAAAAGTAATTAATAAAATCCAAGAGCCGGGACTTCTGTTATTGTTGTAAAAATTCTTCAAATGGAACAGATTTATCAATATATCCCATATCAATGGAATATTGGTAGAGTTCTTGAAGGAACATGCCAGAGAATTGATAGATAATTTCATTATCTTTTAGATGTTTCTTTTCAAAATTTAGTATGTCTATTGCCTTATACTTGTTCTTCTTCAAAACGAAACTTTCTTTAGGCAATGGAATGGGGTCTAATATTTCAAAACTCCAGCCTCCATACATCAAATTGTCGAAATTCTCTTGTAATTGTAGAAGAAGTTTCTGTACTTCTTCTTTACTGAAATCTTCAAATGGTTGAAGATGAATTGTTGCGTGTGGACACGAACACATAACTTCTGTTTCTTCGGATTGTTTTTGTTAACAACTTAAAACAGAGAAACTTAAAAATGTAAATAAAATTATTTTTTTTCATTTTAGAATCCTGTATTATATCTAACATTGTTTAAATCAAAATGGCTTCCCCAAACATCGCCAGTAACTCTTTTGGGTGTGCTTTCAAAATGTATTTTTATATGACCATCTTTATCTTCATACAAATAATTTCCAGGAACAGTTGGTTCAACATAAACAGAATCGCCTGCATGTATGACATCATTATCCTATAGACATTGCTCGCAATTCTTCAAAATGCGAAATAGCGGTGGGCATTGTTATAGCTGATATCCTCGACCATCTGGCGGATGCGGCCGATTTCCTCAATGGGGAGCAGACCGTGCTCAACATCGTTGCCGATGAGATTGCAGAGGATACGGCGGAAATACTCGTGACGGGGGTAGCTGAGGAAGGAGCGCGAGTCGGTAAGCATTCCGACGAAGCGCGAGAGCAGTCCCTGCTGCGAGAGGGTGTTGATTTGGCGCTCAATGCCGTCCTTCTGGTCGAGGAACCACCAGCCGGAGCCCCATTGCATTTTTCCGGGCACGCTACCGTCCTGGAAGTTGCCAATCATGGTGGCAACCATTGTATTGTGGGCGGGGTTGAGGTTATAGACTATGGTCTTTGTCAGCCGTCCTTCGCTATTGAGCAGACTGAAGAAACGCGCCATCTGGCGGGCAGTAGGCAGGTCGTCCATCGAATCGTAACCGGTGTCGGGACCGATCAGCTCAAATTGGCGGGCGTTACTGTTGCGCAGGGGACCATAGTGGAACTGTTGCACCCAACCGCTCTCGGCATTCATCACGGCAAGCTCATAGAGCATTGCAGAGTTGAATTTCGCCACTTCCTCTTCCGACGGGATGTAGCCCGACATGGTGCGGTCGAAGATATCGCAAATCTCTACAGCCTTGTAGTCATCGGCATAGAAACGGTCGATGCCATGATCGGCTAACCGGCAGCCATGCTCGTGGAAATAGTCGTGGCGGATTTGAAGAGCGGTTATCAGGTCTTGATAGCTGGTAATCTCAATATCGGCAGCCGCAGACAGTTTCTCTATATACTGCCGGTAGGCTACGGGTTGTTCGATGGTCATCGCCTTGTCGGGGCGCCAGGCGGGGAGCATGTGAGGGGCATCTTGATGACTTGTCTTGCCATAGGCTTCGTGCCATCCTAATGCGTCAATGGGGTCGTCTGTCGTGCAGACAATCTCCACATTGTATCGGCGCATCAGTCCCTGAGCGGAATACTCTGGAAGCTGGAGCTTTTCGTTGCACTCGTCGAATATCTCGCGTGCCGTCAGCGGGTTCAGGAGTTTCGTAATGCCAAAGGCTGTGCGCAGCTCAAGATGTGTCCAGTGGTAAAGTGGATTGCGCAGGGTATAGGGAATTGTCGCTGCCCACTTCTCAAACTTCTCCCAGTCGGAAGCGTCGCCGGTGATGTATTTCTCATCGATGCCGTTGGCTCGCATGGCCCGCCATTTGTAGTGGTCGCCACCCAGCCACAGCTCAGTAATAGAGCGGAAGCGATGGTTTTCGGACACCTCACGCGGGTTGAGGTGACAATGATAGTCGATGATTGGCATCTTGGCGGCATGCTCGTGATAGAGCTCACGTGCGGTATCTGTTTCCAACAGGAAATCTTTATCTATGAATGGCTGCATGAGAATTATGAATTAAAAATTAAGAATTATGATTGGGGAATGCGGAGGTGCGAGAATAGCCAAACTATCGTATGAACTCCTTAATGAGACGCAGGCACTCATGGCACTTGTCGGTAATGTATTGCCAGTCTCCGGCTTCGATGCGTTCTTTGGGGAAGAGCTTTGAGCCCATGCCCACACAACACGCACCGGCCTTGAACCATGTTGTGAGGTTCTCCGCGGTCGGCTCTACACCACCCGTCACCATCAGTTGGCTCCAGGGCATGGGTGCCAGCAAGCTCTTGACAAACTTCGGGCCGAGCACATCGCCGGGGAAAACTTTCACAATATCGCAACCGAGCTCCTGTGTCTGTCCTACCTCGCTCACCGTCCCACAACCAGGGATATAAGCCACGCCACGCCGGTTGCACAGACGAGCCACCTCGGCATTGAGCAGCGGGCCGACAACAAACTGGGCATCCATCTGGATATAAAGTGCCGCAGTAGGAGCATCGACAATGGAGCCGACACCTAATGCCATTTCAGGACACTCTTTTGCGGTAAAATCTATGAGTTGGCGAAAAACCTCGTGGGCAAACGCCCCGCGATTGGTGAACTCAAAAGCACGGATGCCACCATCGTAGCAGGCCTTCATCACATGGCAAGCTACATTGGCGTCTTTATGATAGAATACGGGAATAATACGCGAGTTAATGATTTTCTGAGAAACACTTATTTTGCTCATAGCCAGTATATTAAATATTTCAATTTAAAGTTTTTAAAATACCTTCTTCAAGTCCCCGAAGTTCGGCTAATCCTTTCATGCGGCCAAGGCAGGAATACCCGGGATTGGTGTGTTTCTTGAGGTCGTCGAGCATCTGATGTCCATGGTCGGGACGCATGGGGATGCTCGTGCCACGTCGCTGTTGAATCTCAAGAAATGCCTTCATCACTTCGTACATGGGTACATCACCCTCCAGATGGTTGGCCTCGTAGAAGTTGCCCTCGGCATCGCGGTTGGTAGAGCGCAGGTGGACGAAAAAGATACGGTCGGCAAAGCGTCGCATCATGGCAGGAAGGTCGTTATCAGGATTGACACCAAACGAACCAGTACATAGACACAGGCCATTGGCTTTGGAGGGTACGGCATCGACAATCGCCTGAAAATCCTCGGCATTGCTCATGATTCGTGGCAAACCCAATATTGACATCGGCGGGTCGTCGGGGTGAATGGCAAGATTAACTCCCGCCTCTTCTGCTGTGGGACAAACTTCTTTAAGAAACGCTATGAGATTTTCGCGTAAATCGTTGGATGACACATCCTTATATCTTTTTAGTTCATTCCTGAATTGTTCAAGTGTGAAGGTCTCTTCTGCCCCTGGTAGGCCAGCTATCATATTGTGAGTCAGCTTTTCCTTCTCGCTTTCGGACATTCGCTCAAAACGCGCTTTGGCCATAGCTTTTTCTTTTTCTGTATATTCCTTTTCGGCTTCAGGTCGTTTCAGGATAAAGAGGTCGAAAGCCACGTAGGCGGCACGTTCGAAGCGCAGGGCACGTGAGCCGTCGGGCAACTCGTAGGCAAGGTCGGTACGTGTCCAGTCGAGAACGGGCATGAAATTATACGTAACCATCGTAATGCCACAGGCTCCGAGGTTACGAATCGATTGTTTATAGTTTTCAATATATTGTTGGAAGTTGCCCGTCCGTGTCTTGATGTGTTCATGTACGGGCACGCTCTCTACGCCCGACCAGCGAAGTCCTGCCTTTTCAATCTCCTCTTTCCGCTTCATAATTTCCTGTTGTGTCCATATTTCCCCATTGGGAATATGATGGAGTGCGGTGATGACTCCAGTGGCACCTACCTGCCGTATGTCTTGCAGGCTTATGGGATCTGACGGGCCATACCAGCGGAAGGTTTGCTCACATCGTATCATATAGAGAATACATTAAATCCTCCATCGACGACGGCCACCGTACCGGTGACGAATCGCGATGCGTCGGAGATGAGATAATGAATAGTGCCATAGAGGTCGTCGGGATTTCCCATGCGGTTCATGGGTGTCTGGCGGATGATGTCATGCCCGCGTTCTGTCCAAGTGCCATCTTCGTTAGTAAGAAGAGTGCGGTTCTGCTCGGTGAGGAAGAAGCCCGGGGCAATGGCATTCACACGAATGTCAGGTGAGAATTTATTTGCCACCTCCGTTGCCATATAAGCCGTGAAATTGCTCACGCCAGCCTTTGCCACCCCATATCCTGCCACGCGTGTAAGTGGTCGGAAAGCCGACATCGATGAGAAATTAACCACTGCGCCACGTTTCCGTTCTGCCATTGGTTTGAGGAAAACCTGCGTGGGAAGCAACGTGCCTGTGAGGTTGAGATTCATCACCTGCTGGAAGGCAGCAGCATTGAGGTCGAAAATAGTTTTGTCGGGCGCGATTGTTGCACCGGGCATATTGCCGCCGGCTGCGTTGAGCAAGGCATCAACACGGCCAAACCTTTTCATGACTTCCATACAATTCTGCTCAAGAATATTTCTGTTGAGCACATCGCTTTGAAGGAAAACGGCCTGACCGCCATTGCTCTCGATGTTGTCTGTAATTGCGTTTCCTCGCTCCACATTCCGCCCAAGCAATGCCACTCGCGCCCCCTGGCTGGCAAGATAACATGCGATGGCACTACCGAGGACACCTGTTCCGCCTGTGATAACAATTACGCGGTCTTTTATATCAAACAAATGATTCATTTTGTTGTAGGGAATTTATCGTTGTACACGTCCGGATGCGTCGCCGGCAGCGAGTATTTCCACTTCAGCAATCGTGACTTGGTTAAAGTCGCCGGCAATAGTATGTTTCAATGCAGATGCTGCTACGGCAAACTCAAGAGCCTCGCCTTGTGTCGGTTTGGTGAGTAGTCCGTGAATAAGTCCTGCGGCAAAGGCATCGCCACCCCCTACGCGATCAATAATCGGTTGAATATCGTAGCGACGGCTTTCATAAAACTCATGTCCATCATAGATTAAGGCTTTCCAGCCATTGTGCGAAGCGGAGAACGACTCGCGCAATGTGGTGGCCACCGTCTGGAACCCAAATGCGTCAGCCATCTCACTGAATATCTGGCGGTAGGCAGAGCTGTCGGTTTTCCCAGAGATAACATCTACCCCTTTGGGGCGGAAGCCTAAAGAGAGAGCAGCATCTTCTTCATTTCCGATGCAGACATCGACATATTTCATGAGCGGGCGCATCACGCTTTGCGCTTTCTCGCTTGTCCATAGTTTCTTGCGGAAGTTCAAGTCGCAGGAAATGGTAAGTCCATGACGACGCGCGGCTTTACATGCCTGTTCTACGAGTTTTGCAGCTTCATCGGAGAGCGCGGGAGTGATGCCTGTCCAGTGAAACCAGTCGGCACCTGCCATAATCTTATCAAAATCGAAATCGTTGGCTGTGGCTTCGGCTATTGCTGAGTGCGTCCTGTCATAGACGACCTTGCTTGGGCGCATGGCAGATCCGCTTTCCAGATAATAGATGCCTATGCGTTCGCCTCCACGTACAATATGGTGTGTATCTACACCATGTTGTCGTAGTGCGTTGATGGCAGCCTGTCCGATTTCGTTGTCAGGGAGTTTCGTGACGAACGTTGCATGGTGTCCATAGTTAGCCAGCGAGACGGCTACATTGGCCTCACCTCCGCCATAACAGACATCGAAACGATTGCTGAGTGCAAGCCGTTGCCCTGTGGGCGGAGAGAGGCGAAGCATGATTTCGCCGAGAGTGATGATTTTTTTCATACGAGTGCAAAAGTAATAAAAAAATATGATTTCAGTTCATCATTCCCTATTTTTTTATTATTTTTGCATCCGCATGAAGATTATTCATAACAGGATTCTCCCACCGAAGCGTTTTGTCGCCATCAATCTTTTCGGCGTATTATTTTGTCGAAAGGGAACGACGTTGACGACAGACGCTATCCAGCATGAGCGCATTCATACTGTTCAGATGCTGGAACTGTTGATAGTGGGTTTCTATCTGTGGTATGTTGTGGAATGGCTTGTCAGGATTCCTATGAAGAGTCGCGCCTATACGAGCATTTCTTTTGAGCGCGAAGCCTACGCTCATATGCATGACCCTAACTATCTGAAGCATAGGAAGCCCTACGCGTGGGTGAGGTATTTGGTAATGGATGAGGGGTGAGAATGGATGAGGGATGAGAGATGAAGGATGAGGGATGAGGGATTGATAGATAAAACTAACAAACTCTCATCCCTCATCCTTCATCCTTCATCCTTCATCTTTCATCTAAAGATTATTTTTCTCGATGTCCTTGAAATATTTGTAGGTGGCCACCTTCAGCTCATCGCAGGCTGCCTCATCGGCTACGATAATGCCGTGCTGGTGCATCTGCAGGGCAGAGATGGTCCACATGTGGTTGACACTTCCCTCGACGGCTGCCTGGAGAGCGCGGCACTTAGCGTGTCCGTTGACCAGAATCATCACCTCGCGGGCATCCATCACGGTGCCGACGCCTACGGTGAGGGCTGTTTTGGGAACCTTGTTGAGGTCGTTCTCGAAGAAGCGCGAGTTAGCCACGATGGTGTCGGTGGTGAGTGTCTTCTGGCGTGTGCGGCTGGTCAGGCTCGACCCCGGCTCATTGAATGCGATATGTCCGTCGGGGCCGATACCTCCGATGAACAGGTCGATGCCACCTGCCTCGGCAATCATTTCTTCATAGTGACGGCATTCTTCTTCAAGGTTCTCGGCATTGCCGTTGAGGATATGGATGTTCTCCTTCGGGCAGTCGATGTGGTTGAAGAGATTGGTTGCCATGAATGAGTGGTAGCTCTCGGGATGTTCCTCGGGCAGGTTCACGTACTCGTCCATGTTGAATGTCAGCACGTTTTTGAACGACACGCGGCCTTCCTTGTTGGCTTTCACCAGCTCGCGATACATGCCGATGGGTGATGACCCTGTGGGCAGACCTAAGACGAACTTATGGTCGGGAGTGGGATTGAACTCGTTGATACGTTTAATGACATGCTCGGCAGCCCACTTTGAAAGCTGCTCATAGCTGGGTTCGATAATTAGTCTCATAATGTAATGTTTTATAAATTATTGTTTATGATTCAGTTTTGTGGATGCAAAATTATAAAAAAACATGTAAAAACGGGAAAAAATGGCGAAAAAATATCGCGGAGGGTTAAAAACAAATACGAAATAGCCTTATTTTTCAGAGCTCAGCTTTTCTCTTGCCTGTTTGATTTTTTCCTTTACTCCCTCCACTTTTTCGCTTGCATGGCGGCGTGCCTGGATAATCTGGAAGCGATAGACGAGACATGCCATGAAGAAGTAGGCGAACACTTGTAACCACAAAGCCTGATATTCCCGTTGCACATCGCCGAGGGTGGCTCCCATGCTATTGATGCGTACAAAGGCGCGTACGCCAAACGTTGAGGGGAAGAGCCATGCCACGGCTTTCCATGCTCCTGGCATGGCGCTCTCCGGCCATGACACACCTGAGAGGAAGAGCAGGGGTATGGAGGTGAAGACCACCAGTAAGATGACGTTCTCGCGATAGCGTACGAGGCACGACAGCATCAACCCGAAGAAGATGCACGCCAGCAGATAGGGGAACATGATGGCCAGCAGCGCGTCGGGGTGGGGCATAGCGGTGAAATGGAACAGGCGCGGCACCACCAGTGTGAGGTAGGCGGCAAGCACGGAGAAAATCATCAGGTAGCAGAGCGTCTTTCCCAAGACGATGCGGAAGATGCCGTTGTATTGCCGGCTCATGGGCACGAGGTCTTGATAGCGGTTGCTCTCACGTGCTGTTCCGGCGGCAAGTCCGATGCCCAGGAGGAGCGTCTGCTGGATGATGAGGATGAGCACGGCGGGTATGATGAACGAGCCGTAGCCTGCTACGGGGTTGAACAGCGGCACCTCGTCGAAGGCCAGCGGCTGAACAAGAATCTCGTCCTCGCGTGTGGTATAGTTTCCTGAGAGGCTCTTTTGCATCTGCGCGTTAAGGCCTGAGGCTATAGAGACGGCTGTCTGGTAGATGGCTTTGTAGGTGAGCATGAGGCTCATGTCGCAATAGACGCTGATGGTGGCCTGTTCCATGCGTCCCAGCCTTTTCTCTGTGTCGGCGGGGATATAGACGACTCCTTTGACGATTTGCTTGCCGACCAGCGTGCGTGCCTCGTTAAGGTCGTTGCAATAGTAAGCCACGCGGACATCGCCCGATGCGTCGTAGGCGCGCAGAAACTGGCGGCTGAGGTGACTATGCGACTGATCCACGACGGCAACGGGAACCTCGCGCACTACCTCGTTGTTATAGACCCATGAATAGAGTAGGGGATAGAACAATGGCACGAGCAGGAAGAAGATGAGCACACCTTCGTCGGTGACGGTGGAGCGCATCTCCTTTGCCCAGATGTAGCACATGTCTTTCAGACCTTGTACTATTCGCTGTATGAGGGTTTCGTTCTTATTGCTCATAGTTCATTACTCATTAGCGAGGCGCGTTCAGGGTATATACACATACTCGAGCATGGCGAGTCTGATTTTCCTCATTACGAAGAGAGGCAGTGCCGCGAAGACGAGCATGGCGAGGATATGGTACCACGCGTCGGTGAGCGGAAAGCCGTTGAAGACGCATATCTGATATATCATATAGTAGTGGCGGAGGGGGAAAAGCCACGACACGGCCTCTATGGCGCTGTCCATGGCCATGACGGGGAAGGCCGAGCCTGCCACGGAGAACCCAAGCATCGCCCATAGCGAGCATACGCTCATCGACATGCGCAACGAGGGCATCAAGCCGAAGACGAACACGCCAAACGCCTGCGAGGCGACCACTGTCAGTACGGCCAGCAGCACGATTGGTACCACTCCCCCTGGATGAGGGAAGTGGAGGTGGCCGAAGAGATACCACATGAAGATGAACATCATGCTTGCGAACACGAGGAACTGAGGCAGGAGTTTGCCGAGGAGCGCCACGTGGATGTTTCCGCCGGCCATCTCCATCCATTCTTTCGCACGGTTGAACTTCAGCTCTGTGCCGATGGAGTAGGCCGTGATGAGGAAGATGAAGAGCATCAGGCAGCCTGGAACGAGGAAGGTGCTCAGATAGACGTTATAGTTTATCCACGGGTTGTTGATGGGGTGGAGGTCGATGCTGACGGGTTGGAGAAATGTGCGTATCTGCTCTTGTGTGTATCCTTTTGCCGACATGGTGGCCTGTCCGACGGCGGCGGAGCCGAGTGTGGCGATGGTTTTCAGGTCGCGGAAGAGCAATGCGCCTGCCGTCATCGTGGTGTTGGTGTAGTAGAACGAGATTTTGGGTTGCCGGGCGGAGAGTAGTGCTGAGGTCGTTCCCTTCGGCAGGTAGAGGAAGGCGTAGATCTCGCCGCGTTGGATGGCGTTGCGTGCCTCGCTGACGTTGGGGTAATGTCCTGTCACACGTGAGGTCTGGAAGCCGTCGAGCTTGCGTATCATGGCGCGGGTGGTCGGGGTGTTGTCGTTGTCAACCACGCCGACGGGCATTTCCAAAGGTTGCCCGTCGTTCATCATCGTGGTGAAGAAGAACATGACGAGCAGCGGAAAGACAATCATGCAGAAGAGATAAATCGGGTTTGATTTAAGTATTCCGCACTCGCGCAGGGCAATCCTGAGGATTCTCATTTCTCTTTAACTATGAGTGTCATCCCTGGGCGGAGACCGTCGATTTTGGTCAGTGGCCGGGCTTTCACCTCGAATGTCTTTTTGTCGTAGTCGCCTGTGGTCTTGGTGGCTTTCCACACGGCATACGAGCCTTCGTCCTTGATGTGATAGACTTTCAACTGAATGTCTTTTCCGAAGGCGGGCACGTATGCGTTGATGATGCTTCCCACCTTCAGTCCGTTGAGGTGGTCTTCGCGGATGTTGAACGTCCCCCACATGTCGTTCATGACGGCGATGCTTGCGATGGGCGAGCCTGTTCCCACGAGCTCGCCGACTTTTGGATAGACGTTGCTCACCTCGCCCTCGGCTTTTGCAATCTGTACGGTCTCGTGGAGGTATGAGTTGACCTCCTGCACGGCTCCTGCCGCGCGTGCCACTTGTGCGGCGGCGGCTTTCTTCTCCTCGCGGCGTGCGCCGTTCACGGCCATGTCGTATTGGCTCTTGGCAGCCTTCTCCTGTGCCTCGAGGGCTTTGTAGTTGGCCAGTGCCTCGTCGCGCTTCTGGGCGGTCATCACGCCCTCGTCGTAGAGCCGTTGCACGCGCTCGTAGCTTTTCTTGGCAATCTCCACGCCTGCCTGTGCCTGCTGCCATAGCTGATAGGCTCCGCTGATCTGCTCCTGGCGTGCGCCTGCCTGTGCCATCTCGCTCATGGCGGCGGCGGCATCCTCGACACTCTGTGCCTGTGCGCGTTTGGCCATGACCTCGGGCGCGTCGAGTATGGCGATGGTGTCGCCCACGCGCACATAGTCGCCTTCTTTTACGCGGAGTTCGAGAATGCGCCCTGGCACCTTGCTCGACACGCGGTATTCCTCTACCTCTACCTCGCCTTGTATGATGTCGGGCTCGCGGTCGAGGGCGAAGAAGCCTATGGCGGCCACGATGATGACGACGGATGCGAATCCGATGATGGCCAGCAGGATGTTGTTATGTTGTGATTTTGCTTTGCTCATGGCTTATTATCCGTTATTCGTTATTATTCTACCTTAGGATGCCCAGTGCTTTCCTCAGGTTCACCTGTGCGAGCCTGACCTCAATCGCGGCATCGATATATTGGGTGTGTGCCAGTTGCCAGGCTGTCTGTGCGGCCATGACATCGGTCGATTCCATCACGCCCTCGCGGAAGCCTACATTTGCGCAACGCAGGTTTTCCTCTGCGCTTTGGATGTTCTTCTGGGTCATGGCCAGCTTCTTCTGGGCTTCTTTCAACTTGAATTGGCTCTGGCTGATTTGCAACGTTATTTTCTCTCGCGCGTCGTTGAGCTCGAGCGTGGCGATGTCGGTGGCGGTTTGTGCCGCCCGTATCTTGTAGCTGCCCTCAAACCAGTTCCATACGGGAACCTGCACGAGCACTCCGATATTCCACACGCCGGAGAAACGACGCTCAAACCCGTTGAACACATTAGGATTCGAGATGAGATAGCCGCCCGTCAATGCCACGTGTGGCATGTATTCGGCGCGGATGAGCTTTTTGGTTTCCTTGCTGATGTCGATGGCATTTTCGAGCATCCTCAGTTCTGGCCTGGTGTTGAGCGAGGGGTCGGTAATGGTATATTCCGAGACGGCGACATCGTCGGCCGACAGCTCGCCTTCCTCGTCGGCCAGCACGATGGGCTCGCTCATCGGCAAGCCGCATAGCTGGCAGAGGAGCATTCGTGAGAGGGCAAGGCCGTTGTCGGCTTGTGTGAGTGCCATCTCGGCCTCGTTGACCTTCACATCGACTTTCAGTCCGTCGGCGCGTGTGGCCACGCCCTCGGCTATCATCTTGTGTACGTCGTCGTTGAGCTTCCGCACCAGTTCGAGGTAGCTGCCGGCCAGTTTCTGTTTCTGGTGGAGCGAGACGACCAGCCAGTAGGTCTGGTCGATGTCGTAGAGTGTGGATTGTGTCTTCTGGTCGATGTTGTCGGAGACAATGAGCTCGTTGATGTCGGCGATGCGGTTGGCCGCGGTGATGGCTCCGCCCATGTAGAGCGGCTGGCGAAGGGTGATGGCGCCTGCCCAGATGTTGCGCGTGTCGGTGCGGAAGGCGTCGCGGATGGTTTGCCCGATGTTGTCGCCGGCCTCGGCCATCGAGGGTGCCACATTGTTGAACGCGCCTCCTATGAGCTGGGCGGCTTCGGGTGAGAGCAGTCCCTGGCCGACGAGGTTTGTCAATCCCGCCGTCAGGCTCTGGCCGGCGTTGGTGACGGCGTTTGTGCCGAGATTGCTGAGTGAGGTCTTCTGGCGGTTGTTGAGGATGGATACTTCTTTGCTGAAATGGTCGTATCCCGCAATGGCGTCCACCTTTGGCAGGTATTTTGTCCGTAAGGCCTTTCGGGTATTGAGAGCCACATCCTGCCTCAGCTTAGCCGCGTTCAGTTGCTTGTTGTTGGCCAGCGCGAGCGTGCGGCAACTGTCGAGGGTCAGCATCCGTTGACAGGCGAGGCTGTCGGGCTGCCGGGCTTGACTGGCTTGCGTCGCGGAGAGCAGGGCGAGGAGAAGATATAATGCTTTTGTTTTCATCCGTTTCAATTTTCATTCTTCATTGGCGCAGCGCATTATGCGTTATTTGAACGAGAAGCTTTTAGCGCCAATCATTTGCCCGTCGGCGAAGATGCTCACCTGATAGGTGCCGCCGACGAGTGCCTGAGTGACGTTCCAGTAGGCGGTGACGGGTGTCTCCTGTCCGCCGTACTCCACTTCCTTCTTCATGGTGCAGGTGAGCGTGCGGTTCTCGTAGTTGAACGACCCGCCGTTGCCCAGCGTGGTGCCTGTGGGCGAGGTGATGCGCACGTAGCAGGTCTTCATGCCGCTGCGGGCGGTGACGTTCTTGGCGATGGTGAAGCTCACTTGTATCGACTTGCACTTGTCCATCTTGTCGGTGGCCTTGTTGCGCTTGTTCTTCGGAGTCATGCTGATGCCCGTCGCGTCGAGCTGGGCGGCGATGGCCACCTTCTCCGAGAGCGATGCTTTCTCGGTGCTCAGACCCTCTATCTGCTTCGTCGCCTCCTCGTATTGTCCGCGTATCTGCGTGTTCTCGGCCACGAGGTTCTGGTTGAGCCGGTTGAGCGAGTCGATTTCGAGCACATAGCTGCGGATGACGGCGCGGCAGGTGGCCAGCTCTTTCTTCAGTCGGGTAATCTCGCGGGCATCGTCGGCCTTGGTCTGCCGGAGCTCGGCCAGCAGCCGGCGCGTCTTCTCCTGCTCGGCGGTGAGCTGCGCCACGATGGAGTCGTTCGAGATTTTCGTTATCATCTCACCGTACTGGTTGGCAAACTGGGTGTACTCGTTTTCCATCTCCTGCTTGTCGAGTGCCGCCAGTTCTTGCATGGCCTTGTTCTCCTGCTTCTGCTTGTCGAGGCTGGTGTAGAGCCACGCCACGCATCCTGCCAGCACTGCCAGGAGAATTGCCATTGGTATCCATATCTTCGCTTTCATGACTGCAAAATTACATTTTTATTTGTATAAACTGCGTAAAACGACATTTAGATTATCTTTAATTACCCAAATTTAAGAATTGTTTTCTAAACGTGCGTGGGAAAATGGGGAGTGAATGGGGAGGTTTTCGGGAAATGTTAAAATCCGGACGACAGGCGGGTGAACTTTTAACACGCGTAATCGCATGAAATGTCGAGGGTGGAACTTCTGCCCACCGAGGCAGAGATTAGGGCACAGAGAAGACGATACGAAAGTCGCTGTGACACAACGACATACAGAACTTCTCATCCCTCACCTTTCACCTCTCGCTTCTGAAAGATATATGTCTCGCGTGCGAGAGATATATGTTCCGGGTGGTGAAAGACCGTCTTTTACCCTGCAAAACACCGTGATTTGGGAGGTGAAACATATATGTTTCGCGGAAAAAGGGGAGTGAAGGGGAGATAAAAAGGGAGTGAAAGGGGAGTGAAAGGGACGATAGGGGGATTTTTGAAATGTTAAAACGAAAACAGGGGTTTAACATTTGCGGAGATGAGAGATATATCTTTCACCCGTGGAATTAAGATTTTTTAGCAATTTGTTTTTTTTGTTCTCCGGGGAGTGTCTTTAATCTTCGCAAGCAGAAAAAAATGAGGAAATTTGGTGGCTTGAAAAAATAATCGTACATTTGCAGACAGATTGAGCTTACAAATCCGCTCCCAAGATGAAGAAGCGTGAAAAGAACTTCTGGCACCGCGCCTACGACCTCTACGCCGACGGTTTTCGGAGCATGACCCTGGGCAAGACGCTCTGGGCGGTCATTCTCGTGAAGCTGTTTGTCATCTTCGCGGTGCTCAGGGTGTTCTTCCTTCCCGACTTCCTGCGACAACATGCCGGGGAGGGCAGCGAGGCCGACTACGTGATGAGTGAGCTGGCGGAGCGAGGCTCCCAGAAAAATTGAGGGGTCTAAACCGTTATCTCGTCATATCGTCATATCGTTATATCGTAAATATTAAATAATAAAAAAATGTTGAACAATCTATTTCTTGACATCACAGCTGGTGCGGTTGACTGGGCACGGGCGCAATTCGCGCTCACGGCCATCTACCACTGGCTGTTCGTGCCGCTGACCTTGGGGCTGGCGGTCGTCATGGGCATTGCCGAGACGTGCTACTATCGCACGGGCAAGCCGTTCTGGAAGCAGACGGCCAAGTTCTGGCAGCGTCTGTTCGGTATCAATTTCGCCATGGGTGTGGCCACAGGCATCATCCTTGAGTTCGAGTTCGGCACCAACTGGTCGAACTACTCGTGGCTCGTGGGCGACATCTTCGGTGCGCCGCTGGCCGTCGAGGGCATCGTGGCCTTCTTCATGGAGTCAACGTTCGTGGCCGTCATGTTCTTCGGCTGGAAGAAGGTGAGCAAGGGCTTCCATCTGGCCTCGACATGGCTGACAGGGCTCGGCGCGACCATCTCGGCATGGTGGATACTGGTGGCCAACGCATGGATGCTGAACCCCGTGGGCTGCGAGTTCAACCCCGACACGATGCGCAACGAGATGACCTCGTTTGCCGAGGTGGCGCTCTCGCCGTTTGCCGTAGGCAAGTTCTTCCACACGGTCACGTCGGCGTGGATCATCGGAGGCGTGTTCACGGTGGCGGTCAGCTGCTGGTATCTGATGAAAAAGCGCGAGGAGAAGATGGCCGTCGAAAGCATCAAGATCGGTGCGGCGGTAGGTCTCGTGGCCGCGCTTCTGGCCGGTGCGACGGGGCATCTCTCGGGCGAGCAGGTGGCAAAGTCGCAACCCATGAAGCTCGCGGCCATGGAGGCACTCTACAATGGTGGCACCGACCAGAGCCTGACGGCGGTGGCATGGGTGAACCCCTTTGGGCAACCCGACTATAAAACCGACGCGGAGCCGCCGATGCGCATCGCCATGCCCTACGCGCTCTCGTTCATGGCCACACGCGACATCCACGGCTATGTGCCTGGTGTGAACGACCTGCTCAACGGCTACACGCGCCCCGACGGAACGCAGGAGCCCTCGGCACAGGAGAAGATAGAGCGGGGCAAGCAAGCCATCGAGACGCTGGCACGGTTCCGCTCGTCGAAGGACGAAGCACAGCGTAGCCAGCTCGCCACTCAACTGAAAGCCGACATGCCCTATTTCGGATACGGATACATCAAGGATGTCAGCGAGCTCGTGCCGCCCATCCCCGTCTGCTTCTGGTCGTTCCGCGTCATGGTGGGAATGGGATGCCTCTTCATCCTCTTCTTCGCCGCCGTGCTCTTTGCCGTCTATCGGAAAGACATCACCAAGATGAAGCGCTGGCACTATCGTGCCGCCATCGCACTCGTGCCGCTGGCATACATCGCAAGTGAGTGCGGATGGCTCGTGGCAGAGTTCGGCCGGCAGCCCTGGACCATACAGGACATGCTGCCCGTCTCGGCTGCCGTCAGCGACATCCCGGCAGGAAGCGTGGCACTGACCTTCTTCGTCTTCCTCGCCCTCTTCACCACCATGCTCGCCGTGGAAATCAACATCATGCTCAAACAAATCAAGAAAGGACCAGAACTATGACCTACGAATTTTTGCAACACTATTGGTGGCTCCTCGTGTCGCTCTTAGGCGCGCTCCTCGTGTTCCTTATGTTTGTACAGGGAGCCAACTCCATGATATTCAGCCTCGGACGCACAGCGGAGGAGCGACGTATGCTCGTCAACTCCACGGGGCGTAAGTGGGAAATCACGTTCACCACGCTCGTCACCTTCGGAGGCGCGTTCTTCGCATCGTTCCCGCTGTTCTACAGCACGAGCTTCGGAGGCGCCTACTGGCTCTGGATGATCATCCTCTTCTCGTTTGTCCTGCAAGCCGTCAGCTATGAGTTCCAAAACAAACTCGGCAACTTGTTGGGCACGCGCACCTTCCAGTGCTTCCTCGTCGTGAACGGCATCGTCGGCCCGCTACTGCTCGGCGGAGCGGTGGCCACGTTCTTCAACGGGTCGAACTTCATCGTCGATAAGATGAGCATGACTGACCAGCTGCAACCCGTCATCAGCCATTGGGCAAACGCCTCGCACGGGCTCGATGCACTCCTCGACCCCTGGAACCTCATCTTCGGACTGGCCGTCTTCTTCCTCGCACGCATCCTCGGCATACTCTACATCATGAACAACGTCAACGACGAGAACATTCGTTCCAGAGGCTCCGTCAGACTGGTGGGCGCAACCGTCGTGTTCCTCATCCTCTTCCTCGCCTTCCTTGTGCGCACACTGCTCAAGGACGGCTATGCCTACGACCCTGCGACAGGAGTCATCGCCATGGAACCAATGAAATACCTGCATAACCTGCTCGACCAATGGTATCTCCTTGTCGTCTTGCTCGTCGGAGTGGTGATGGTGCTCTATGGCATCGGAAAGACCATCGTCTCGAAGACATACATACGAGGCATCTGGCCCACAGGCATCGGAGTGGTGCTCGTCGTGCTGACACTCCTCCTCTGCGCAGGATGGAACAACACGGCATACTATCCCTCAACCGCCGACCTGCAGTCGTCGCTCACCATCCAGAACTCATGCTCAAGCGAGTTCACCCTACGCACCATGTTCTACGTGAGCCTGCTCATCCCCTTCGTCCTCGCCTATATCGCCTATGCGTGGTATTCGCTCGACAAGAAGAAAATCGACAAGGAAGAACTCTCACGAGACGAAATGTATTGATATAGAACGAGTTGGGAGATGGCCGTTTTTGACATTAGTCTGACGGCCGTCTGCTAACTCCCACTAACTCCCACTCTTTATGAAACTCTGGGCATTGCTCTTCTTGCTGCTTCCCATTCTCGGATGTGTCTATGTGGGGTGGCATCTATGGCAGATGCTGCCTCTGCAAAATGTGTGGAAAACGGTCATCATAGTGCTGATGACCGCCTGCTTCTGCCTCCTCTTCGCCAACATTGTCATCGGTCTCGACGGCATACCGCTATCCCTTGCGCGTATATTATATAAGGTAGGCACATCCTCACCCTTCATCCTGCTCTATCTCGTGATGCTTTTCCTGGTGCTCGACCTCGGAAAAGTTGTCCACCTTGTATCCCCTTCGCTGATGAAAGACAGTTGGGCGGGAACACTCATCGTAACAGGCATCATGCTTGTCGTCTTCTGCTATGGCAATATCCGCTACGAGAGGAAAGTGCGCGTACCCATTGAGTTGAAAGCCCGAACACCCCTGTCGCAACCACTCAAAGTCGTGATGATGAGCGACCTTCATCTCGGCTATCACAACACACGAAACGACCTTTCACGATGGATAGGCATAATCAACGAAGAGAACCCTGACCTTGTACTGATGGCTGGCGACATCGTTGATATTAGCATCAATCCCCTTCTCGAAGAGAATATGGCCGAAGAGTTCCGTAGGTTGAAAGCAACTGTCTATACCTGCCTCGGAAACCATGACTATTATGCAGACGAGCCAAAGTCGGAACAATTCTATCGCGATGCCAACATCAAACTTCTGCGCGACTCCTCCGTCCTCATCAACAACGAGCTGGTGGTCATCGGGCGAGACGACCGCACAAACACAGGGCGGAAGTCGGTGACTGCCTTGGCAAACGAAGCACAGAAAGGAAAATTCACCATCCTGCTTGACCACCAACCTTACCATCTTGACCGTACCGAGCAGGCGGGTATCGACTTCCAGTTCAGCGGACACACTCATTACGGACAAGTTTGGCCCGTCAGCTGGATAGAAGACCTCATCTACGAAAAGGCCTACGGATACCATCAGCGAGGCGACACGCGCTTCTATGTCACCAGTGGCATAGGTATATGGGGAGGCAAGTTCCGCATAGGCACCCGGTCGGAATACATCGTTGCAACCATCCGCTAATCCTCCCTCCCCGCAAATCATAGTAAACCCTGTAAAAGCTTCCATCCATCTCAAAAAAAACCACCCGTCCCCTCCCCGTTACCCCATCTTCCCATAGATGAAAATCAATTTTTTGAAATTTTCTTTTGAAAAATTTTGCTGGTTCGTGAAAAGTTCGTACCTTTGCATCCGCTTTCGCGCATTTTTTTGCGCGCCGGCATATTCGGATAGAGTTCTTTGACAGGATTTCATAAAACAGACAAGTAGTACAAGAAGCGGCGGCGCGCCGTGTTCCCTGTGTCCTCCTTTCGGGGGCGGGGCTTCGTGACGCGTCCGCCGGGTAGAGAAATGTGACCCGTTGGTTTTTTTATTTTGACCAGCGACCACGGTAAGGAAGGATTGCGCGTCCTGCGATGGAATCAGACATATTATTATTTTACAATGGAGAGTTTGATCCTGGCTC
>JAFRZC010000233.1 GCA_017442765.1 Prevotella sp. | reverse complement strand
TCGGGCTCGGAATAGTTGTCAACGAGGTATTTCCCCTTGGCGGAAAGCGTTGCATTGTGCCAGCCGCGTTGGTTGTCGAGCGGCGTGCGCTTGCCGCTTTTGACATCGACGGCATAGTAGTTCTTTTGTATGGGTGATGCTTCATTGGCGGCAACGATGACGCGCTTTTTGTCCGTATCGAAGCCAAGCAGTTCCATCACGACATATTCTCCACGAGTGATTTGCCTGATAAACTTTCCTTCTATATTATATAAATATAAGTGGTTGTAGCCGTCGCGCTGGCTTTGCAGGATAAACTCATTCGGGTTCCAGGGCAGGAAGACAATAGGGTGGAGGGGTTCTACATACTTGTCGTGTGTCTCGCGGTAGAGTTCTCTTAGCTTCTCGCCTGTACGTGTGTCGTAGGCAACTAACCGGCAGTCGTTCTGGTCGCGATTAAGTTCGAACATATAGACGGTCTTGCTGTCGGGCGACCATGCGATGTTGGTAAAATAGCGGTCGGTGGGGTCACCGGCATTCAGATAGACGATCTGCTTGGTCGCTGTATCATAGATGCCGACAGTCACCTTGTGTGAGGTCTCACCAGCCATTGGATATTTGTCGGGCTCGTAGGTTGCCTCGCGTTTGAAGATGTCAACTTGCGGATAGTCGGCCACCATCGACTGGTCCATGCGGTAGAAAGCCAGCTGTTTGCCGTCGGGACTCCAGAAGAGCCCTTTCGAGATGCCGAACTCATCGCGGTGAACGCTCTGCCCATAGACAATCTCGCGTGAGCCGTCGGTGGTGAGTTGTGCCGTATTAGTGCTGTCGGAGACGTAGAGCTGGTGGTCTTTCACGGTTGCCAGCATTTTAGATGCCGCACAGAACTCCTCCGCCTGCACGTTGTCGCGGTCAAAAGTGCGCAAGAGTTTCTTCTTCCAATCTACGAGCAAGATTTGTTTGCCATTGACGAGCTTTATAACCGTCTCATCGCCGTAAGGGAACTCGATGTTGTACAGATGCCGTATGCGATTTTGCTCGTCGCCCTGAATGATATCGTTTACCTCGTCGAGCATTAATAGTGTGCTTTCCTTGCCTGTCTTGGCATCAATGAGGTAGCACGCTTCCATGTCCTGTCTGACGAGTTGGTCACCCCACCATGTGAAATAGAGGTTGTCGGGCACCATATTGCGGTAGTTGTAACCACCGTAGTTCAAGTCTTCCAGTGTGAGTGTTTTTTTCTCTTGTGCCATGAGGTTTGTTGTCATCAGCCCCAAAAGGGCAATTGCGGTGATAGTTCTATTCATAATTCTTAATTTTCAATTTGTCTAACGCTGTCAGCAGGTCGGCAACCACGTAGCTTGAACCGCCCACGAAGATGAAGTCGTCGGGCGAGGCATCAGCGAGTGCCTGTTGATAGGCTGTTTTCACATCGGGGTAGTTTTTCCCTTGAAGGTTATGCTGCTTTCCTTTCTCTTCGACGACGGTTGCGGGAATGGCTCTTTTTGTCTGAGCCTGTGTGAAATAATAGACGGCATTTTCAGGAAGCATTTGCATCACGGTGTCGATGTCTTTGTCGCTAACCATGCCGAAGACGATACGTGTTGTTTTTGCCTCTTGCTGTTTGATTTGTGGGGCGAGGTACTGCCATGCGGCCACGTTATGTCCTGTGTCGCAAACCACAAGAGGTTTTTCCCTTAGTACTTCCCAACGCCCTCGCAGCCCTGTCAGCTCGCACACATGGGCAAGTGCCTTCTCGCTGTTTGGGGCGAGTTGGTGGGGAATGTGGCTGAGCGCGCATAGAATGGTGCGCAGGTTCTTATCCTGATAGTTCCCCTTTAATTGAAATTCGGGTGGGGGATGGGGGATTCTATATTCCTCGGCAAAGAAGATAGGGGCCTCCATGTCTTTTGCTTTCTGCTCAAACACGGGCCGTGTCTCTTCGTCTGTCTCACCTACGACAACAGGAACGCCCTGTTTGATGATGCCGGCTTTCTCGCCTGCGATTTCTTTCAAGGAGTTGCCCAAGAATGCTATGTGGTCGAATGAGATGTTGGTGATGACTGACAGCACTGGCGTGATGATATTGGTGCAGTCGAGGCGTCCGCCAAGTCCTGTTTCGATAATTGCGATGTCAACTTTTTCTTCTTTGAAGTAGAGGAGAGCCAATGCCGTTGTCAGCTCAAAGAACGAGGGGTGCAACGGCTCGAAGAAGTGTCGTTCCTTCTTTACGAAGTCGATTACCCTTTTCTTGCTGATACAATGTCCGTTAACCCGCATTCGCTCACGGAAATCAACAAGGTGGGGGGATGTGTAAAGTCCTACCTTGAAGCCTGCGTTTTGCAATACGGCGGCGAGGCTATGCGACACGCTTCCCTTGCCATTGGTGCCGGCCACATGAATCGTCTCGTAACTTAGGTGTGGATGTCCGAAATGCTCGTCTAAGGCCAGCGTTGTTGCCAGCCCCGGCTTATATGCCGATGCGCCGACATGCTCGAACACGGGTGTGCTGTTGTAGAGGTAGTTTATCGTTTCTTCGTACGTCATGCTATCAGGCTATGAATGATGAACCAGAGCGGTGGAACGAGCAAGGCCGGAAGCAGGTTGAGCGTCTTGCAGTCTTTCAGTTTAAGGAGCGACAAGCCCGAACCCGTAATGAGCAGTCCGCCCACGATAAGCAGTTCACTCATCAATGCGTCGCTCACGGCCTGGGATGAAATCGTAGCCACGAGATAGAACATTCCTTGCCAGAGGAACAACACCGGCGCGGCGAAAACCATACCGATGCCATAGACAGAGGAAAAGACGACGGATGAAATGAGGTCGAGCGTGGCGTTCGTATAAAGAAAGGTATTGTCGCCTTTCAATGCGCTGATGACTGGCCCGAGCATCGACAGCGGGCCGATGCAATAGAGCAGGATGGCGGTGGAGAGGCCTGTGGCAAGGTTCTTCTTCGGGTTATGTGAGAAGTGGTCAACCAGTCGGTTGAACCGGCCGTTCAGGTCGAGTGCCGTTCCGACTACTCCGCCTACCGCCATGGCCACGATGAACAGCACGGGGAACTGGCTTTTCGGAAGATTGGAGATGGTGGCGTTCAGGCCGATGGCCAGACTTGCCAGTCCGAGACCATTGTAGAGAATAGTTTGGTATTTCTCCTTGACGCCTCGGTGCAATATGCTGCCGACAACCGACCCGACAATGATGGTAGTGGTGTTGATGATAGTTCCTAACATATATAGGCTGAATAATTATGAATTAAGAATTATGAATTAGATGAAACAATTTGTCAAAATAGTTTCTGAGCAAGCCAGGGGTTTCAACGATATGCCGGAGCTCGGCCAGGTACTGTTCGTTCTTCGACCCGGGCACCCAGAGATGGATATAGCCCTGTCGGGCATATTTATTCTCTATGTGCGCCATGAAGCGCTTCCATTGCTCCTCCTCCGACAGATCAGGGTAATGGTCAAGTCCGTATTCTATCGTGCGACGGAACACGGTTTCGGGCTTCAGCTCACGGTCGGCCTCGGCCACAATGCGCCCATAGAGTGAGCGCGGCGCATGACTCGACGAGGCGCGATGGTCTTCCACCGCTTCGCGCATCACTTTGATTTGCTCCGGCGAGAACCATTTTCTCAGCCGCGCATCGGCTTGCAGTATG
Source organism: Prevotella sp. (assembly GCA_017442765.1). The sequence continues at coordinate 1,053 of JAFRZC010000233.1, read as the reverse complement.
CGCCCGCTCGTCAGGTGGTGGATGGCACGCGGCCCTTCCAGCCCTAAGTCGTGGTAAGCCGCAATCGCATACACCATATTGAGGTCTGCCCCCATGCGCTTCGCCAGTTCCATTGAGTTGGCAATCACACGGTTGGCGTGGCCGATGTCATGGGCACGGTCAAAGGCCGTATAGCGTGGCAGTATCTGCTGCTCCACAAATTCCACAAGGTCGAGCGACGGCGTTTGTAATGCATAATCCATAATGCATAATGCATAATTCTCGGCAAAGATACAAAATAATTTACAATTCATAATGCATAATGCATAATTATTTGTACTTTTGCGCGAGAATTATGAACAAGAAACAGTCTTGGCTTCTTGCCTCACGACCGAAGACGCTCTCGGGTGCAGCCGTTCCCGTTGCTATTGGCTTGTCGCTCGCATGGGCCGACGCAGGGCGGTTGCTTATCGTGCCGGCCGTTCTCTGTCTGCTCTTTGCCTTTGTGATGCAGATAGATGCCAATCTCGTTAACGACTATTTCGACTATCTTAAGGGTACCGACGATGAGAACCGGCTGGGACCGAAGCGGGCTTGCGCGCAGGGGTGGATAACGCCAAAGGCTATGCGGCGCGGCATCGCCGTCACGACCTTCGTCGCCTGTCTCGCAGGCCTGCCGCTTGTCCATTATGGCGGCTGGTGGCTTGTCGCTGTCGGGGTGGCCTGCGTCGTTTTCTGCTTTCTCTATACCACCCACTTGTCGTATTACGGATTCGGCGATGTGCTCGTGCTCCTGTTCTTCGGCCTTGTGCCCGTCTGCCTGACCTATTATGTGCAGACCGGCACCGTCACCACCACCGTCATCCTTCAGTCGTTGGCCTGCGGCATGGTTGTCGATACGCTGCTCGTTGTCAATAACTACCGCGACTACGAGGGCGACCGTCGGTCAGGCAAACGTACGCTCGTAGTCCTTATCGGTCGGTCGGCTGCCGAGTGGCTTTATCTCGCCCTCGGGCTTGTCGCTACCCTCATCACTGTCTTCACTCTCCACTCTCCACTTTTCACTTTTCACTT
>JAFRZC010000026.1 GCA_017442765.1 Prevotella sp. | reverse complement strand
GAATGTGGCTAGACGGCAGGGGTATCAAAACACTCGAGACTCTCTGAGAAAACACGTAGATGAAGAAGGCAAACCACCGTCGCAATTTGCGACACTGGTTCTAACTACAAAGTCAGGCGGTCCTCGTCAACGAGCCGGGTCTGCGGCTCTCTGATTCTATCCTCGCAACTGCCACAGACAAAAATACTAGCTGAAACCGGGCGAAAACGGGTCGTTTGCGGCATGAGAAATTTGGTGGTTTCAAAAATTTTTTGTATCTTTGTAGGGTAAACGGAAGCGTCCGTTTATGTATCACAATCAATGTATTTAAATATCATAAAAGGGTCTAAATGGATGCCGATGGAGTAACGAAACGTTACCCCGTGAGGGTTTCGGCACGCCGAGCGTTCTTTGACATGTAGTTGTAATAGAAATAGATATTCGCCAAGAAATGATGATCAAACTAATCGCTTCTCGCTTCTCGCTTGAATTTGGCTGGCCGAAGGTTGGGGCTCAGCGGCCAGCGTGCCCGGCACTGGGGAGAGTGCACGGGCGCAATTCTGGGCTGTTGCCGGGATGTCAGCGGATGACATATTTCTTGCCCTGCCTGATGTAGACACCCTTCTTGGGATGACTGACGCGGCGGCCGTCGAGAGAGTAGACGGCATCGTCGGTCGGGCTGTCTGCCGAGTGGATGGCCGGCACGGAGGAGGTGCTAACGTTGAGCTCTACCGAGCAGCCCCAGAAGGCGTTGAGCATGGTGGTGACCTCGGTGCCGTCGGCCTTGATGAGTGCGGCTCGCTTGACGACGGTCGTGAAGGGCGACGACTGGGTGTATTGCAGGGTGATGCGCTTGACGGTGGAGCCTAGCGTGGAGCTGTTGAAGGTGATGGTGCTGACGGTTTGGCTCAGTGGCTGGAATTGCTGCTGGTTGTCGCTCTCGCCATAGACTTTCACCTGCAGGTTGCCGGCCGGCTGCTCGGCCAGTTCCACCTTGATACCTTTATAGGTGGTGAGCTGGAAGGACGAGTCGTAGAGGTTGGCCTCGCTCCACTGGCTGTTGTAGCTGATGGTGTAGTGGTGGTCGATGTCGTCGAGCTCGGGAATGACGGGCGAGAACGAGCTGCCGTGGTAGGCCTTGACGATGCGCTCGGCGAGGTCGGGCTGGCTGAAGGCTGGCAGGGAGCGTATGGGGCCGTTGGTGAGTCCCATCCACCAGAAGGTACCCATGTTGCTGGCCTTTGCCTTGCCGATGAAGTAGTCGACGAAGACCATCACGTTGTCGCGCCGCACGTCGTAGTCGGTCTCACCGTCGTTGGCCGTACCCCATTCGCCGATGATGACGGGTGCTCCCTTGCTGACGAGGTGCTCGCTGAGGGCGTTGAACATGTCCTCCATCTCGGTTCGCATGCTACTGAGGTTTTTCACGTTGGGGTAGGCGTGCACCTGGAAGATGAGGTGGCCGCTTCCGGCAGGGTCGGTGGGCAGTTGCATCTCCTTCAGGGGGTCTTTCAGGTGGGCGTTCCAAGTGCCGCCACCCGAGCAGGCGCCGTAGGTGTTGACCACGAGGTTGCGGTGGGCGTTGTTGCCTCCCGTCTGGCGCACCACGTCGACAAAGCTCTGCGCATAGCGGTTGATGGCTTCGTAGGCATCGGCGGCCTCGGTGGCGTCGTATCCTCCCGAGCGGGCAAAGGTGGCGAAGCACCACGAGTTGTAGCGGTCGAGCATCTCGTTGTAGCTCTCGAAGAGAAGTCGCTCGCCGTAGCTGCTGAACTCGTTGGCTATCTGCCGCCACAGGTATTCGTAGCGTGCGTGCTGCTGCTGGTAGGTGTCGGTGTTGGCATGTAGCCAGTGGGCGTCGCCCGAGCCAGTGTCGTGGTGCACGTTGAGCACGCAGTAGAGGCCTGTGTCGAGCACGTAGTCAACCACCTCGTGCACTCGCTTCATCCATGCCTCGTCGACCTTTCCCTCGTTGTCCATGTGGGGGAACCAGGTGACGGGTATGCGTATGGCTCCGAAGCCGGCATCGCGCATCATGGTCATCAGGGCAGGACGGGTGAGGGGCTGTCCCCACATGGTTTCCGACCTGACGATGTCGGGGCAGGCATTGGCGCCGTCGTGGGCGTCGAGCGTGTTGCCCAGGTTCCAGCCCACCTTCATGTGGGCGATGGCCTCGGTGGCCGTCTCAAAAGAGCCTGACTGGGCATGGGCGGCCACGGCCATGATGGCGGCGGCGAGCAGCAGGAAGAATCTTCTCATGGTGACTAGTCGTTTTTTGTTCTGATGGCACAAATATATGAATTATCTTCGAAAGTGGCAAGACAATTGCAAAAATAGTATCAAAAGATTTTGATTTCTCAGAACTTCTCAGTAATTTTGCACGGTTAATAGTAAAAACACGATTTCAAATACATTCCAACTATGCAAAGCGATCCCAAGCAGTGCCTCTACTGCACCAACAACCAAACGTTGCACGACCTGATGATAGAGATTTGCGAGCTCTCCGTCTCGCGGGCATTCCTCTTCAAGGAGCAGACCTATCGCGGCCGTTGCCTGGTGGCCTACAATGGTCATGTGAACGACCTGAACGAGCTCTCCGACGATGAGCGCAACGCCTTCATGGCCGATGTGGCGCGCGTCACCTGGGCCATGCAACAGGCCTTCCAACCCGAGAAAATCAACTATGGTGCCTATAGCGACAAGCTCTCGCACTTGCATTTCCATCTCGCCCCGAAATATGTCGACGGCCCCGACTACGGCGGAACCTTCCAGATGAACCCCGGCAAGGTCTACCTCACCGACGAGGAGTATGCGCAGATGATCGGCCAAATCAAGCAATACCTTTAATCTTACAATCAAAATACTATTATGGCAATCATTAAACCTTTCAAGGGCATCCGCCCACCAAAAGAACTAGTAGAGAAAGTGGAGTCGCGCCCCTACGACGTGCTCGACTCTGAAGAGGCCCGCGCCGAGGCTGGCGACAACGAGATGAGCCTCTATCACATCATCAAGCCCGAAATCGACTTCCCCGTGGGAACGAGCGAGTACGACCCGCGCGTCTACGAGAAGGCTGCCCAGAACTTCCAGAAGTTCCAGGACAAGGGCTGGCTCGTCCAGGACGACAAGGAGCAGTACTATATCTACGCTCAGACCATGAACGGCAAGACCCAGTACGGACTGGTGGTGGGCGCCTACGTGAACGACTATCTCACCGGCGTCATCAAGAAGCATGAGCTGACCCGCCGCGACAAGGAGGAAGACCGCATGAAGCACGTACGCGTGAACAATGCCAATATCGAGCCCGTGTTCTTCGCCTATCCCGACAACGAGGTGCTCGACCAGCTCATCATGCGCTATGCTGCCACCGAGCCCGAGTACGACTTCATAGCCCCCATCGACGGCTTCCGCCATCAGTTGTGGGTCATCAGCAACGACGCCGACATCAAGACCGTCACCGATGAGTTTGCCAAGATGCCGTCGCTCTATATTGCCGACGGTCACCACCGCTCTGCCGCCGCCGCACTCGTGGGTGCCGAGAAACAGAAGCAGAACCCCAACCACCGTGGCGACGAGGAGTACAACTACTTCATGGCCGTTTGCTTCCAGGCAAGCCAGCTCACCATCCTCGACTACAACCGCGTGGTGAAAGACCTCAACGGACTCACCTCTGAGCAGTTCCTCGAGGCCCTGCGCAAGAACTTCATCGTAGAGGACAAGGGCACCGACATCTACAAGCCCGCACGCCTGCACGAGTTCTCACTCTATCTGGACGAGCATTGGTATAGCCTCACCGCCAAGGAAGGCACCTACGACAATAACGACCCCATTGGCGTGCTCGACGTCGACATCAGCAGCCGTCTCATCCTCGACGAAATCCTCCAGATTGGCGACCTGCGCTCCAGCCAGCGCATCGACTTCGTGGGTGGATTGCGCGGTCTTGGCGAGTTGAAGCGCCGTGTAGATAGTGGCGAGATGCGTGCCGCACTGGCCCTCTATCCCGTCAGCATGCAACAAATCATGGACATTGCCGATAGCGGTAAGATCATGCCGCCGAAGGCCACATGGTTTGAGCCCAAGCTGCGTAGCGGACTCATCATCCACAAACTCTCGTAAATGACTGATACCTATCACACGATTACGAACCAAATAGGCGAGGGCTACTACACCGAGAAGCGTAGTAAGTTCCTCGCCTTTGCCCACCATGTCGAGACCGTCGACGAGGTGAAGGAGCTCATTGCCGCCTATCGCAAGAAATACTACGATGCCCGCCACGTATGCTATGCCTACATGCTGGGTGCCGAACGAACGGATTTCCGTGCCAACGACGACGGGGAGCCCAGTTCGACGGCCGGCAAGCCCATTCTCGGACAAATCAACTCGAACGAGTTGACCGACATTCTCATCGTGGTCATACGCTATTATGGCGGCGTGAATCTCGGGACGGGCGGACTCATCGTAGCCTACAAGACGGCCGCCGCCGATGCCATCGCCCATAGTCAGATGGAGGAGCGACAGGTGGAGGAAATCGTCAGCTACACCTTCACCTATCCCATGATGAACGATGTGATGCGCATCGTGAAAGAGATGAACCCGAGAATCATCAGTCAGACATTCGACAACACCTGTGAGTTGAAAATGAGCATCAAAAAAAGCGAATCCGACCAGCTTCGGGCGCGTTTGAAAAAATTATCTTTCGAATAATTTTGTCGTTTCAAAAATAATTCGTAAATTTGCAGCCGCAAACGAAAAAGGAAGGTTGGCAGAGTGATCGATCGCGCTGGACTCGAAATCCGGTATACCCCTTTCGGGTATCGGGGGTTTGAATCCCTCACCTTCCGCCAAAGGAGAAATTCCAAAACATGCAAAAGAGGGTGTGTCAAAATAGGCACACCCTCAATTTTTTATTGCAAAGCCCCGACTTTCTCAAGCTAGGGCTTTTTTTGATGGTATACATTAGATTCCGTCTTTTTCCTGCTAAGACTGGCGCATGAGGTACTGCTTGAAGTCCGAGAAGTCTTTGCTCATGGCAATGCTTTGCTTCTCGCCCTTCATGAAGGCAGCCAGCCGCTCGGGAATCTCGATGTCGATGCCGAGAATGCTATCGACCTTCTCTTTGAACTTCGCCGGATGGGCTGTCTCGCAAAACACACCCGTCTCACCTTCGGCCAGTCCTTCGCTCAGCGCACGGTAGCCGCATGCTCCGTGGGGGTCGAGCGTGTAGTCCGTCGCGGCGTAACAATGGCGCATGGCCTCGGCAATCTGCTCGTCGTTATAGGTGGCACCGCTGATGATGCTTGTGATGGCCTCGTGAGAGCCTTGGTAGAGGTCGTAGATGCGGGCAAAGTTTGAGGGGTCGCCCACATCCATCGCATTGGCCAGCGTCTGGACGGAGGCCTTGGGCTCGTATTTGCCGGTTTGCAGATAGTGATAGAAGATGTCGTTGGCATTATTGGCGGCAATGAAACGCTTCACGGGCAATCCCATGCGGTGGCCGAACAAGGCTGCGCAAATGTTGCCGAAATTACCGCTGGGCACACACATCACCAGTTGGTCGGCCGGACCTTGCCTCTTCATCTGCGCATAAGCATGGAAATAGTAGAAAGCCTGGGGCAGGAACCGTGCCACATTGATGGAGTTGGCGGATGTGAGCCGCATGTGCTCATTCAATTCTTGATCCATGAAAGCCGCCTTCACCAGCGCCTGGCAGTCGTCGAACACGCCGTCGACCTCGATGGCGGTGATATTCTGGCCGAGTGTGGTGAACTGGCACTCCTGGATGGGACTTACTTTCCCTTTCGGATAGAGCACATAGACGTGAATGCCATCGACACCGAGGAAGCCATTGGCAACGGCCGAGCCAGTGTCGCCGCTGGTGGCCACGAGCACATTCACCTGCTCCTGGCCTTCCTCTCGGATGAAATACTGAAGCAGACGTGCCATGAAACGGGCGCCTACGTCCTTGAATGCCAGCGTGGGGCCATGAAACAGCTCAAGCGTGTAGATGTTGTCGGTAATCTTGACCACGGGGCAATCGAACGGAAGCGTGTCGTAGACAATCTCCTGAAGGGCGTCCAGGTCGACATCCTCGCCAAAGAAGGCACTGGCCACGTTGTAGGCAATATCCTGGAACGACATGTCTTGAATATGCTGGAAAAACTCCTTTGGCAACTGCTCTATGCGCTCGGGCATGTAGAGTCCGCGGTCTTCGGCCAGTCCTTTCACGACGGCCTTATGTAAATCGGCCATAGGGGCCTTTTGGTTGGTGCTATAGTATTTCATGCTGATAATAATGTTTGTGTGCTTAATGGATGCTCATGAGCGTTTCCATGAACTGGCGTAGCCGAAGCAGTCCATATCCTCCGCTGACGCACGCCACTTCGTCGTAGTGTTGCACATGGTCGGGTTCTATGCCCCGGTGCCAGATGAGGAACGGCACAGGTTGTCCCACGTGGATGCGCTTCTCGACGGGTGTGAGATGATCGGGCAGAACGGCCATGCACACGGGTTCGCCCCATGTCTGCGCCTCGCGATAGATGGGTGCTATCAGCCGTTGGTCAAGATATTCTATTGTTTTCAGTTTCAGTTCTAGGTCGCCGTCATGACCGGCCTCGTCGCTGGCCTCAACATGCACAAACACGAAGTCGTCGTGCTTCAGGGCGTCGATGGCAGCCATAGCCTTTCCCTCGTAGTTGGTGTCGGCCAGTCCGGTGGCTCCCTCCACCTCAATAATGCGAAGGCCGGCATAGTGGCCGATGCCTCGGATGAGGTCGACGGCAGAGATGACCGAGCCCGACTTGATTTCAGGGAACTGTTGCATGAGGGTCTGCATCTTGGGCCGATAGCCGCCCGACCAAGGCCAGATGCTATTGGCCTGCCGTAGGCCCTTGCGTGCGCGCTCGATATTGTAGGGATGCTTGGGCAAGAGTTCTTGCGAGCGAAGTATCAGGTCGTTCAGCAGGTCGGCCGTAGCTTGTGCCTCGGGCGTCTCTGCTTTAACCATCAAGGGCCGCCACTCATCGTCGGGATGGTCGTGGGGCGGGGCACAGACAAGATGCTTGTTGCCGCCTTTGATAATGAGCAGATGGCGGTATTGGATGCCCGTGATGAAACGCACCCGCTCATTGCCCAGGTGGTCGTTCAGATAGCTGATGAGCGCATCTCCGTCGGTAGTCTCCAAGTTGCCGCCATTGTGGGTGACGATGCGCCCGTCGCCCAGGGTGATGATGTTGCAACGCAAGGCCAGGTCGTCGTCAGCCATCTCGTAGCCGATGCTAGCCGCCTCTAATGGGCCGCGACCCTCGTAGACCTCATTCAAGTCATAGCCAAGAATGGCCGTGTTGGCCACCTCGGAGCCTGGAGGAAATCCCTCGGGAATGGTGATGAGCCTGCCCGTGCGTCCCTCTCTGGCCAATTGGTCCATCATGGGTTTGCGTGCATATTGCAGGAGGGTCTTACCTCCTAGTCGCTCTACGGGAAGGTCGGCCATGCCATCGCCTAATATGACAATGTGTTTCATGTTCAATCCTGTTAATGGTTACAACAGATGCACCACGGCCGGTGCTTAGATATTCGCAATCGACATGATGTTGGCAAACACTCCGGCAGCTGTCACGCTCGCACCGGCGCCATAGCCCTGAATGAGCATGGGATACTCGCGGTAGCGCTCCGTGGTGAGCAAGACGATATTGTTGCTACCGGCAAGATTATAGAAGGGCGAGTCTTTGCTGATCTCCTTGAGCGACACATCGGCCTTGCCATGGTCCATGGTGGCCACGAAACGCCAATGCTTTCCCTCTTCGTCGAGCTGTCGGCGGCGTGCCTCGAATTCAGCATCGAGTGAGGGAAGGTTCTTCCAGAAACTCTCTACCGAACCCTCAAAGTAGCTGTCGGGTACGAACAGATGCTTCTCAACGTCCTCCTGCTCTATCTTGTAGCCGGCCTCGCGAGTGAGAATCACCAGTTTGCGCACCACATCGGTACCACTCAGGTCGATGCGCGGATCGGGCTCGGAATAACCTTGTTCCTTGGCGCGTCTGACCGTCTCGGAGAATGGCACATCAGCACCAATTTCGTTGAAGATAAAGTTGAGCGTTCCAGAGAGAACGGCCTCTATCTTCAATATTTTGTCGCCCGAGTTGCACAGGTCGTTAATCGTGCCGATGATGGGAAGTCCGGCACCTACGTTGGTCTCAAAACGGAACCATACGCCACGCGAACGGGCAGTCTCTTTCAGCTTCACATAGTTGTCGTAATTGCTCGAAGCGGCAATCTTGTTGGCTGCTATGACGCTGATATTGTGCTCAAGGAAAGTCTGGTAGAGTGATGAAATCTCTTTGCTAGCTGTGCAATCGACAAACACCGAATTGAAGATGTTCATGCCCAGCACCTCGTCGCGTATTTTCAGGTAGTTGCTGGGTTCCGACTGCTTGAGCAGCACACGGTAGTTGTCGAGATCGATGCCGTCGCGGCTGTAGATGCCTGCTTTCGAGCTGGCAATACCCACCACGTTGAGCTTCAGTCCGTTGCGCTTCATCAGCGTTTCGTATTGAGAGCGGATTTGCTCGATGAGCATGCCGCCAACAGTACCTACGCCGCAGATGAATAGATTGAGTACCTTGTATTCTGAAAGGAAGAACGAGTCGTGTAGCACATTGAGCGATTTACGCAAGAACGCGCCATCGACAACAAACGAGATGTTGGTCTCCGACGCACCTTGAGCACAGGCAATGACCGAAATACCGCTTCGGCCCAGGGTGCCGAACAGCTTACCGGCGATACCTGGCGTGTGCTTCATGTTCTCGCCTACAATAGCGATGGTGGCAAGACCGCTCTCAGCATGCATGGGGAACATGGCGCCTGTCTCAATCTCCTTGGCAAATTCCTCGTTCAGCACGTCGACTGCTGCTTGGGCATCCTCATCGCGCACACCAATAGACGTAGAGTTCTCTGATGAAGCCTGGCTCACCATGAATACCGAGATTCCCTTGTTGGCCAGGGTGGTGAAAATACGTCGGTTGACGCCAATCACGCCCACCATCGATAGACCTGTCACCGTAATCAGAGTGGTGCCCTTGATGCTGGAAATACCCTTAATGGGTTTGCGATCGTCTTCTACCTTTTCTTTGATGAGTGTTCCAGGATGGTCGGGATTGAATGTGTTCTTTACTTTGATAGGTATGTTCTTGACGCATACGGGGTAGATGGTAGGCGGGTAGATGACCTTGGCTCCGAAGTTGCAAAGCTCCATGGCCTCTACATACGAGAGTTCGTTGATGGTATAGGCCGATTTGATGACACGCGGGTCGGCAGTCATGAATCCGTCGACATCGGTCCAAATCTCCAATATCTCTGCATTAAGGGCAGCTGCAATGATGGCTGCCGTATAGTCGCTACCGCCACGGCCAAGGTTGGTGGTCTCACCTGTGTTTCGGTCGCGGCTGATGAAGCCGGGGACCACCAAAATCTCGTTCGAGCGGCCTATCGGATGCTCCACGCCACGGAAATACTCACGCACGAGCAGGTTGGTCAGTTCGGAGTCGAGCACATGCTTGCCATTTTTCCGCTCTGTTCGAATGAAGTCGCGTGCGTTCATGCGCCGTCCGTTCTTCACGAGTGCTGCCACAATGTTAGAGCTGAGCCTTTCGCCATAGCTCACGATGGCATCCTCGGTCTTGCGGCTGAGGTCGTGAATGAGGTAGACACCATAGTAGATGCTCTTCAACTGCTCGAAGAGTGCATCAACCGTATTGAATAAGTTCTCACGTTTCTTGGGGTCGGTAATAATCGTGTCGATCATCTGGTGATGACGGTCAACCATGGCATCGAACTCTTCTCTGTATCGTTCGTCACCCCGGAGTGCCATTTGGGAGGTAGCAATCAGTTGATCGGTAATGCCGCCAAGGGCGCTGACCACCACTACGACAGACTGTTTCCGTGCCTCTGCCTCCACAATGCGTTTTAAGCTAAGAATGCTTTTTACGGAACCTACGGATGTTCCGCCGAATTTCAATACTTTCATTTCTGATGATAGTTTAGTCGTTTGGTACCCCGAAACAACCGGGGCAGAATCCATTCGAGGTGCAAAGATAATGCATTTTTTTTATTTTCCGTGAGAATTGCCGACTTTTTTCACGCTCGTATTTTGCTTTTGCGTATCTGTAGTGTTGATTTGAAAAAGGATGCAACCCCTTGAGGCTGCATCCCTAAGACTATATTGGCATTTTTTATGTGTTGGTCTTTTATACAATACCTTGGGCCATCATGGCTTTTGCCACCTTCATGAAACCTGCAACATTGGCGCCTTTCACATAGTTGATGTAGCCATCTTCCTGCTTGCCGTATTTCACACAGTTCTCATGAATGTCGTTCATGATGCGCTTCAAGTAGTCGTCCACCTCTTTGGCTGTCCAGCTCAGACGCTCGGAGTTCTGACTCATCTCCAGTCCTGATACCGATACGCCACCTGCGTTGCTGGCCTTTCCGGGTGCATAGAGAATCTTGGCATCCTGGAAAATCTTGATGGCTTCAGGAAGCGATGGCATGTTAGCTCCCTCGGCCACGGCGATAACACCATTTTTGATGAGTGCGGCAGCCTCGTCGCCGTTGATCTCGTTCTGGGTAGCGCAGGGCAGGGCAATATCGGCTTTCTCGTACCAGGGGCGCATGCCTTCGTGGTAGACAGCTGTTGGATATTCTTCAACATACTCTCTGATGCGGCCACGTTCCACGTTCTTCAGCTCCATGATGTAGTCGAGCTTCTCGCGGTCAATTCCGTCGGGGTCGTAGATATAACCGTCGGAGTCTGACATAGTGAGAACGGTAGCACCCAGTTGCAGGCATTTCTCAGCAGCATACTGAGCTACATTTCCGGCACCCGAAATCAGCACTTTCTTACCGGTGATCTCAATGTTGCGAGTGCTCAGCATTGAGGTGAGGAAATAAACGCAACCGTAACCGGTAGCCTCGGGACGAATCAACGAACCTCCGAACTGAATGCCTTTACCCGTGAGTACTCCCTGGAACTGGTGGGTAAGTTTCTTGTATTGTCCGAACAGGTAACCCACCTCACGGCCACCTACGCCAATGTCGCCTGCGGGTACATCCTCGTCTGGACCAATATGGCGGTAAAGCTCATTCATGAATGCCTGGCAGAAACGCATGACCTCAGCGTCGCTCTTGCCGCGAGGAGAGAAGTCGGAACCACCTTTGGCACCGCCCATGGGCAGCGTGGTGAGAGAGTTCTTGAATGTCTGCTCGAATGCGAGGAATTTCAGAATACCCAGATTCACCGACTTGTGATAGCGCAAGCCACCTTTATACGGACCAATGGCGTTGTTGTGCTGAATGCGGTAACCCATGTTGGTCTGCACGTTGCCTTTGTCGTCTACCCATGTGATGCGGAATTCCATCACGCGGTCGGGAATGCACAAGCGCTCAATCAGGTTTGCTTTCTCAAACTCTGGATGCTTGTTGTATTCCTCCTCGATGGTAGGAAGCACTTGCGATACTGCCTGAATGTACTCAGGTTCATTTGGGAATCTCTGCTTGAGTTCCTCTACGATTTTAGCTGCGTTCATAATTTCAATCTTTTTATATTAATACCTTTTTGACGTTGCTAGTTGTTCGTCCTGTGTGCGATAACTGTGTGCAAAGGTAAAGTAAAATTTTGAAATAACAAACAAAATGAAAGAAAAAGTTTCAAATAAGTATTAAATAGTTATTTTATATCAATTCCTGTTGGCCTACACCTTATTTATATAGCGGCTTTACAGATGAGGTTCTCTGTTTGATGGAGAATTTAGTTTTTCATCATACAAAACATGGTGTTTCGCTTTTTTTTATTATCTTTGCAGACACAATCACAAATAAGATGAATAAAATACAATTGTTTTTTGTCGCCTCGTTGGCTGGTTTGATGCTTGTTGGATGCAAGGATAAACCTAAGAGCGACGATATCATTGCCCCCAAACCTGTGAAGCAGGTTCAGACGGGGCCCGAGAGTATGCAGGAAATCAAACAGTCGCAAGATGTCGACTGGGTGGGCAGCCAGTATAAAATAGAGATTGTTCGTATGCCTGACAAAGAATTGGCCTTGACCAAAGATGAGTCGGGTAAGGTGTATCATGATAATAAGATTTCGATGAGAATCTTGCGTAAGGATGGTTCGCAATTTTTCGGCAGGACGTTCACCAAGGCCGACTTTGCTTCCTTGCTCGACGAGGATACTCGTAAAAATGGTGCTTTGCTAGGTATTGTGCTGGACAAAACCGAGGAAAACCAGTTGCGCTTTGCGGCCAGCGTGGGTTCACCCGATGTCCTTAGCGACCAGTATATCCCTATCCTTCTTACTGTCACTCGTATGGGAGCAGTATCGATGGCCAAAGACGACCGACTCGATGCTGGTGCTATGGAAGAGGATGAGGGAGTGTAGAAAATTGAGGATTGAGGATTGAGAATTGAGAATTGAGGATTGAATATTGAAAATTGAATATTGAGAATCATTTATTTTCCCTATGATAAAGTTTATTTCGTGGAATGTGAATGGCCTTCGGGCTTGTGAGGGTAAGGGTTTTAGTGACATTTTCCGTCAGCTTGATGCCGATTTCTTCTGCCTTCAGGAGACGAAGATGCAAGCCGGACAACTGGATTTGCACTTCGATGGTTATGAGTCGTATTGGAATTATGCTGATAAAAAGGGATATAGCGGAACGGCTATCTTTACGCGCAGAAAGCCGTTGAATGTCACTTATGGCATTGGAATTGACGAGCACGACCATGAGGGACGGGTAATCACGATGGAAATGGACGATTTCTATCTAGTTACCGTCTACACGCCTAATTCGCAAGACGAGCTTCGACGGCTTGACTACCGCATGCGTTGGGAAGATGACTTTCAGGCTTACCTGCAACAGCTTGACCAGAAGAAACCTGTCATCGTGTGTGGCGACATGAATGTGGCGCATCAGGAGATGGATTTGAAGAATCCGAAAACTAATCGCCGCAATGCCGGCTTTACTGATGAGGAGCGCGAGAAGTTTACTCAGTTGTTGGGCAAGGGCTTTGTCGATACGTTCCGATGGAAGTATCCCGAGCAGATCACTTATTCGTGGTGGTCGTATCGCTTTCAGGCCCGTCAGAAGAATGCTGGGTGGCGTATAGATTACTTCGTTACTAGCGAGCGGCTGAAGCCACGCATTGATGATGCTATTATTCATACCGAGATTTATGGTTCCGACCATTGTCCGGTGGAACTGGTGCTGAAGGAAGAATAAATCCACGCGTAACAAGTTTTTTCAGACTGAGCCGAAAATAAAAGAACGCATCTGATGTCATGTTCAGACGCGTTCTTTTGTTATCTCCTGTTGGTTCAAGTCTTATCCTAAACGCTTCAGTTGAACGGTAAAGTGGCGCATGAGCGGGGCTTCCCATTCGATGGCAACACCACGGGTAATCTCGTTGCGGCGGTCGTAAACATTCTTCAAAGCGGCGGCAATGACATTCATGTGGTTGTCGGTATACACACGACGGGCGATGCACAGGCGCAGCAGGTCGAGTCCGTCAAAGCGGTTCTCACGTGTCACGGGGTCGCGGTCGGCCAGGATGTAACCGATTTCACAGCCACGGATACCGGCCTCGAGGTAGAGCTCGCAGGTGAGAGTCTGAGCGGGGAACTCCTCCTTGGGAACATTGCAGAGCACTTTGTCGGCATCGATGAAGAGAGCGTGACCACCAACGGGGCGCTGGTAGGGAATGCCATATTCGTCGAGCTTCTTGGCCAGATACTCTACCTGATGGATGCGGGTCTCGAGCATGTCGAACTCAGTATTCTCATCGAGTCCAACGGCCAGGGCATTCAGGTCGCGGCCGTTCAGACCACCGTATGTCAGGAATCCCTCGAACGGAATGCAGAACTGCTTAGCACCTTCGTACCACTCCTCGCGGTTGGTGGCGATGAAGCCGCCCATGTTCACCAGTCCGTCTTTCTTGGCCGACATGGTCATAGCGTCAACGTAACTGTACATCTCACGTGCAATCTCCTTGATGGTCTTGTCGGCATAACCTTCCTCGCGCTTCTTGATGAAATAGCTGTTCTCGGCAAAGCGGGCAGAGTCCATCACGACGGGCACACCGTATTTGTGGCAGAGCTCGCAGGTCTCTCGGATGTTCTTCATCGAGACGGGCTGTCCGCCTACGGTGTTATTGGTGACGGTCAGTACCATAAAGGGCACATTACCTGGATTCTCTTTCAGCACCTTCTCAAGCTTCTCCAGCGAGACGTTACCCTTGAAGGGAATCTCCAGCTGGGTGTCCTTAGCCTCGTCGATGGTGACGTCGATAGCTTTCGCCTTGCGGAACTCAATGTGGCCCTTTGTGGTGTCGAAGTGGGCGTTTCCGGGAACAACGTTGCCTTCCTTCACCAGATAAGAGAACAGTACGTTCTCGGCGGCACGGCCCTGGTGTGTGGGAATGACGTACTTAAAGCCGAAGATGCGCTGCACCACCGACTGGAATTTGTAGAACGAAGTGGCACCGGCATAACTCTCGTCGCCGAGCATCATCTCCGACCATTGGCGGTCGCTCATGGCGCCGGTTCCTGAGTCGGTCAGGCAGTCGATATACACTTGTTCTGCTTTCAGCATAAACACGTTGTAGTGAGCCTCTTTCAGCCACTGCTCTCTTTCCTCACGAGTGCTCTTGCGGAGCGGTTCTATCATCTTAATTTTCCAAGCTTCTGCAAATGGTATTTCCATAATAATTCTATTTCTTTTTGTTTGTTTGTTGTAAAATAATAGTTGACGGTTGATGAAGTATTGAAGCGAAGAAGACACATTCTGTTCTTGCTCAATACGTTGACGAAAACACAGATTCTCACCTGTGCATCAGAAGCTTAGCGTGTAAAATGATCAAGTTCCTTGATATTGATGAACTTGTGTGAAATCATTGCTTTGGTGTTTAACATAGATAAGGTAAATGGTTGGTGTTTTGTACGTTGCAAATTTATACAATTTTCATGTAATCACCAAATAAGCTGCTGTGTTTTTAGCGTTATTTTGCAATCGGAAGTCTCTCGCGCATCTCTTTTGCGCTGGCATCAATCACGATGATGACCTCATCGTCTGTTTTTCCGTTCTCTGCCTCGCTCAGCATGCTCATGGGGATGTTGCTCACATTGCCGAAATAGTTGAAAACACCCGTGACCGGGTTCATGGTGTAAATGCTCAACTGCTGACAGTCGAACTGGCTAAAGTCCACCATATAGTCCAGGTTGCAATAGTTGTAGATGAGCGCGAAGCGGTTTCCACGGCAGGCGGCCACCCGCTCATGACCCTTACCGTTGTTCATAATGAGTTGCTGGGCAGGCCGTATCTCTTCTAAGGGGAATAGCTCCATAAGGCGTTTGAGATGCTTCATCTGCCGTCGCCCCGGGTCTTGCAAGGCCTGCCGCCAGGATTTTTGCGTGCCGTCAGCTCCGTAGGCGCCCTCCGTCTCAGTATCGCCCACAAACTGCATGATCTCATTATTGCCGTAAGTATGACCGCACGAGCCGGCAAATACCGACCAGTAGGCATAACGCCTGACGTCAGCCGCCTGCCATTTGGGCTCTTTTGTGTCGTGCAATCCTTGCGGAATATTTTCATACGAAGGCTCGCCGTCCAGCACGGGGCGCAAGGGGCGGTATCTCAAGCACGAGTCCACATATTGGTAGTTGTCTTCTTCGGTACCGTCGGGAATGGGGTAGTACTTGTCCCGTCCACGTTGGTCGTGGCGGCGATGGCCGCTCTGGAACATGTTAAAGTCCAGCCACTTGCGGTTATTGAACCATTTGGCAGAGAAGGTGCGGCCACGCGGATGATAAGTCATCAGATGGGTGTGGTCGATGCGCTTGATGTTGGTTGCCAACGAATCCCATACATCAGGGTGCACATTGCCCTCGATGTCGCCGCCCATCAGCCAAATAATGTTCGGGTATTTGCCGTAGCGCTGAACCAGAAACCGCCCGTATTCGGCAGCCTGCGAGGCATTCATCTTGCCGCCTTTCACTACTGATCCCCACACGGCAACCATCGCAATATAGATGCCACGCTGGCGTGCCTCACGAACAATGAAATCCATTTTGCGCCAGTTGGGGCGGACGCCGTCGCCCTTGATGACCTGCACCTGCACCACATTGAACCCGTTCTGCCGGCAATCGTCCAGATACAGGCAGATGTCTTTCCGGTTGAGCTTGTGAGGCAGCAGCCATCCCGTGTCGCCCAGCCAGAAAAACGGTCTGCCGTCGGCATGTTGCAGATAGCGGTTGTTGGCTGAAACGGAGAGTTGCCAGTTGTCGGCCGCCACGTTACCGAGCGTCAGCAGCGAGATCAATGTGGTGAGAATGCAGGTTTTCATAACGATTTTTGTTTAAGCTTAGAATGTAATAGGAATCATGACTTTCACTCCGATGTTTCTTCCCATGTTGTAGAAGCCTTGTCCGCCGTCCTCGCGTTCGATGGGCAAATTCTTCATGCGGCTCAGATGACTCTGGTATGCCTTATTGGTCAGGTTCTCGGCGGTGAGGAAGAGCGAGAAGAGTTTGCGCCCTCTCTTGCAAATGTCCGTGCCGGCCGCCATATTTAATAAGGTGTAGGCCGGTGTGGCTGTCTCCGTGCCATAGGCGGCGTGATAGTGGTTCTGACGGAAGTTGCAGTTGAGGCCTATCTTCACAAATGTGTTGCTGAACGTTTTCCCCTGGCGGAAAAAGTCGTAGCGCAGTTCCGAAGTCCAGCGCGGAGCGGGGGTCATGGGCAGATACTTGCTGTCGGCAGGCTGATGCAGTTGCACGGCATTCACATAACAGAAGGTGTTGAGGAAGTGCAACTGGTCTATGGGGTGGATGTCGAGACTGGCCTCGCCGCCCCACAGACGTGCGTCGCCCTGCACATATTTAAACTCGGGCAGTCCGTCCTTCATCTTGTCGCCATTCTGCTGGGCGAAGATATAGTTGTCGATAAGGTTGACAAACAGGGCCACTTGTGCCGAGAGGTAGTCGTTGGTGTAGTCCCATCCGGCGTCTATCTGCCAGCTGTGCTCAGCTTTCAGCTCGCTGTTGCCCACCTCGTAATGCTGGGTGCCGCCATGTCCGCCATTCGAAGCCAGTTCGCTCAGGTTGGGAGCGCGGAATCCTTTGGAGAGATTCATGCGCAGGTGCATGTCGTCCATCATGTGGTAAACGGCACCGGCGCTCCCAGAGAATCCGGTGAAGTTGCGGGTGAAGCGGTCGAACTGTCCTGCCAGCGCAAAACTGTGCAGATGACGGTTGTCGAGCCGCAGGCCGCCGGTGATGTTCCACTTGCCGATTTCTGTGCCGGCAGTTGCAAACGCTCCGATGTCGAACAGGTTATAGGCGGGAATAAGATATTCCTCTCCCAGGTTCTCCGACTTCTGGTACATACCGTTAAGTCCCGCCATCAGCTTCCATCCGCTCAGCTCGGGCAGGTGGTAGTGCAGGTCGTAGTTCAGGGTGTGCAGCTTGAAGTAGAGACCCATCTCGTCTTCTTCCTCAAATTCCTTGCGCTGGTTTTGCTGATAGCCCAGCAGCACCTTCATGCTTCCATCGCCCACATAGAAAAGATTGTCGAGCACGGCCTTGTAATGGTATACTTCCTGATAGGGAATGCCGTGATGGTAGCTTTTGCCGTCGAAGGCCTCATGCTCATGTTCGTGCTCATGGTCATGATTCTCGTCGCCGTCATGATGATGCTCATCGTCATCATCATCATCGCCGTCGTGGTCGTGGTGGTGTTCATGAGCCTCAATAATACTGGGCGTCACGTTGTAGTAACCCATTCGCAGGTACGAGTGGCCCCAAGTCTTGTTCAGTCCCAGCAGTCCCGTCACGGCCCGTTCGGCAAACTGAGTGTTGGGCACATAACCGTCCAGCTTGTTTTTATACGAGTGGGCCATCTTGTCGGTATATCGCCAGTTCCACACAAAATCGTTCTTGTTGCCGGCAAAGTTTACCGAGTAGTCGAACAGTCCGTTATTGGTCTGATACTCGCTGGTTACCGATGCGCTCATCTTGCCTGCTGGCAAGATCGGTTCGGGATGGAAAATCACTACGCCCGCCATCGCGTCAGATCCGTAGAGCAGGCTGGCCGGACCTTTAATCACTTCCACACGCCCAACGCTCAGTCCGTCGATCTCTATGCCGTGCTCGTCGCCCCATTGCTGTCCCTCCTGTCGGATGCCGTCGTTGATGGTGACAATACGGTTGTAGCCCAGTCCGCGGATAACAGGTTTTGATATGCCGCTGCCGGTAGTAATTTGCGAAACGCCCGGCTGCCGCGAGATAGCATCGATGATATTCGTCGAAGATATCACTTGCAGCTCGCGCTGGCTCAAGATGTTGACGGGAATGGGGAAGTCTTTCTGTTTGGCGTCGCCCGTCAAGCCTGTTACTACTACTTCGTTCAGCACGTGGTGGTGCTTACTGCTGATGATGGTGTCCATTTGTGCATATGCACGATGTGCCGCTCCCAGCCATAATGTGGCGGTGAGCAGCAAAAGAATATATGTTTTATTCATTTTGTAGCTTACTTTTATGTGAGAATGAGTTCGGAAAAAAAGAAAAGTTACAAAACAAATGGTGGCGCGCGTGTAGATTTATAAGCTATGTGTCCTGCTGTCAGCACATATCGGCGGGCGGTCAGAACGCATAGGGTAGGGGTGAGAATGAATGTGGTGGTGAGAACGGTGGCTGCCACATACGGCAGATGGCACATCTGGCAGATCACGCAGTCGTGAACTCCCATGTGCGTGGTGGTAAAGTGGCCGGAGTGTGGCTGGTGGTTCACGCATTGTGCGCACTCGTTCTCATGGCTTGTCTGAACCTCATGGATATGGAAAAACGACGTAAGAAGCATCGGCAAGAATACTGCCAGCAGCACTCTCGACGCAAATGTCCTTCTCTTGTTTACGTTACCCATGAAATGGAATCAGTGTTGGTTTATCGGCTGCAAAGGTACAAAAAGTTTTTGGATGTTCGCAAATTTAAGACAATAATTTATACGACACTCACAGAGAGTGGGCATTGCAAATGCTTATATTCAGAAGGCTGAATCTCAAATCCCAGCCTGCCTTGCTAACAAAAACACAGGCAGGGAGTCTGTCCCTGCCTGTGTGATATTTCAGGCCCAGCTGGCCTTTCCTGATGGAATGTTTGCGGATGGTCCTTTTTACTTCAACAGCTCATCCAGGTATTTATAGAATTCCTGGCTCTCGCCCACAATAATCTTGTTGATGGTGCCGTCGGGATTGATGATGATCTTGGTGGGATAGCCCTCTACGGCATATTTCTCGGGAGTACCGTCGGCAGCCTTGTTGTAGACGTGCAGCCAGGGCAGCTGGTTGTCTGCTACGGCCTTCTTCCATTTCTCCAGGGTGTCGCTGCAGTCAACACCCACAATCTCAAACTTGCCACGGTATTTCTCGTAGTACTTCTTCATGTCGGGCATGCCTTTGATGCACCAGCCGCACCACGAGCCCCAGAAGTCGAGCACCACGTATTTACCACGCAAAGAAGACAAGGTGAACGGCTTGCCGTTGATGTCGTCGAGCGTAAAGTCAGGAGCCACAACGCCGGGCTTAATGGCCTCTTTGGCTTCCTTGGCCAGGCGTTCGTTCTCGGCGTTTTTCAGCATGGCATCAATAACCGGTTTCATGCGGCCATTTTTGACGTAGTAGTTTAAGTTTTTGACTACTGACTCCAAACTGTCTGTCTCAACAACCTGCAGCAGGGTGGCACTTACCTCATCGCGCGGATGGCTCTTGATGTACTCGGCCATCTCTTTCTTCATCTCTGCATACAACTTCTCCTGCGATTCAATGTAAGCGGCTTTGTTGGCATCCATTTGTTTGCGGTTTTTCTTCTCGTTCTTTGCCAGTTTTTCATATTCTTTTTCGTAGGCATCTCGGTCGTCCGACATTTTGGCTTGATACATGTTCAGTCTCTCGCCAACAGGGGCATACTGCTCGTAGAAGTTAGAGCCGCTGATTTTCATATCGGCAAAGCTGCCGGTCAGGTTGGCAAACTCGCCTGCCAGGGCTGGAATGCTCACCGTGTGATAATGATCGCCCGGGCGCATTAATACCAGATTCTGTGGCTTGTCAAGTGGCAGTGTGATGTCCAGTTTGCCGTCCTTGAGCGCATATTTCTGGAAACCGTTGCGCTGCCAGTCACCAAAATACATGGGCATGATGATCACGCTGTCGGTCAGTTCAGCGAGTTGGGCAGTCAGGTGGAAGGTCTCCAGCTTGTTGCCATAGAGGTTTACCATCTGTCGGTCCAGGCGTGCGTCGCGGCAGTTGGTCTCCACAATCTCGCCCTTCGGACCGATGAGCACACAGTAGGGGATGCCGTTGAAGTTGTAGGTCTTGGCCACCTGGCCGAAGCCGTCTTTGCAAATCAGCTGCGTCCACTTCATCTGCTCCTCGCCCAGAGCCTTGTGCCAGGCCTTGTTGTCGGTGTCCATCGACACGCTCACGATGTCGAATCCCTGGGGATGATACAGACCATAGAGCTGCTTCAGGTGGGGAATAGAGCCACGGCAGGGACCGCACCACGATGCCCAGAACTCCAGCAACGTGTAGTTGCCCTTGCCCAGATACTCCGACAACTGGTGGTCGCGACCGTCGGCGTCCATCAGCGTCACGTCGGCAAACGGGGCTCCCTGGGCCGTGCGCTTAATCACGTTGGCATGCTCCAGCATGGTTTGTCCCTGAGTGGTGGCCTTCATCTTGTCGCTGATGGCTGCCACAAGGCTCTCGATGGTGGGGTTGTCAAACTGGCTGAGCGACTCGTCGAGTGCCACCACGCCGGCCTGGTTGTCGCTGTTGCGCATGATGAAATCCTTCAAGAATGCGCTAGTTGCGGCCTTGGCAGAGTCCTGTCGTGCCAGTTCTTTCACCACGTAGGCCACAGGCGTCACGCTGTTCTTGTCGTAGTACTCCTTGTTGAAGGCTTCGCTCAGGCGCATTCTGCGCTCGGTATAGTCGGTGCGTCCCTGCTTGTACTCGCGGTACAGGTCGTTCAGCACGGAGCCGCTGATCTGCGTGCCCTTATAGTCGTAGGTGTCGTATACGGCCGTCATGAAGTCATCCTGCCAATCGTCCACATTGGCCTCGATGCTCACTTTCTCGTTGCCCATAAACAGCGGTAGCACGGGGCGCATGGCAATGCGTCCGTTCTCCGAGTCGCCACGGTTGTCGTTGGGGAAATACTTCAGTAGCAGCAAACTGGGCTCAGCGAGCTTGCCCTTGAATGCAAACTGTCCGTTGCGGATGACGGTAGAGTCGATAGCCTGCGGACGATACTTTATCTCCTCGTCGGTACCGCTCTTGCACAAATAGATGGTTTTACCCTCTACGTCGCCTTTTAGCCGACCTGTGATTTTGTAGTTTTTAGCCGTGATGCCAGTTACTGCAAGCAACATGGCACACACCAATACAATTGCTTTTTTCATATGCTTCAGTTTTTCATATACTTTTTTCTTTTTTACTAATGATAATACTGCGAAAGAGACGTTTTGTCATCGTTTGTTCAGACAAGTTTTAATTCTTTTACTGTTTTTAACAGTCTGCGAATTCAACAAGCAAGTGCAAATTTACAACAAGTAATTTAAAAACTCCTCAATTGGAGTTGAAAAATTGAGTTTCTTTCTTGGTCTTGTATTTATTTTTGCCGTGATTTCATCTATGTCCTTGTCCTTTAGATGTTTT
>JAFRZC010000232.1 GCA_017442765.1 Prevotella sp. | reverse complement strand
CCCATCCATCCGAAGATGTCGATGTTGTCCCATCCCTCCTTGTTGTCGTTGCGCGGCGGGTAGTAGTTGATGCGCACCTTGTGGTAGTACTGCGTGTCCTCATCGTTGCCGTGTCCGTAGAGGTCGGGCTGCACATCGGGTTTGAGGATGGTCTCGAGCGTCGAGAGTTTCGACACCTCCTTGGTGCGGAAGTTCTCAGGCTCGTCGAGCACCAGTCCGTCGCGGTTGCCGAGGATGTTGGTGGAGAACCAGCCGCCCAGTCCCAGGCAGCGAGTGCCGATGATGGGTGCGAAGCCGCTCTTGACGAGTGTCTGTCCGGTCTTGAAGTCCTTGCCGGCGATAGGCACGCGGGTTTGCTCGGCCAGCTCCCACATAGCGGGAATATCGACCGTGGTGTTAGGCGCGCCCATGATGAAGGGTGCGCCTTCCTTCAAGGCCGCGTATGCATAGCACATCGACGGCGCGATGTGTTCGCGGTCGTCGGCACGCATGGCGGCCTCGAGGTCGGCCAGACGGTAGTGTACCTGCTCATCGACGGGCACATAGATTTCCGTCGATGCGGCCCAGAGCACCACGATGCGGTTGCAGCCCTTCTCCTGCCTGAACCGGCGGATGTCGTCGCGCAGCATTTCCACCATCTCCCAGCGTGTCGGAATCTCTCCTCTCTCCTCTGAGTTCTTTCCTCTCTTGACGTTGTCGCCGTCGAGCCGCTTGGCGTAGTTCCTGTCGAAGGCCGCCGACATGGGCTTGATGGCCTCCAGTTCCTCGCGAACGGGCAGGATGTCTTTCTCCTTGAGCACCTCGGCATACATGGCGGCCTGATAGGCGTTTTGCGGATAGACATCCCAGCAGCCGAAGACGATATCGTCGAGTTTGGCAAGAGGAACGATGTCGGCATAGTGCAGATATGTTTTCTGCTCTCCGCGGCCCACGCGTATCTTGTCGTATTGTGTCATTGACCCGACAGGCTTGGCCAGACCCCTGCGGGTCATGAGCACGCCCGTCATAAACGTTGTGGCCACGGCACCGCAGCCCACAACCATAATTCCCAGTTTGCCCTCTGCGGGCAGCACGTTGTTGTTCGCCATTTTAATAGATTTATTTTGCAAAAGTCTTAAAAAAACTTCAGAATAGCGAATTTTCAGCGATAAATATTGTTACCATAGTTTAATTTAATTAAACTTGCGTTACTTTCAATTCGTAACTTCTTTGTTGTTTTTGTCCAAAAAACATCTTTTTATTTGGAATAAGTCTTTATCGGAAAGTCGGGCTAAAAATGTCTTTTGGTTTCTGTTTTGTGACATTTCATCGCAGTTTTTCCGTTTCTTGTTTGCGAGAGATATATGTTTCGGGTCGCAAAAGACCGTCTTTTGCAATCCGAAAGACCGTCTTTCGCATGCTGAAAGCTTATCTTTCGGAAGTGAAAGATATGTCTTTCAGAAAACCGCCGATAAATGTTATCTTGTTTGCGCTTTCTATTTCGTTTATAGTCAGAAGGTTAGAGTGATTGCCGGTTTTTTGCGAAAATCCCTTGGCCGGCAAGTTTTTTTTAAAAAGAACGAAAAACAGCGTTTTCTTCCGTGCCGGATACATCTTCAGAATTGCTTTTTTGCTTACAATTTGCAACCATTGCGCAGTCGTTTGCCAAAGCCTGAGGCGAGAAGATATCATCTGTTTTTCTGCACATACGATTATTTTTTATTATCTTTGCAAACAGAAAACCATCTGTCAACAAGAAATGAGCACAAGACATTTTCTTCTTTTTTTCAGTTGCTTGTCGTTTGCCGTGTGTGTGGCAAAGACAGGAAAGACCGCCGATGAGCCCTTGGTAAACTATGTGGAGCCGCGCATCGGTACGGCCCATTGTCGTTATTTCCATTTTGCCCCCGGGGCTTTGCCCTACGGCATGGCCAAGCCCGGTCCCTCTACTAACGGCCACCTCGGCAATAAGGACGGCTGGGAGGCTACGGGCTACGACTACCGCGACACGTCGATAGAGGGATTTCCCTGCGTTCATGAGTTTCAGGTGGGCGGCATCACGCTCATGCCCGCGTGTGGCGGAGCCCTGCCCGTCACGGTGCCCGGCCTGCCTGGCGACACCGCCCGACACGGCTACCGCTCGGCCTACAGTCACGATGACGAGGTGGTGATGCCCGGTTACTACTCGGTCCTGCTCAAAGACTACGGCATCCGTGCCGAAGTCACCGCCACAGAGCGTGTGGCCTTCGAGCGGTTCACCTTCCCCCAGAACCGGCATAGCCGTATTCTTTTCAACATCGGTAGCCGCATGGGAGAGAGCGGGGCAGTGAAAGACGCGTCTGTAGAGCTGCGCCCCGACGGGACCGTCGAGGGATGGGTCATCACCTTGCCCGAATATGTGAAGAAATACCAGCCGGGTGCCGAGGTGCCCATCTATTTCTCTGCCGTCGTTGACAAGCAACCGACGGTGTGCGGAACATTCAACGGTGCCGACCTGCACGTGGGCGCGAAAAAGGCTGCGGGCATCGGTGCCGGACTCTATCTGGAGTTTACCACGACCGAGGGCGAGGCGGTCACGGCGAAGGTGGGCATCTCCTACACCTCCGTCGAGAATGCCCGCCTCAATCGGGAAAAAGAGGCACGGTCGCTCTCGTTCGATCAGGCAAAAAAACGCGCGCTCCAAACATGGGAGGAGCAGCTCGGCCGCATTCGGGTGACAACCGACAACCGCGACGACAAGGTGAAATTCTACACGGGACTTTATCATGCGCTGCTCGGTCGTGGCGTGTGCAGCGACTGGAACGGTGCCTACCCCAAGCACGACGGCACCGTAGGGCAGATACCCTTGAGGAATGGCCGCCCCGCATTCCGCCTCTACAACACCGATGCCATGTGGGGCGGGCAGTGGAACCTCACGCAGCTGTGGGCCATGGCCTATCCCGAGCATCTCTCCGAGTTTATCAGCTCACACCTGCAAGTCTATAAGGACTGCGGCTGGCTGGGCGACGGACTGGCCAACTCGCGCTTCGTCTCGGGTGTGGGCACCAATCAGCTCTCGCTCATGATAGCCGCCGCCTATCAGTGCGGCATACGCGATTTCGACATCGACTTGGCCTACGAGGCCTGTCGCAAAAATGAGTTGGAAGGCAACAACCGGCCCCTCGGTGCGGGAAAATCAGATACCGGCGAGTTCGTGAAATACGGCTACGTGCCCCATGCCGAGGCGGGCAGCGGACCCGACGAGACATTCATGTTCTCAGCCTCCCACACCCTCGAGTATGCGTTCTCGGCCTATGCCGTGGCCGGACTGGCAAAGGCACTCGGCCATACCGCCGACTACGAGCAGCTCCTCTCGCTCTCAAAAGCATGGGAACTCATCTACGACGACCAGCTCAATTTTGTACGGCCAAAGTTAAAAAACGGCCATTTCATCGAGAATTTTGACCCCATGCAGGTGTGGCGCGGATTTCAGGAAGGCAATGCCTGGCAGTACACATTCTATGCTCCCCACGATGCCGAGGCACTCGTGGCAAAGGTGGGTGCCGAGACGTTCAATGCCCGTCTCGACAGTATCTTTACGCTCTCTCAACCAAAGATTTTCAGCGGTGGCACCGAAGTGGGGGCTTTCGCGGGACTGCGCACGCTCTACAATCAGGGTAACCAGCCCTGCCTGCACATCTCGTGGCTCTTCAACGAGGCCGGCCGCCCGTCGCTCACACAGAAATGGGTGCGGGCCATTCTCGACGAGTTCTACGGCACCGAGGGCATCCACGGCTACGGTTACGGACAGGACGAGGACCAGGGCCAGCTCGGCGCATGGTACGTCATCTCGTCCATCGGACTCTTCGACGTGAAAGGCCTCACGGCTCAGCAGCCGTCCCTTGCCGTCGGCTCGCCGCTGTTCGACAAGGTGACGGTCTTTCTCAACCGCAAGTATTATAAGGGGCGCACGTTTACCATCAAAACCGCCGGCAACTCAAAGCAAAATGTCTATGTGAGCGACCTTCGCCTGAACGGACGGCTCCTCCACACTACCCGCATCCCGTTTGCCGACTTTGCCCGTGGCGGCACGCTCGACCTTAATATTGTTGCCACACCGAACGACCGGTATTGACGGGACGGTATCGGAGCGCACGGTTAAATTAAAAACAAGAACAGGAAAAATGAAAGAAATCAATTACAAGGACATGAGATTCAATCCGTTCAACCTCATCGGTGGCGAATGGATGCTGGTGACTGCGGGAAACGAGCAGTCGGGTTGTAACACGATGACGGCATCGTGGGGGCATCTGGGATGCCTGTGGGGACATAACGACCCTACGGCGGTAATCTATCTGCGTCCCTCGCGCTATACCAAAGAGTTTGTTGACCGCGAGGACTTCTTCACACTCTGCGTCATGGATGCCTCGTTCAAGAAGCAGATGGCCTATCTGGGCAGCGTGTCGGGGCGCGATGAGGACAAGATTGCCAAGACCGGACTCACACCCGTCTATGCCGACGGCTCCGTCTATTTCGAGGAGGCCAAGCTGGTGCTGGTATGCAAGAAACTCTATCAGTCAGATTTGCAGGAAAGCGGATTCCTCTGTCAAGACACCATCGACGCGAACTATCCCCTGCGCGACTACCACACCATGTACGTCGGAAAAATAGAGAAAGTCCTCGTCAGGGACAATGAATATTTGAAGTAACCGCACACCTTCTTTCTACAGCCGATAGCCCAGACACATCATGACACAGGCATTATTCAAGCGATGCCCCTGATAATCTTTGCAAACAGGTATTGCCCCGAACATAAAATCAACGGAAAAACTGAAAGGCGGAAGCAGCACATCCATGCCAAATGTTCCCCCAAAGTCAATCTTTTGGGTAGAGGCATTGGCATTCGGAATTTTCCCATGCAGTTTATATCCGACATAAGGACCTGCCTTAAAACGCAATAAAGGACCGGCAGGAAATCCGTAATCGTTCCCCTCTTTTATGATGCTGCCGTAATAGCATAATGCCAGCGGAATGTCAATATAATCAAGTCTGCCGTTCACTTTCACCGGCTCCTTTAAGCTTGTCCCCCGCTTTGTATAGAAAAGCGACGGCTGCAAACCTATCCTATGACTGAAAGGTATGTCGGCACTTACGCCAATCCTATAGCCCACATTATTTCCCTGTTTCACTTCGTCTGAGGTTAAGAAGTTCGTCCTTCCAAGACCCGCCTTCACCGTAAAAGCCACCTCAGAAGCCCAGTCCTTTTCCTCCTGAGCAGACATAGACAGGAAAGTCCCCATCGCACAGGATAATAACAATAATCGTATTTGCGTCAAATATAGTTTAAATGGCTTCTTTCTCATTGTTGTGCGATTTTTGTGGATAAGAATTTTTGCGGGAGATAATGCTTTACGGCATAAACGCTGGGGGGAAGGCACGTTTTTACAGAGATAGTTAATCGGCGGCAGGCCGCTTCGTGCGCAGGTGGAGCTGGTAGAGCGCGGGCAGGAAGATGCAGAGGGAGAAGCCGACGTAGAGCAGCTCGCGCCGCAGGTCGCCGCCGCAGAGGTCAATGAGGTCGGTCTCGGTGAGTCCGGGCATCAGTCGCGCCACGACAAAGGCGATAGTGTTGTTCACCCAATGGAAGACGATGCCGGGCACGATGCTCCCCGTGCGCAGATAGAGCCAGCCGAGCAGCAGGCCGAT
>JAFRZC010000231.1 GCA_017442765.1 Prevotella sp. | reverse complement strand
TTAGTGGCTCCCAGGCAATAGCGGCATGCCGAACTGACCATCTGCTCCCATGAGAGCAGGCCGGCGTCAACCACCGACTCACAGAACGTGCTGCCAATCGACAGGCATCGCCGCCAGAGCATTTCCGTCGGATGACGTCGGGCGGTCCTGATCTGTCGTCTCATGCTGCCGAACGACGGCGAGAGTATGTCTTCGAGCATTGCCATTTTCATTGTCATTCTTTCTTTTTCGGGTCATCTTACCCCTTCTACACCCCTCTTACTATAGCACCCACCCTCTTTAGAGAGGGGTGGGTCTATATAAGGAGGGGGTTACGAAGGAGGGGAGATGACCACGACCCGACCGCCTTTGTTCAACGTCGTACAGACCACACGTTTCTCCACGGCCAGGTCGAACACCTTGCCGTATTCCGCACTTCTCCTGACCGGTGATGGCCGTGAGGTCGCGGCGCGGGAAACAGGCTTTGCCATTAAAACGCATCAGGAAGTCCTCTTCGGGCACGTCGGTATCGGTCATAATCCGGCAACCGTCGAGTTTCCTGAGCGACGGTGTTATCAGGGAGGCCTCACCAGCCCGGGCGAGTTCCTCTCTTACAGGGTCCTTTTTTCTGTTCATTTCAACTTCATTTTGATACAAAATTTTCGTTAGACATTCGTTGTCCTTGCAAGATCGGCACAAAGATACGGGGATTATTCCGACCGGCCAAGGAAACAATGCCACTACAATGTCACTTCCGAACGTACTCGCTTTGACATCGGTTATACAATTTCCTGACTGCTTCCACCGACCCCAAGTTTGTGGTTTCGGAGAGAAATTCCGTCTATCGTTTTTCCGTACAATCAATCAACCCTTTCGACATCATTTCCACGAAGTGCATCATGATGTCGTGTCGCCTGCCATAACTGATATCAAATTTGATTTTCGGGCATTCCTTGATACTCGCATTCTTGAGATCAAGGAATCCCTGCTCCTGTAAACACCTGGCAAAATCAGCCACTGCAGCCTTCAGGGCCGCATCTCACTCAGCAGCATAGCGCACTGCTGTTCTAAATTTTTTTAGTAATAATGAATTTATTTTAAATTAGTAAGTATATTGCCATTTATGGCAAAACGTGGCAACTATGATCTGGAGTCTGCCCAATACATGTATAACCATGACGAGCACTCGCAGTTGCGTGAACGAACGAATGGTGTGGTGCGCAACATCGATGCGTGGTATGATGCCTATGACATCAAGAGCGGCACGCTCTACCTGGAACCCTCAAAGCGTGTAGCCATCTGGTAGGACGCACGGCCTGCACATCCTGCACCCGACGGCTATCTGCCCGGGTGTAGGATGTGCAGGGAATATAAGATAAAATGCGCATAAGGGCTCTCAAGTCCTGCCATTTTATGCATGGTGATTACTTTTTTTGCCCTTTTCAATCATGGGGTCGGTTCTACTGATCACTTTTTGAAGTTTCTGTATTACACATCGTTCTTAACTCCCTGTGCACTTCCATCGGTTCAATTGTTTTCAAATGCAAAGGCAAAGATACGAACTTATTCTCGAACATCAAAATTTTCAACTTAAAAAATGATCAGTAGAACCGACCCCATGATCAGTCAAGTCGACTTGTCGACTTGTCGACTTTTTGTCGCATTGTCTTTACTCTACGTACCTTATAATGGTATACAAGATAAGAGCCACCCGATAAATAGCGAGTGGCTCTCTTCAGAGTAGATAAATGCTCTATTTGAAAATTTAGAGGCACTTAATTTGACAAAGGGCGTACGGCTGAGAGATGCACGCCGGACACTGGGAGACAGACCCCTCATTCCCGAGCTTCGCTCGCCTACCCGTAGCCTTTGCAGAGTCATAGACATCTGCATTTGTGTCAGTCCCCAGTGCTCGGCTACGGCTCGCCGAGCTCTGCATAGATGAGCTGTACCTCAGCGGGCGTGAAGGTGCGGCGGCGTAGCTCACGGAGGGTATGGGATATGGACCGTTTTAAAGGCCAAGAAAAGGTAAAAAGGTAAAAAAGTAAAAAAGTAAAAAAGTAATCATCAATGCCTTTCCGGGCATTTGGGGAGTTAAAGGATGCTCCGCAGGAGGAACCAGACGACGGGCACCAGGAGCGAGGGCTGCAGGTTGAGCGTCTTGCAATCCTTGAGGTTGAGGAGGCCGAGACCGCTGCCGGTAATCATCAGTCCACCCACGATGAGCAGTTCGGCCATGAGCGCCTCGCTGATGGCAGTGCTGGAGACATGGGCAATGAGATAGAACATGCCCTGCCACAGAAACAATACCGGTGCTGCCAGCACCATGCCCAGTCCGTAGGTAGAGGCGAAGATGGTGCTGCTGACGAAATCGAGCGTGGCATTGGTGAAGAGGAAGGTGTGATCGTCTTTCAGGGCAGCGATGACAGGTCCGAGCATGGAGAGCGGGCCGATGCAGTAGAGCAGGATGGCGGTGCTGAGTCCGTCGCCGAGTCTGGCATCGGTACCGCTTTTTGAACGGCGATTCACCACGCGCTTAAACCGTCCGTCGATGTCGAGCGCCGTGCCCACGACACCTCCTACGGCCAAGGCCACGATGAAGAGCACGGGATACTGGCTCTTGGGCAGATTGCTGATGGTGGCATTCAGGCCAATGGCCAGCGAAGCGAGGCCCAGACCGGTGTAAAGCACTTCCTTGTATCGGTCTTTGATACCGCGATTGAGCAGGGCGCCGATGAGGGTGCCTGCGATGATGGTACAAGTGTTGACGATGGTTCCTAACATAATCCAGTTTTGTTTTGTTTATTGTTTCTCTGTCATATATTTCCAATAGCGGCGGGGCATGTCCTGCAGCTGCTTGCGGGGGTTCATGCGCTCGCGGATGCAGATGGCCTTGAAATAGGTGCGCCACAGGTCCTGCAACAGCTGGTCGTCGCTGCTGAGGACGTCGGCATCGAGTTTGCCATTCCTCAGGTCGAAGGGCACCGCGGCCTCGTCCTCGAAGGTGATGCGGATGACCGTCTGTCCATCATAATTGAAGCCGTAATGGCGCCTGGCATCGTAGATGAGCCACGACTGATCGTTGAAGCGGTCGCTGAAATGATCGGTGATGAGCGGCAACACATTGTGATCGGGACTGACAACAGCGAGGTAGGTGCCGTCCTTGGCTTTCTGGAAACGGATGAACTGCTTCATGCGCAACTGCTCGTGGAGCACGCGACGGGCGATGTTGGTCACCGTGAGCACATCGTTGTCGGCGAAATTGCGTGAGACATCACCCTGACGGAACACCTTGCAGACATACCGGAACAGGGGGGTGGAGAGTTCCGGCAGTTCTGACAGCCAGCTGACGTAGATGAGCTTCATGGCCTCGTGCGAGAGACGTTTCTCCAGACCTGTCCACACGCGACGGGCCTTCTCATCGTCGGTATTGACATGATAGGTGCGGTCGCAGAACAAAGGGAGCGCATCACCCGCCTTGAGCAGCTGTTCGGGCTCTTCATGCAGGGCGAAGGCGTCAAACACGGCCGTCAGAAGCCCGTCGATCGTTCCGTCAAAGACGTATATTGTCATGGGGGGCGGGGCGTTAGTCTTCGAAATTCAGTTTCAGCTGCTGTTCCTCGGCCGCACGTTTCTGCTGGGTCTTCGAGATGAGCAGGGGCCGCAGGCGCTCAGGGCGCAGTTCGTTGATGCCGATGATGGGTGTGGAATAGGTGGAGGCCAGCTCGTGACAGGTGATGAAGTATTTCGCCTTCTTCATGACGACGCCCATTTTCTTCAGATCGAGAGAGGTGAGGCGGTTGAATCGTCGCGAATTGACAATGAGCCAGGCCGACTTCGTGCCCAGTCCCGGTACCCGCAGCAACTGCTCGTAGTCGGCGGTATTGATATCCACTGGGAAAGCCTCAGGATGGCGCAGGGCCCAGGCCAGCTTGGGATCGACATCAAGGTCGAGGTTGGCATGGAGGTCGTCGACGATCTCATTGACCTTGAAATGATAGAAGCGCAGGAGCCAGTCGGCCTGATAGAGGCGGTTCTCACGCACCAGTGGCGGCTGCTTGAGTACCGGCAACCGCGGATCGTAGGTGTTGACGCTGACATAACCGGAATAATAGACGCGGCGCATGGTGGGCTGTTCGTAGAGCATCGACGACATCGAAAGGATGTCCTTATCCGTCTCTTTCGTGGCGCCTACAATCATCTGCGTGGACTGTCCGGCAGGCACAAAACGGGGTGCATGACGGTATTTTCTGCGGTCTTCCT
>JAFRZC010000025.1 GCA_017442765.1 Prevotella sp. | reverse complement strand
TGGGGAGTGCTGTGTAAGTTGCTGCAAAACAGTGACATACGGAAATACTCGCCCCTTACCTCTCACCTCTTACTTCTGAAACATATATCTCTCAGCTACGGGAGATCTATGTTTCGGGTGGCGAAAGACCGTCTTTTACCCTGCGAAAGACCGTCTTTCGGGTGGTGAAACATATATGTTTGGGAAGTGAAGAGTGAAAAGTGAAGAGTGAAAAGTGGATTGAGGGGGAGTGAAAGGGACGATAGGGGAATTTTTGAAATGTTAAAACGGAAATTGGGTTTTAACACTTCCGGCGGTGAGAGCTGTATCTTTCACACCACTGGTTAACATTTTTTAGTATCAGAATTTTATCAAAATTTGAATGTAAAATGGAACAACAGTTTTTATTTTGATGTTTTTTGAATGAAAATTTGTTTATAGCCGATTTTTTTGTACCTTTGCACTCGCTTAAAAATAAGCTATTAATTTATAACGTTATAATTTTATGAACTTCACACTTTTAATAACCGTTTTACTGACGGCTGTTGTCTTGGTGGTAGGCGCATACGTGATTGCCAAGCTGATTGGTCCGCGTTCGTACAACAGGGTTAAGGGTGAGCCTTATGAGTGTGGCATACCGACGCGCGGCTCCTCGTGGCTGCCAGTGTCGGTGGGCTTCTATTTGTTTGCCATCCTGTTTCTGGTGTTCGACATTGAGACCGTCTTCCTCTACCCCTGGGCAGTGGTTGTCAGGCAATTCGGACCGATGGCACTCGTCAGCATCGGTTTCTTCTTGCTGGTTCTTGTGTTTGGCTTGGCATACGCCTGGCGGAAAGGAGCGCTGGAATGGAAGTAAGAAAACCTCGTATCAAGAGTATTCCTTATGACGAGTTCAAGGATAATACGGCTCTTGAGCGTATTGTGGATGAACTTCACGAGGGTGGCGTGAACCTCGTTGTCGGCTCGCTCGACCAGGCCATCAACTGGGGTCGGAGCAACTCGCTCTGGTCGCTGACATTTGCTACTTCGTGCTGCGGTATCGAGTTTATGGCCGTCGGCTGTGCCCGATACGACTTCTCGCGCTTCGGCTTTGAGGTGACGCGCAACTCGCCTCGGCAGGCCGACCTCATCATGTGTGCCGGTACGATTACCCACAAGATGGCTCCCGCCCTGAAACGTCTCTACGACGAGATGGCCGAGCCGAAGTATGTGATTGCTGTCGGAGGCTGTGCCATCAGCGGAGGCCCCTTCAAGCAGAGCTATCATGTGGTGAAAGGCATCGAGGAGATTATACCGGTCGATGTGTTTATCCCCGGCTGCCCGCCGCGTCCCGAGGCAATCCTCTACGGCATGATGCAGCTGCAGCGCAAGGTAAAGATAGAGAAATTCTTTGGCGGTGCAAACCACAAGCAGACGAAGGAGGAGCGGCTCTTGGGCATTTCCAACGAGGAGCTTATCTACAAGAGAAAAGAGACGCCCATTGTCGTGACCGACGTGCCTGAGGATTTTGTAAATGAGTTGACAAGTAAACAAGTTGACGAGTTGACAAGTGGTCAGCTCACCAATGAGACAAACAACTCGTCAACCAGAGAGGGGGAGGAGAACGCATGAAATTAGAACACAGAATTTTCGGTTTCGAGGAGTTTGTCCCCGAGATGAAGAAACTCAAGGAAGAGCAGCACTTCGACTACCTCGTTACCATCATCGGCGAGGATTTCGGTCAGGAAGAGGGACTTGGATGCATCTACATCCTTGAGAATACTGCGACGCACGAGCGCATCTCTGTGAAAACCTTGGCAAGCAGGGTGGGAGAGCGCGATTATGTTATCCCTACCGTCAGCCGCATCTGGCGGGTGGCCGACTTGCTGGAGCGTGAGGCGTATGACTTCTTCGGCATCAAGTTCCTTGGTCATCCCGACATGCGGAGGCTCTATCTGCGCAACGACTTCAAGGGCTACCCTTTCCGTAAGGACTGGAAGGGCGACGACAGCTATTCGCTTGAGGACGACGAGGAGCCCGGTTTTGGCTATGAGTACTCGCTGGATAAGCACGGCCGACTCGTAGAGAAAAAGAACATGCTCTTCGGCGATGAGGACTATACAGTGAACATCGGACCGCAACATCCCAGTACGCACGGCGTGCTCCGCCTGCAGACCGTGCTCGACGGCGAGACCGTGAAGCGCGTCTATCCGCATCTGGGCTATATCCATCGCGGCATAGAAAAGATGTGCGAGAGCTACACCTATCCGCAAACACTTGCTTTAACCGACCGCCTTAACTATCTGAGTGCCATGATGCACCGCCATGCCCTCGTCGGAGTGATAGAAGAAGCTTTGGAGGTCGAACTGACCGATCGCATCAAATATGTCCGCACCATCATGGACGAGCTGCAACGCCTTGACTCGCATCTGCTCTATTGCGGATGCTGTGCACAGGACTTGGGTGCGCTGACCGCATTCCTCTATTGTATGCGCGACCGTGAGCATGTGCTCAACGTGATGGAGGAGACAACAGGCGGGCGACTCATCCAGAATTACTATCGCATCGGTGGCCTTCAAGATGACATCGATCCGAACTTTGTCCAAAATGTGAAAGCGCTCTGCACGTATCTCCGTCCGATGATACAGGAGTATATGGATGTCTTCGGCGACAATATCATCACCCACAAACGTTTCGAGAAAGTCGGCATGATGAACCGCGAGGATTGCATCAACTATGGTGTGACCGGTCCGGCCGGTCGTGCCTCGGGTTGGAAAAACGACGTGCGCAAGTCACATCCCTACGACATGTACGACAAGGTAGAGTGGGAGCAGATAACACTCACAGGCTGCGACTCTATGGACCGCTATCTGGTTCACATACAGGAGATGTACCAGAGCCTGAACATCATCGAGCAGCTTATCGACAACATTCCCGAAGGCGACTTCTATGTGAAGCAGAAACCTATCATCAAGCTCCCAGAGGGACAATGGTATTTCTCGGTAGAGGGTGCCAGCGGTGAGTTCGGTGTGTATATCGACTCGAAGGGCGACAAGAGTCCGTATCGCTTGAAGATGCGCCCGATGGGCTTGAGCCTTGTCGGCGCACTCGACCCGATGCTGCGCGGGCAGAAGATTGCCGACCTGGTGACGACAACGGCTGCCATTGACATTGTAATTCCAGATATTGACAGGTAAAAATTAAAAGAACATGTTTGATTTCTCAATAGTGACACAATGGTTCGATGGTCTTCTCCGAAACACATTAGGGCTCGGAGATTTCTGGTCGATATTGATTGAGTGCATCGTTGTGGGGTTGATCATCCTGACAGCCTACGCGCTCATCGCAATTGTATTGATATTCATGGAGCGAAAGGTCTGCGCCTACTTCCAGTGCCGTCTTGGCCCGATGCGCGTTGGCCCTTGGGGTATCTTCCAGGTTTTTGCCGATGTGCTGAAGATGCTCATCAAAGAGATTTTCTTCGTTGACAAGGCCGACAAGCTCCTCTACGCGGTAGCTCCGTTCCTGGTACTGATAGCCTCGGTGGGAACGTTCTCGTTCCTGCCTTGGAACAAGGGTGCAGGGGTGCTCGACTTTAACGTGGGCATCTTCCTCATTACGGCTATATCCTCAATTGGGGTTGTGGGCATCTTCCTTGCCGGATGGGGCAGCAACAACAAATATTCGGTGGTATCCGCCATGCGTGCCGCCGTGCAGATGATTTCATACGAGATGTCGCTCTGCCTTTGTTTAATCACCGCGGTTGTTCTTACCGGAACACTGCAAGTTAGTGGAATAGTAGAAGCACAGACGGGCGCATGGAAATGGCTGATATTCCAGGGGCATATTCCTGCGCTGATAGCTTTTCTGGTGTTCCTCGTGGCAGGTAATGCTGAGGCCAACCGCGGGCCGTTCGACATGGCCGAGGCCGAGAGCGAGCTGACAGCCGGTCACCACACGGAGTATTCGGGCATGGGCTTCGGATTTTTCTATTTGGCGGAATACCTCAATCTCTTTGTGATTTCAGGCATTGCGGCAACTGTGTTCCTTGGCGGCTGGGCTCCCGTGAATATCGGAGTCGATGGCTTTGATGCCGCCATGAACTATGTTCCGGGGATAGTCTGGTTCATGGCGAAGACATTTGCTGTGGTATGGTTGCTGATGTGGGTGCGCTGGACGTTCCCCCGTCTGCGTATAGACCAGATACTTAAACTGGAATGGAAATATCTGATGCCGCTTTCGCTCATCAATCTTGTCTTGATGACCATTGTGGTCGCGCTTAATCTTTACATTAAATAGGTATGGGCATGGAAGATAATAAGTCATATTTTAGTGAGCTCGCGTCGGGAGTGAAGACCTTGGCCATTGGTCTGAAGACTACGCTGAAGGAATACTTCATCAAGAAATCGACGGAACAATATCCAGAGAACCGGAAGACAACGTTGCATGTGGCTCAGCGCCATCGTGGCCGTCTGGTGTTCAAGCGCAATGAGGATGGGTCTTACAAATGTACGGCCTGTACGTTGTGCGAGAAATCGTGCCCGAACGGCACCATCAAGATTGTGTCGGAGATGCGCGAGGACCCGGAGACGGGAAAGAAGAAGCGTGTACTCCTCGACTATCAGTACGACCTTGGCGACTGCATGTTCTGCCAGTTGTGTACGAATGCCTGCAATTTCGATGCCATTGAGTTTACCAATGATTTCGAGAATGCCGTGTTCGACCGTGAGTCGCTGGTGCTGCATCTTGACAAAGAAGTCTATGAAGGCGGTTCGCTGCCCAATCTTATTGATGGCGGCGCAGAACTGACCATAGGCAAGTTTAACACTAAAACGAAGTAGGAAGTATTATGGCAAATATGATTATGTTTTGCATTCTCGCGGTTGTCATTCTTGGTTCAGCCTTGCTGTGTGTGACAACAACGAGGATTATGCGAGCCGCAACGTTCATGTTGTTTGTGCTCTTTGGCGTGGCAGGCATTTATTTCCTGCTCGATTATACTTTTCTCGGGGCAGCGCAGATTAGCGTCTATGCCGGTGGTGTGACGATGATCTATGTCTTCGCCATTCAGCTTGTGAGCAAGCGCACCCTGCAGGGAATGGTTGAGAAAATCAAGACCAACCGCATGATAGGCTATGGCCTTGTGGTTTTAGCCAGCCTTGTGGTTGTGAGCCTAATCTTCCTCAAGACAGGCTTTTACAGCAGTTTCGACACTGTTCCCGACACAGAGGTGTCGATGGAGGCGATTGGCAACGCGCTTGTCGGTTCTGATAAGTATCAGTATGTCTTGCCTTTCGAGTTCATCTCACTATTCTTGTTGGCGTGTATCATAGGCGGATTAGTAATTGCAAAAAAGGAGGAGGATAAATGATGATTCCTGTTGAATGTTACTTCGCGCTCAGTGCGCTGTTGTTCTTTATCGGCGTTTATGGGTTTGTGACACGTCGCAATCTGATTGCGATGCTCATCTCCGTTGAGCTGGTGCTCAATGCCGTTGACATCAATTTCGCCGCCATCAACCGCTTGCTCTATCCCAATGGCATGGAAGGTATGTTCATGACACTTTTTGTCATCGGCGTGGCAGCTGCGGAAAGTGCCGTTGCGATTGCAATTATTATCAACGTCTATCGCAACTTCAAGAGCGATAATGTAGATAGTATAACGGAAATGAAGAATTAAAAGCTGATAAGACTATGGATTACGGATATACTATTTTTATTCTCCTTCTGCCGATGTTGTCGTTCCTTGTGCTCGGGCTTCTCGGCATGAAAATGTCGCATAAGTCAGCCGGTCTCATCGGTACGTGCTCTTTGGGACTGGTGACGGTTTTGTCATATTTCACAGCGTTTCAGTAC
Organism: Prevotella sp.; assembly: GCA_017442765.1. Next base: position 5,387 of record JAFRZC010000025.1, on the reverse strand, counting down.
TTTAGTGCTGAGCGCGTGAATGGTATTTACCAGACTTTTGTTCCCTATAACTTCACGTGGCTGCCCCTTGGCAAACTTCACTTCGACATGGGTATTCTTTTAGACCCCATCTCGGTGGTGATGCTCATTGTCATTTCTACGGTGTCGTTCATGGTACACATCTATTCGTTTGGCTACATGCACGGCGAAAAGGGATTCCAGCGTTACTATGCGTTCCTTTCCCTGTTCACCATGTCGATGCTTGGGTTGGTGGTAGCCACCAACATCTTCCAGATGTATCTTTTCTGGGAGCTGGTTGGCGTGAGCTCTTATCTGCTCATAGGTTTCTACTATCCGCTTCACGCCGCCGTGGCCGCATCGAAGAAGGCGTTTATCGTGACGCGCTTTGCCGACATGTTTTTCCTTATCGGTATTCTCATCTTCGGCTATTACACCCAGTCGTTCAGCTTCTCTTTTGCCGGCGACGTGGTGATGGGGCAGGGAACGACCCCGTTCATCCCTGTTGATGCTGTAAAGGCCATGACCGTTGCGGGATTCATTCTGCCCACAGCCCTCACGCTGATGTTCATCGGCGGCGCAGGCAAGAGCGCGATGTTCCCATTGCATATCTGGCTGCCCGATGCCATGGAGGGTCCTACGCCAGTCTCAGCTCTCATTCATGCCGCTACGATGGTGGTAGCCGGTGTATTCCAGGTCGCCCGCATGTTCCCCTTGTGGATTGAGTATGCACCGCAGGCCATGTCGATTATCGTCTGGGTAGGTGTGTTCACAGCCTTCTATGCGGCAGCCGTTGCGTGTGCGCAGAGCGACATCAAGCGAGTGCTGGCCTTCTCCACTATCTCGCAGATAGCCTTCATGATGGTTGCACTTGGCGTATGCACGGAAATGACTACTGGCCACGAGCATCACGGCAGTATCGGTTATATGGCCGGTATGTTCCATCTGTTCACCCATGCCATGTTCAAGGCATGTTTGTTCCTTGGAGCCGGTTGTATCATCCACGCTGTTCACTCTAACGAGATGACAAAGATGGGACAGTTGCGTAAACGCCTGCCCATCACTCATCTGACATTCCTCATTTCTTGTCTGGCTATCGCAGGAATCCCCTTCTTCTCGGGCTTCAGTTCCAAGGACGAGATTATCACGGCCTGTATGGCGTACAGTCCTGTGGTGGGCTATATCATGACAGGCATTGCGGCCATGACCGCTTTCTATATGTTCCGTCTTTATTATGGAATCTTCTGGGGAACACCGTGTAAGGAGAACGAGCACCACGAGATGCACGAGCCTGTGGTCATGTGGCTGCCATTGGTCATTTTGTCGGTTATTACCGTCGGGGTAGGTGTCTATACCACCTTGGCAGGCTTCCTGGATTGGGGAGGCTCGTTCGGTTCGTTCGTCTCTGCCGACGGCCGCGACTATACCATCCATTTCGATATGCAGGTGGCAGCTACTTCTACTGTCATTGCCATACTGAGTATATGTCTCGCCACCTATATCTATAAGGGAGAGCACCAGCCCATTGCCGACAAGCTCTATAAGACCTTCCCCCGTCTTCATCGTGCGGCTTACAAGCGGTTCTATCAGGACGAGATATGGCAGTTTGTCACTCACAAGATCATCTTCCGATGTGTCTCGCGTCCCATAGCTTGGTTCGACCGTCGCATCATCGACGGCACCTTCAACTTCATGGCTTGGGGCACCAACGAGGCCGGCGAGTCCATCCGTCCCTGGCAGAGTGGCGACGTGCGCCAGTATGCCGTATGGTTCCTCACGGGTTCAGTTGCATTAACATTAATTCTGCTTGCCCTTTAATCACGTAATCACGTAATAACGATATAATGATATAACGACAATGAATATACTTAGTTTATTCGTAGTAATTCCCGTACTGATGTTGCTCGGCCTTTGGTTGTCGCGCAACCTGAGTCAGGTACGTGGTGTGATGGTGGCCGGCTCGTCGTGTTTGCTGGCGTTGTCCATCTGGCTGACGGTTTATTTCGTACAGCAACGTTCGGCTGGCAACACCAGCGAGATGCTGCTCACTTACAGTATTCCTTGGTTCCGTCCGTTGAATATTGCCTATGCGATTGGAGTCGATGGTATCTCCGTCGTGATGTTGTTGCTGTCGAGCATTATCGTCTTCACGGGAACATTTGCCTCATGGCAACTGAAGCCGCTCACGAAGGAATATTTCCTTTGGTTCACGCTGCTCTCAACCGGTGTGTTCGGTTTCTTTATCTCCGTTGACCTGTTCACCATGTTCATGTTCTACGAGGTGGCACTCATCCCCATGTATCTGCTCATTGGCGTGTGGGGTAGTGGAGCCAAGGAGTATTCGGCCATGAAGCTCACGCTGATGCTTATGGGAGGCTCGGCACTGCTCATTCTCGGCATTCTCGGCATCTATTATTTCAGTGGAGCCCAGACGATGAACGTCAACGAGATTGCTGCCCTGCACAATATTCCCGTACATATCCAAAAGATATTCTTCCCGTTCATCTTCATCGGATTCGGTGTGCTTGGAGCCATGTTCCCGTTCCACACATGGAGCCCCGACGGTCATGCCAGTGCGCCTACCGCCGTGTCGATGCTCCATGCCGGTGTGCTGATGAAGCTGGGAGGCTATGGCTGCTTCCGTGTGGCGATGTACTTGTTGCCCGATGCTGCCCGTGAGCTGGCTTGGATATTCCTCATCCTGACCACCATCTCGGTTGTCTATGGTGCCCTTTCCGCCTGTGTACAGACCGACATGAAGTATATCAACGCCTATTCGTCGGTGAGCCACTGCGGCCTGGTGCTCTTTGCCCTGCTCATGATGACGCAGAACGCCGCTTCGGGAGCTATCCTTCAGATGCTCTCCCATGGTCTCATGACGGCACTCTTCTTTGCGCTCATCGGTATGATTTACGGGCGTACCCATACGCGCGACGTGCGCCGGCTTGGCGGATTGATGAAGATCATGCCGTTCCTGGCTGTCGGCTATCTCGTAGCCGGTCTGGCCAACTTAGGTCTTCCGGGTTTCTCGGGCTTCACGGCAGAGATGACCATCTTCGTGGGCTCGTTCGAGAATGCCGACACGTTCCGCCGCGTCTGCACCATCATCGCCTGCACGTCGATTGTCGTCACGGCAGTCTATATTCTTCGTGTAGCCGGTAAGATTCTCATGGGCAAGGTGGCCGACCCGCACTACGAGACGCTGACCGATGCCACGTGGGACGAGCGCATCGCCGTGGCCTGCCTCATCTTCTGTGTGGCAGGCTTAGGACTCACCCCGTTCTTCTTCAAGCCCATTGTTGATAGCGGCGTACTGCCCATACTTGGAAATATTATGTAGTTTGGGGAGTTAAGAAGTTAAAATTGTAAATAAATTGTAAATCGTCAATAGTTAAATTGTAAATAAAAAAGATGAATTACAGTCAGTTCTTAAATATGATACCCGAGGCAACACTCGTTGCCATCCTGATTATCATTTTTCTTGCAGATTTCGCCTTCAGTAAGAGCGACCGCAAGCATCCGATATTGCGCTGTTTGACGCATACGTTGCTTTTGCTCCAGATCGTGCCCTGTGTGTTGGCATCACCGGCCGAGGCTTTCGGCGGGCTCTACGTCTCCACGCCAGCCGCCAACGTGATGAAAGCCATCCTCACCGCTGGCGCGATCATCGTCTGCATTATGGCGCAGCCGTGGCTCAATAGTGGACAAGTGAACAAGTTGACAAGTAAACAAGTTGATGGTAACAACTCGTCAACTCGTCAACTTGTCAACTTGTCAACTTACTGTGGTGAGTTCTACATGCTCATTGTCTCCACCTTGCTGGGTATGTATATGATGATGTCGAGCGGACACTTCCTCATGTTCTTCCTCGGACTCGAGATGGCCAGCGTGCCCATGGCATGCCTCGTGGCGATGGACAAGTGGAAGAAGACCTCGGCCGAGGCCGGCGCGAAGTACATCCTCATCGCCACCTTCTCGTCTGGCATCATGCTCTATGGCATCTCCATGCTCTATGCCGCGTGTGGCACGCTCTACTTCGACGATGTGGCTGCCTCGCTCAGCGTGAAGCCCCTCACCATTGCGGGACTTGTGTTCTTCTTCAGCGGACTGGGCTTTAAGATCTCGCTCGTGCCGTTCCATTTCTGGACCGCCGACACCTATCAGGGCGCACCGACCCCTGTCACTGGCTATCTCTCCGTCGTGTCGAAAGGTGCGGCCGCCTTTGCGCTTTGCGCCATCCTCATGAAGGTGTTTGCGCCGATGGTACAGCAGTGGGAAGTGTTGCTCTATGTCGTCATCGTGCTCAGCATCACCGTGGCCAACCTCTTCGCCATCCGTCAGCGCGAGCTCAAGCGGTTCATGGCGTTCTCCAGCATCTCGCAGGCAGGCTATATCATGCTCGCCGTGGTCGGCAACTCCGCCGCAGGTGTCACCTCGCTCATGTACTACACGCTCGTCTATGTCGTGGCCAACCTTGCCGTGTTTGCCGTCATCAACATCGTGGAGCACCGCAACGGCGGTACGACCGATATGGACAGCTATGCCGGCTTCTACCAGACCAATCCCCGTCTGTCGTTCCTCATGACGCTCGCCCTCTTCTCCCTTGCGGGTATCCCGCCCTTCGCAGGCATGTTCTCGAAGTTCTTTGTCTTCATGGCTGCCGCAGGAGAAGGCTCGAAGTGGGCATACGCCGTAGTGTTCGTCGCGTTGGTCAACACCGTCGTGTCGCTCTACTACTACCTGCTCATCGTCAAGGAGATGTACATCAAGAAGACCACGTCGCCCCTTCCCGCCTTCCGCAGCGATGTCTCTACAAAACTGTCGCTTGCCATCTGCACCGCAGGCATCGCCCTTTTCGGCATCTGCTCGTGTGTCTATCAGTGGTTGGCCAACAGCACCCTATAGGAAGACCATACTGTTCTGGATTATACCCTCGAAGGGGGTGGCCAGACCACAGGCAGGGGTGTAGCGACAGCGGAACCTCTGTAACCCGACAAGTCAATCATCCAAGCCCTGAAGGGGCGGCAGACGAATATTGTGTTTTCTGTCGCCCCTTCCGGGCTTTGATATACGCCACTACAAGCACAGGGGTTCCGCTGTCGCTACACCCCTGCCTGTGGTCTGGCACCCCTTTGGGGTTTCTTCCCCGGCCTGTTGACCTTTCAGACCGTCTTTGCACGACTTGTGGAATATTTTTATTGGTGTCCGTTAAAATTACGGCCTGTAAGGCCAGACACACTTAGCCCAGGGCAACACCCTGAGTGAATGTGGCACCACGACAACGCCCTGAAAGGGCAAAAGCAGCCCCCGCTGACCTCTCCCCACAGGTGGATACTGCTTTTGCCCTTTCAGGGCGAATTTATACCCGTCCAGCACCCAGGGCGTTGCCC
>JAFRZC010000230.1 GCA_017442765.1 Prevotella sp. | reverse complement strand
TTCCGACGGACGGGAATGGTTTTGTCTTTTTGTCTATCCTCAGGGAATAGGCTTCGCATCACGTTCTCTTCCATGGTCTCGAAGAAATCGCCGGGCACGGTGTATGGCATTCGTTTGCCGATGTTGTTGATGTCAAAGTTCTTGTCCATATTGTCTTAATCGCTTGATTGCATGTACTTGATGATTTTCTCTTTTGCATGGTAATAATTGGCCTTGGCACTGGCTGGCGTGGTGTCGGCGATGGCAGCAATCTCACCGTAGTCCATCTCGTCGTAATAGCGCAGGTTGAAGGTCAGCTGCTGCTTGGGTGGCAGTGTGAGAATGGCCTTTTGCAGTCTGACTGTCTCCAGGTCGCTGTAGTCGATGTAGTTCTCTGCTTCGGCTTTGGATACCTTTTCCAACGGCATGGTGTCGTTGCCCCGCCGTTCTATCAGCCGAAGCGCCTCGTTGGTGGCTATGCGGTAAATCCATGCCGTGAGCGAGTGATTGCCGTTGTACTGACTGAACGAGCGGAATATGCGGATAAAAGTGTTTTGAGCGGCATCCTGAGCATCGTCGTGTCTCACCACCAGTCGCCGGATATGCCAGTAGAGCGGCTCCCTGTATCGGGCCATCAGCAGACGGAGGCCAATTTCGGCATCCTCCCGCATCGTCGCGATGATGTCTTTGTCGTTTTTGCTCATTCTTTGTCCTTCTCGTTTTGGCGGTTCTTTGGTTCGTTGGGTTGCATCCGAATGAACGCTTATATAGGTTAGACCCTCAACAGTTGGAAAAGTAAAAAATCGGATAAAAAAATTTACATAAATTATGTCAAATAATGCATACCACTCGTGAAATCAGTGGTCAAGCTTTCGAAAGTCAAGTTGATAAAACAGGGTTCACAGCGCGAAAGACAAGGGTTCACAAAGTAATATATATTATATTACCAAGTAATATATATTATTTTACTGAGTAATATATATACTATTACCGAGTAATATATATTATATTACTTTGTAAAAGACGGTCAATGGCATCGTAAAGGGGTTCGTTTGGGGTTGAGAACCGCACTTTTCCGCCATAACGGTTCGTCGGCAGGCCGAAAACTCATATTCTACAAGTTGTGCAAAGACGGCCCGAAGGACCAACAAGCACCCAGCCCAGGGCGCGTTGCCCTGGGCTAAAGGCTGCTGGCCTTACAGGCCGACATCAATATTAATCTTAGAACACCACTGAAACAAGAAGAGGGACATGTCTGGCTGGCATGTCCCTCTTTACTATCTGTGAGTTTACTCCGGCTTAGTCGCAGTTAGCAAGCTTGCCGTCCGAACCGAGCACTTCCTTGATTTTGTGGCTATAAAGCTCAATCATCAGGTCGCGGGCGGGACCGCAATACTTGCGCGGGTCGAACTCACCGGGTTTCTCGGCAAATACCTTACGCACGGCTGCGGTGAAGGCCAGACGAGAGTCGGAGTCGATGTTGATTTTGCAAACAGCACTCTTCGAGGCCTTGCGGAGCTGCTCCTCGGGAATACCCACTGCATCGGGCAGCTTGCCGCCGTTGGCGTTGATGATATCGACATATTCCTGCGGAACCGACGACGAACCGTGGAGCACGATGGGGAAGCCGGGCAGTTTCTCCATAATGGCGTCGAGCACGTCGAATGCCAATGGCGGAGGAACGAGCTTACCGGTAGCAGGGTCAACCGTGCACTGCTCACGAGTGAACTTATAGGCGCCGTGCGAGGTACCGATAGAGATGGCGAGCGAGTCAACACCTGTGCGGCTCACGAAGTCGATTACCTCCTCGGGCTTTGTGTAGTGGCTCTCGGCAGCGACAACATCATCCTCAACACCGGCCAGCACGCCGAGCTCACCCTCAACAGTCACGTCGAACTGGTGGGCATACTCTACGACCTTCTTCGTCAGGGCGATATTCTCCTCGTAGGGGAGGCTCGAGCCGTCGATCATCACGCTGGAGAAGCCGAAATCGACACAGCTCTTGCAAATCTCGAAGCTGTCGCCATGGTCGAGGTGCAGACAGATTTCGGGATGTTGGCAGCCCAGCTCCTTAGCGTACTCCACAGCACCCTGTGCCATGTAGCGCAGCAATGTCTGGTTAGCATAGTTGCGGGCACCCTTCGAGACCTGAAGGATGACGGGCGAACGCAGGTCGGACGAGGCCTTGATGATGGCCTGCAGCTGCTCCATGTTGTTGAAGTTGAATGCGGGGATAGCATAGCCGCCGTTGATGGCTCGCTTGAACATCTCACGGGTGTTCACGAGACCTAAATCTTTGTAGTTTACCATAAGTTTGATATTTATAAAATTATTACCTTAATCTTACAAGCAACGCGCCACGTCGCGCCTCTGCATCTGAAAAACAATGCAAAGGTAACACATTATTTTTGCATTTGAAAGAAACTACCGCTATTTTTACGATATTTTTCACTTTTTATTGATACATGACAGGCCAAAGCTAATTTATAGAACCCACCTATATCATGTCCATGAAGGAGAGATGGTAGAGGCCCTGGCCATCGTTGGTGATGGTGTAGGTGGGCTCGTCGCTCTCCTCTTCCCAGCTGTCGGGGGCGTAGATGGTCTCTTCCATACCCTCCACGTTGCGCGTGCGCTGTTTGAAATAGCCGTGCTGAGCCAACTGCTTCTCATAGATGGGAACAAGCCGCGGGTCGGAGAAGATGATGCACACCTCCTTGAACTCGTCGTTCTTATGTGTCAGGCAGAAGATAGCCAGCGCGTCGTCGCCCGTCTTGGTGAATTGCCAGCCGTTGGCCTTGATGTTGCGCCCCCAGGTCTCGCAGGAATAGCCGTTGTCGTCTCCGTCTTTATGCTCAAGCTGATACAGGTTCTTGTCCTCACAGAGAATGCTCATCGCGTCGGAGGTGTCGTCCCAGTAGTTCCACATGGTAATCATGTCTTCCACGTTCAGTTCCTCTGAGTTCGGGTTCACCACCTCGACTGTCCGCGCGGCTTTCTTGGCCTCGTGTTCAAACTCGCCCTCGAAAAGAAGTGTTACATTGTTCTTTGTCAGATTGGAATATTGACACACCTCAAACTCCTCGCCCTTTCTGTTGCGGTACTTAATGGTGCCGCTGTCCTTTCCCTCGGAAACAACAAAAACATCCTCGCACCGAATTTGATAGAACACCCCGGGCGTATAGGCTCCGTGCATCTCCTCACAATAGGTCTCTGTGTAGGCATAAGCCTGTATGAAATGCTGCCCGTCGCTCAGATCGTAAAGCATCTGCCCGCCGTCGTCCAGATCTTCAACCCATTGGGTGAAAAGTTGTTTGTTACCTGTCTGTGCCGAAGCTGGCAGCAGCAACATTACTCCTGTCAACACAAGCCATAGGCGACATGCGCCCGACTTGATAAAAAGATTTGCGTGTTTCATTCCTTCGCTATTATATTGGTTTCTTTTTTGCAAAGGTACAAATAAGCGAGCGAATGTGCAAATTTATTTGCAATTTTCTGATTGAGAGTACCTTCGGCGCAGTCAAAGGTACAATAAAAACGACTAACACCAAAAATTCACGGCATTTTATTTGGTTGTAAGCAATAAAAGACGTAATTTTGCACTCTGGAAAACGTACAGGCCGACAAATCGACCGTACCATGATAAATCAATCTGTATCTTAAGAATTATGGAAGTTGAGAAAATCTTACAAGACCTGGAGCGCAAGCATCCAGGTGAGAAAGAGTACCTGCAGGCAGTGAAAGAAGTGCTCCTGTCTATCGAAGACGTCTATAACCAGCATCCCGAGTTCGAGCGGGCCAAGCTCATTGAGCGGCTTGTAGAGCCCGAGCGCATTGTCACGTTCCGCGTGCCTTGGACCGATGACAAGGGCGAGGTGCATGTGAACATTGGCTACCGCGTTCAGTTCAACTCGGCCATCGGCCCGTATAAAGGCGGTCTGCGGTTCCACCCCTCCGTCAACCTCTCCATCTTGAAATTCCTCGGTTTTGAGCAGACCTTCAAGAATGCCCTCACCACCCTGCCGATGGGTGGTGGCAAAGGCGGCAGCGACTTCTCCATCCGTGGCCGCAGCGATGCCGAGGTGATGCGTTTCTGTCAGGCTTTCATGACCGAGCTCTATCGCCATATCGGCCCCGACGAGGACGTTCCCGCCGGCGACATCGGTGTGGGCGGACGCGAGATAGGCTATCTCTTCGGCATGTATAAGAAGCTCACCCACCAGTTCGGCGGTGTGCTTACCGGAAAAGGTCTCGAATATGGCGGCTCGCGCATACGCCCTGAGGCTACAGGCTTCGGCGCGCTCTACTTTGTCAACCAGATGCTACAGACCCGCAACATCGACATTAAGGGGAAGACCGTGGCGCTCTCCGGCTTCGGAAACGTGGCATGGGGTGCTGCCAAGAAAGCCACCGAGCTGGGCGCGAAGGTCATCACCATCAGCGGCCCCGACGGCTACATCTACGACCCGGCTGGTATCAGCGGCGAGAAAATCGACTATATGCTTGAGCTCCGAGCCAGCGGCAACGACGTATGCCAGCCCTACGAGGAGGAGTTCGACGGCGCAACGTTCTACGAGGGACGCAAGCCCTGGGAGCAGAAGGCCGATATCTACCTGCCCTGCGCCACACAGAATGAGCTCAATGCCGACGATGCCGACCATATCCTTGCCCACCAGCCGCTTTGCGTGGCCGAGGTGTCGAACATGGGATGCACCGCCGAGGCCGTAGAGAAATTCGTCAACTCGAAAACACTCTTCGCCCCTGGCAAGGCCGTCAACGCAGGCGGTGTGGCCACATCGGGACTGGAAATGACACAGAACTCCATGCGCATCACGTGGACCGAAAAAGAAGTTGACGAGAAGCTGCACTTCATCATGCACTCCATCCATGAGCAGTGCGTGAAGTACGGCAAGCAGGCCGACGGCTATATCGACTATGTACGTGGAGCCAATGTGGCCGGCTTCATGAAAGTAGCTAACGCCATGATGGCCCAAGGCATTGTGTAATATGAAACTGAAAATCCTATTCCTTGCGCTCTTCTGCCCTATGCTGTTAAGTGCGCAGACCACAACGGGCATCGCCTCGTATTATTCGAAAAAGTGGACCGGACGTAAGACCGCCAACGGCGAGCGCCTGCACCACGACAGCCTCACCTGCGCCCATAAGACTTATCCTTTCGGCACACGGCTGAAGGTAACCCATCTGGGCAACGGCAAGAGCGTCGTCGTGCGCGTGACCGACCGCGGCCCCTATGGACGCGGACGCATCGTGGACCTCTCATGGGGTGCCGCCCGCGACCTCGGTATGCTCCAGCAGGGTCTTGCCAAAGTCACCCTAGAGGTTCTGCCTAAGGACGCTGATGAAAGAAAAACGGAATAACCGTCTTTCGCGACAAATTCCCTAGGGAATTTCATGCAAAAGACCGTCTTTTGGAGTCCAAAAGACGGTCTTTTGTATCAGATAAGATTAACGCTTTATTTCTCAGCAGGCTCAATGACCTTCCAGACCAGTGCTGCAATGGCACCGCCAACAAGCGGACCGACGATGAACACCCAGAGCTGAGCCAGCGCGTCGCCACCTTCAAAGAGTGCGGGACCGATGGAACGGGCAGGGTTAACCGACGTGCCAGTGAAATGGATACCCACAAGGTGGATGAGGATGAGCGACAGACCAATGGCCAGGCCGGCAAAGTTGTTGGTGGCACCGTTCGTCTTCGACGTTGCACCCAAGACAACAAGCACAAAGAGGAAGGTCAGCACTATCTCAACAATCAGTCCGTTGGTCACGCCATAAGTGCAGCCATTGGCACCTGTGGCCGTGGTAATCACTGCACTCGGGTCGGTGGCAACGATACCAGCCAGTGCTGCGGCAGCCAAGATAGCACCGATAACCTGGAACACCATGTACATGCCACAATCCTTTGCACTCATGCGACCGTTCAAGAACACACCAAGCGTGATAGCCGGATTGATGTGGCAACCCGAGATTCCGCCGATGGTATAAGCCATGGCCACTACCGACAGACCAAAGGCAAAAGCCGTTCCAACGATGGCTGCGGTGTTCTCCGCTCCGCAACCCAATGCCACAGCTGCACCGCAGCCGAGGAAAGTAAGTACGAACGTACCTACAAGTTCTGCTAAATACTTTTTCATATTGTTTTACAATTAAAAAATTAAAGTCCTGATTCTATAACGTATTTTCTGCCAAATTATTATACTTTCGCCACTTTCTTTATCACTACAGCATCTGGCGCGATTTCATTTCAAGGTATTTATTGATGACATCGACGGAGAGCTGGTCGGGCGTGGTGAGCAGGGAGAGAATGCCGTGACGGCGCAGCTGCGAGGCGATAAGACGTTGCTCATACTCGAACTTCTCGGCAATGACATGACGATAGATATCCTCGGTGTCGGTAGCCGGCGAGGCGATGTAGTCCTTAATCTCGTTGTCCATGAAAAACACAACCAGCAACCGGTGTCTTCGGGCAAGCTGTATGAGATAGGGCAGCTGCCTGTGCATCGATTGAAGCCCGATGAAATGGGTGTAGAGTATGAGGAGCGACCTTTTGGAGAGATGCCTATCGAGATGAGCCACGAGCGCAGAATAGTCTGACTCACCGAAGGTGGTCTGCTGGGCATAGAGCCGCTCAAGCAAGGTCTCGATATGACCAGATTGTTTCGAGGCAGGCACGAATGTGTCGAAGCGGTCGTTGAACGTGACGAGGCCGGCCTTGTCCTCGCGGCGCATCGCCACGTATGCAAGCACGAGCGAGGCATTGATGGCATAGTCGAGCAATGTCATCCCCCGGAAAGCATGTTGCATGGTGCGCCCTTTGTCGATAACGGAGAAGACCTGCTGCGACCGCTCATCCTGATAGACATTTACCATCAACTGATGGCGGCGGGCTGTCGCACGCCAGTTGATGGTGCGGTAGTCGTCGCCCTGCACATAGTCCTTTATCTGCTCAAACTCCGTGTTGTTGCCTATGCGACGTATCTTCTTGATGCCCATCTCGGTCAATCGGTTGCTGATGGCCAACAGTTCATACTGCCGCAGCATGAGGAACGAGGGATAGACCTTCACGTCGCAAGGTTCTGCACAGGTGAAACGCCGCCAGAGCAATCTGAGAGCGGTGGAGGTGAAGACACGTATCCGGCCAAACGAATAGACACCACGGCGTACAGGTCGCAGCCGGTAGTCGATGTTCTTGCCCTCCCGCGCCTTCAATTGGAGAGGAAAGGCGACGTCGCGCCGTTGGAAATGGGCGGGGATCTCGTCGATGACGGTCAGCCAGACTGGAAAGCGATAGTTGTTCTCCACACGCAGGCTCACCACATTGCCGTCGCCATTGGAGAACCGCCGCGCCAAGCTTCTTGATGCCATGATGCCCCGCCGATGCCATAGCATGGCGGCTTCCACCACCACGGCCGCAGCCAATAGCACAAGCAGTCCCTGTCCGAGGTAGAACAACGGGTGCCATGCCTGTCCGCCAATGAAAACCAGTATCACGGCAAGGGCAACGAGATAAAACCTGCGACTCAGAAACATCTCAACTTGTCATTTCGGCACTTCAACCTTGTCAATAAGTTTCCGGGCTACCTTCTCGGACGTGTAGCCTTCCATCTCGGCCTCGGCTGTGAGGATGAGGCGGTGCTGGAGCACCGCAGGCGTGACCGCCTTGACATCGTCGGGAGTCACGAAGTCGCGTCCCCGCAACAGCGCAAAGGCCTTGGCCGTTTGCAGCATGGCCACCGAGGCACGCGGCGAGGCTCCGAGCATCACGGCCCGCGAAGTGCGCGTCTGTTCGACTATCTGCGCAATATATTGCAGCAGTGAGCGGTCAACCACCACGTTCCCAAGCAATGTGCGCAGGTGAATCAGCTCAGGCTGGGTAATGATGGGCTTTACCGCGTTCAGCCGAGTAAAGGCTACATTCTGCTGATGCCGTTCCAAGATGCGAATCTCCTCTTCGGTTGTGGGATAGCCCATGGTGATTTTCATCAGGAAACGGTCGAGCTGCGCCTCGGGCAGTTTGTAGGTACCCTCCTGCTCCACGGGATTCTGTGTGGCAAGGATTGTGTAGATGTCGCCCATGCGGTGGGTCTCACCGTCGATGGTTACCTGCCGCTCCTCCATCACCTCGAAAAGCGCGGCCTGCGTCTTGGCGGGCGCACGGTTAATCTCGTCAACCAAAACGATGTCGGCAAAAACGGGACCCTCATGGAAGTCGAACGACGAGGTCTGCATGTTGAACACCGTCGTACCGAGCACATCGGAGGGCATAAGGTCGGGAGTGAACTGCACACGTGAGAATTTTGCGTCGATAAGGCGCGAGAGCAAACGAGCCGTCAGTGTCTTGGCCACACCCGGCACACCCTCGATAAGCACATGTCCATTGGCAAGAATACACGTCAACAAGAGGTCAACAGCCTCCTGCTGGCCGACGATGACCCGGGCTATCTCTGCTTTCACCTCATTGATCTTTTCGGAAAACAGGCTGAGATTTGTTCTTTGTTCTTCCATAGTCGTCTAACAATAAATTGTATATCGTCAAATTGTAAATTATTATAATTTCCTCAATATTTCGTTCATTTTTCTTATGAGCAGCTGGAGTTGCCGGTCGGTGACATCGCGGGTATGTAAAACCTGTCTCACATCACGCAGCAATGTCGCCGTCTCAAGTTTGTCCATACCCGTGCGCCGTGCCAATACCTCTGCCGAGGTATTATCGTCCCGCGCATCGGTAATGTCAAGATCCAAGCGGCTCCGCAACTCCTCGGCAAAATAGCCCCACTTCTTCTGTAAGAGGTCTGCATGGTCGCGCTGCTGGTAGTAGAGCGTTCCGATAAGACCGATGAACTCCAGTGTATGGTTACGCGGCGGATTCTCCACGGGGATGACACGCTGGCGGCGACGGGCGGTAAACACCATGAACAGCGCGATGAGCAACAATGAGAGCCACAATGCCCATTTGAGCGGTCGCTGCGAGAGCAGATAACGGAAGGGCGACTGCCGGGCCTCTTCCATCTCAGAAGTCTCCATATAGGCCGTCGTACGGATAACAGGACAATCGGCAATAAGTGTCATCAGCCGATGCGCATAGGGACTCAAGTTATCATCAAGTATACCATAGTTGGTGAGCACAAGCGGTGTGGTCATCACAATAAGTTCACCCTTACCACGCCGAACACTTGTAAGCACACTCAGCGTGTCTACGGTTTCTTCTGCTCCATCGACACCCTCTACCTCTACCACTGTACGGTCTTCCGTACGTTCGTCAAACCGATGCAGAATGTTAGCCATAACGCGGCCTCCCGTCACAGTTGCCGAAACCATTTGGGAATAGACGGGATAAAAGGAAGACTGATAGAAGTGTACTGAAGAATTCCAGCGAATAGTATCATCGGGGATTTGACGAGTCTCCTTGAAAGTTCTCTTCAGAATGTTGACATCGAAACGATAATAACCGTCAATCGCTATCCCATATCGTTTGTAGAGCACACTGTCTTCTATATACTGCGGGCCATAGGCTATCATTACCCGAGCGCCTTTTTGCAATAGCGAGTCAAGGTTGTTCAGGTCAACATCGCCCAAATTCATTCCGGTACTAACGATGAGGATGTTGCGCTTTTCATATTCTTTCTCATTGTTCAGCTGCCGCAGTGTCTTGTGCACCACCTGATAGTCGCCTGCAAGCGAATGGCGCATAACGCTGTCGAAGACATAGCAGCCAAAAGGCTGGCGGTCGTGAGGACTAAACGAGGGACGCCACGAAAAGCGTTGCGGCACACGCAATTGCAGAACGAAGATTAACACGGCTGCAATACCGATGCCGATGAAGAACGTGCGGCTACTCTTCATGTCCGCCTCCTTTCTCTATCTCACGCTGCAAGGCCCGCATCCGCTCAACCAATGGCAGGTCGGCATCAAAGCCCCCGTAGCGCACGCGCAGGAAATGATTGGTGAACTCACTAAAGGGGCTGCCCCCAGCCTCAGCGATATATTGTGTCGGGGTCTTGTAGGGCTG
This sequence comes from Prevotella sp., assembly GCA_017442765.1. Next base: position 4,181 of record JAFRZC010000230.1, on the reverse strand, counting down.
CCAGTCAATACGACCTTCATCGCTCAGCCGCTTTAAGGTCTGTAGGTAGATGAGGCGCAAGGCTTCGCGGTAGTTGTCCGACTGCAAGGCGCGGTCAATAGCCAAGGCAAAGTCAATGCCGTAGATAGTATCCTCGGTTATATCGTAGTCAACAGCGGCGGCTGCACTACGCCGTGAGAACAAACGAGCACGATGGTAGAAGAAGAAATAGGCTACGAGGCCCAATGCCACGATACCGACAACAATCCATATCACTGTGCGCACGTCGCCTTCGTCACCACTGCCTATAAGGGCATCAAAAAAACGACCTATTTGCTCCAACAGCCAGTCCATCAGATTGAAATCCGACTGCATCAGCTCACGATTATAGTCGTAGGCAGTATCGCTGCGCCACGATGCTATCATCGAGGTGTCAACAGTGAGCGTGTCGGTAGGAGCAAGCATTCTTTCCTATGAGTGTTTCGGGAATGTAGAGACGCGCGACGTGCCGCATGAAAGTTACAGACGATCGAAATTATCAATATCGCGCAGGCTGTCGAAGATATGGCTGTCGTCCTCGTGGGTGTCGGACATAGCCTCGAAATTATCGACTCCGCGTGCCACCGACACCCCCTCAAACTTCTCCATCACATGGCCATAGTGGTAACCCACGGCGATATAGTTGAGCGCATAGGCCAGATACATGCCGAAAGCCTGAATGATGCCAAGGACATAGGTGAGTGCCGACAGACCTACTGTTGCCATGAAGCCCGTTGACGGCTCGTCGCTCGTGGCCATCACACCCTTAATAACAAGGACTACCATGTAGGGCATCATCACAACGGTAGCCACCACGTAGCCTATCATACCCACCACAAAGATGATGCCGAACAGCCCACCCCAAGTCTTGAACCCATAACGAAGACCCTTGAAAATGGCTCCGTAGGCCGTCTCGTTGTCGTTCATCAGATACATCGGCATGGCCAGCATCAGTGGCAGCGACACTGCTATTATGCCGAAATAGATGGGGAACAGCAACAATGTGCCGGCGAAAAGGTCGATGGCGAAGACGCCGACAACGACAACCCCCACTACTATACCGACTAACAGCACGAGCGGAATCATGGCCAATATCAAGACCAGACTGCGCTTCACCAGTCGCCAGAGCAGCGGGCGAAACTCCCTCATCGTCAATCCAGAAAGACGATTAGGCCGGTCGTCGTAGAGTCGCATCAGACCATAAATAACAGCCGTGATGAATAGCGTGCCAAGCATGACACATACAATATAGACGGCATAAGAAACCAGCAGACGGATAACCTGCGCGTCACCGATGTCGCCACCGGCTGCTGTAGTCATAAAAGCCGTACCAAAGATCGACTCCATGCCCAACGACTGCAACAGGCAGACGGGCAAGACGAGATAGGCCATGAAGCGGAGTATCACCCGCCAATTTTCTTTTACGAAGTCGAACGTCGCCGAGAACTTGTCGCCAAACACGCGCTCCTTGTAAAGTTCAATCTTTTGAAATCTCTGTTCCATGTCTAATTATCTATTATCATTTAATTTTTTCAATCATCTCTTCCGCGCCACAATCCTCGGCAATATCACAAAATACCACAGTACAAATGCCAGTGACAGTAGAATAATGGCCAGCCGCACCGAGTCGAATATCTCTGTATGCCGCGTAATAAACCCCTCGATGAAGCCCGCCACTATAAATACGGGCACCGTCCCCACAATGATTTTTAATCCCTTGCGGGCACCTCGACGAAACGAAACCATGCGCGAGTAGGTGCCCGGAAAGAGTAGGCCATTCCCCAACGAAAGCCCGGCGGCTCCAGCAATGATGATAGCCGAAATCTCGAGTGTTCCGTGCAGGAAGACCGCCAGAAAGGCCTCCCACAGCAAACCATGCTGATAGAAGAATGTCATGAAACAACCCAGCATGTCGAGGTTCTGGAAAAGACTCCATGCCGTACCCACGCTGGTCAGGATACCCAGCACGAACATGCGAAACGACACAAAAACGTTGTTCAGCGTGATGCCGAGAAACATCTCAGTCTCTCCCCCGCCATCATAGACAGCCATGGGCTCACCGCGCATGATGTTGTCGAGTGTCATATCGACATAGCTGTCGCCCAAGATAATACGGCAATACTCAGGGTCGGCCAGTTGCGACACCATGCCAATCAACGCGCTCACCACACTAATCAACGACGAAACAAGCAACAAGCGGCGAGCCTCCCACATCGTGAGCGGCACTTCGCGTGTCCAGAACGTCAACAGACGCGACAACTTCTCGCGCTTGTTCTTGTAAATCTCGTTGTGAATGGCCGAGGCCAGATTGTTCAAATAGAGCGTGATGCGCGAATCAGGATAATGGGTCTGAGCGAAGGAAAGATCGGAAGTGATGTCGCCGTACAGATCGGCCAACTCGTCGGGCGTATGCCAATACGTGTCTCCGACTACTTGCTCCGCACGCCGCCACTTCGGCAGATTGTTACGCAAAAAAACAATTTCCTTCATAAAACGCTTGCAAAAATAAGAAAAAACTATTACATTTGCAAAAAATATAACAATTTATAGAGAATATGAAGGCCGACATCATCACCGGTCAATTTGTTCGCATTTCGCAGACTCCCGCCACCGTTGCCGAGCGCATCATTGCCCGCGTCATAGACTATGCCATACTGCTTCTGTATTTCAGTGCTGTCACTGTTGTCTTTTTCAAACTCGACACCATTATAGATACCGATGATATCAACGACGGACTGCTCATTCTGTTTGTCTGTCTCGTCTACCTGCCCGTGCTGTTCTACCCCTTCATCTGTGAGGCGTTCTTCAACGGGCAGACCATAGGCAAACGAAGCCAGAAGACACGGGTGGTCAACGCCGACGGATCGCAGCCTGGTATCGGACAGCTCTTTCTGCGCTGGCTCCTGCTCATGATAGACGAAGGTTTCTTTTTCGTCGGGCTCATCGCTATTATGCTCAACCGCAAAGGACAGCGTCTCGGCGACATGGCCGCAGGAACCTACGTCATCCGACTGCAGAACTTCGATCAACTGAACGTCACGCTCGAGGATTTCCAGTATGCCAACCCCGACTACCGCCCCGTCTATCCACAAGCCGCCAACCTCTCCATCGCACAGGCCGAGGTCATCCGCAAAGCCCTCAACAGCGGCACGACATACAACGACGAACAGCTGGAACGCCTGGCCGCAAAAGTTGAGCAGACCCTCAGCATCCAACGCAAAGAGCCGTCCAGCATATCGCTTCTGCTCACCATTCTCCACGATTACCAATACTATGCCCTCGAACTTGTCTGAAACAAAGCTATTTTTTTTTAGAAATAAGACATTTTATCTAAAAAGCATCTTTTTGTTTTAATCTGCCTTGATTTATGTCAAGAATTATAACAAACTATAAGGAAAAAGACCGAAAAACTTGCAAGATATTCAAAAACTCATTATCTTTGCAACGTTTTTCATGGTATTAGATTTAAGGTTAACAAAGATTGGGCTCGGCGGAGCCCTTTTTCATGCCTTTCGATATAATAAAATCGTGCGCAACCAGAAAGACTGCACACGATTTCCTTTTATTAACAATAAACTCTTATCTCTTTTTACTTCACCTCCTCGAAGTCGGCGTCCTGGATGTTGTCATCGGGCTTGGTGGCTTGGCCGGGGTCGGAGCCGGGCTGGACCCCGCCTTGGAAGCCTGCGCCTGCGCCATTGAAACCTGCGTCGCCGGAATTGAAGCCTGCACCAGCACCGTTGAAACCAGCATCGCCACCGTTGAAGCCTGCACCGGGCTGGGCGCCGCCTGCCTGCTGGTACATCTGTGCCGAGGCGGTCTGGAGCACTTGGTTGAGGTTGTTGATGGCAGTGTCAACTGCTGCGACATCAGCATTCTTGTGGGCATCCTTCAAGGTCTGGAGGGCACTCTCGATGGCCGGTTTCTGGTCGGCGGGAATCTTGTCACCGTTCTCGTTGAGGAAGTTCTCGGTGGTGAAAATCATCGAGTCGGCCTGATTCAGCTTGTCAATCTTCTCGCGCTCGCGCTTGTCGGCCTCGGCGTTCTGCTCGGCCTCAGCCTTCATGCGGTTGATCTCGTCCTCGCTAAGTCCGCTGCTGGCCTCAATGCGGATGGCCTGCTCCTTGCCTGTGGCCTTGTCCTTGGCCGACACGTTGAGGATG